>CAWWAF010000036.1:0-31670 GCA_963934795.1 uncultured bacterium
GCGATCTCCGGAAACGCGATGACCAGGGCGATGATGACCAGCTCGCCCACCACAAAGGGCAGCACGCCCATGAAGATGTCGCTCATCGGCACCTCGGGCGCAGTGCGTCGCATGACAAAGACGTTCGCGCCGACCGGCGGGGTCACGAGGGCCAGCTCGGCCATCATCACCGCGAAGACGCCGAACCAGATCGGGTCGATGCCCAGCTGGCCGACGACGGGCATGATGAACGGGATGGTCAGCACCAGCATGCCGAACACATCCACCATGGCGCCGAGGACGAGATACAGGAGCACCAACAGGAGCAGGAACGGGACTCGGCCCAGGTCCATCGCCACCAACGCCGCCACCATGTTTTCCGTGATGCCGGTGACCGCCAGAAACCGAGCGACGAGATAGCCGCCCACGATGATCGCGAAGATCATCGCGCTGATCAACGCGGTCTCTTCCAGCGCCTGACTCATGGCGAGGCGGGTCAGCCGTCGCCGCAGCGACGCCATCACCAACACCCCGACACACCCGACCCCTGCGGCCTCGGTCGGCGTGAAGATACCGCCGTAGATACCGCCGATCACCAAAAAGAACAGCCCCACGATCGGCAGGAGCCCGGCGGTCGACGTCCACCGCTCGGCCCACGTGGCCCCCGGGCCCGGAGGCCCTAGCGACGGCGTGATGATGCACCGGACCAGGATAATCGCGGCGAACATCGCAGCGGTCAGTATCCCTGGCACGATCCCGGCGATGAACAGGGCGCCGATCGACGTCTCGGTCATGACGCCGTAGAAGATGAAGATCAGGCTCGGGGGAATCAGGATGCCGAGCGTACCCGACGCGGCAAGCGCGCCGGTGGCCAGGCGCGGGTGGTACTTGTAGCGTCGCATCTCGGGCATGACGATGGCGCCCATCGTCGCCACGGTCGCGATGCTCGAGCCGGTCACGGCGCCAAACGCCCCACACGCGACGACCGACGTGATCGCCATCCCGCCCGGGACCTTCCCGATCCACGTGCGCACCCCGTCGTACAGATCGGACGCCAATCCGGTGCGAAAGACGAGCTGCCCCATCAAGACGAAGAGCGGGATGGTGACAAACACAAAGCTGCGTCCCTCCGACCAGGGGATGAGCAGCGTATGCGCCATCGCCGGACCGGGCCCTTCCAGCACCCACAGCCCCACGGCCCCGGTCAGCGCCATCGCCAATGCGATAGGCACACCGAGTATCAACAGCAGCACCATAGCCAGGATGCCGATAATGCCGGCCAGGGTCAGACTCACAGCGCGCCGCTGTCCTTTCCATCCGGTGCGTGCACCCGGTATCGCAGATCGTCCTCACGCGCCGCGGGGTTCGCAAAGACACGGGCCACCGTGACACACGCGCACAGTGACAAGAACGCCATGAATGGCCACAACGGCCACTCGAGGTCTTCCCCCGTTTCGCCGGTCCGCATCATGAACGGCACGAACCGAGCCCCCTGGACCGCCATGAACCCGAAGACGATGATGCCGGACACGGACGACAGTACGTCGACCAACCGGCGCCGCTGCTCGGACAGCCGGATATAGAAGACCTCCATCCGGATGTGATGCGCGCGGTCCCACGCGTGAGGGAGCGCGCAGAAGATGGTGATGAGCAGCAGCAGCCCGTTCGCGTCGCGCCCCCACTGCAGCGGGGCGTTGAAGAGATAGCGCAGGCCGACGTCCAGCGTCACGAGCACGACGAGGGCCGGCATGGTGACGTACAGCCCCAGCCGGAACAGTTCGAACGACGCGCGTTCAGACCAGCGATCGACCCAGGCGATCGCCTGATCCAGTCCCCCAACGGAATCCGCGGGCGGATCCGACGCGACGTCTGTCTCGTTGCGTGGTGTCACAGCGCGATGATACCCGGTGTTGGATTCGCCCAGACGTGGTCCCACAGCTGCTGGTCCGTCCAGCCCTCGTACACCGCAGCCCTGTCCTTGGCTTCCTGCACGAACGCGGCCGCGGGAAGCCCGAGCGCCTCGTTCTGCTTGACGAACCGTTCCTCGAGCGGCCGCACCGCATCCAGCCACTGCTCTCGTTCGTCTGGCGTGGGGTCAACGATCTCGACGCCGCCCTCGACCAGGGTGTCGATCGCGTTTACCAAGCCCTCGCCCCCATAGAAATTGCGGTTCGCCACTTGTCCGCGTACCCGATACAGGTTGTACAGCTGGACGCGCACATCCTCGGGCAGACTGTCGAAGGTGCGCGGGTTCAGGCAGTACTGGATGACGGTGTGCGACAACCTGATTCGTGTGTAGAACTTGCCGGTCTCGTAGAGTCGATAGGCCGCCATGTCCGGCACACTGAGCGCGACCGCGTCGATAATACCGCGTTGAAATGCGGTGTATGCCTCGGCGGCAGCCATCACGACCGGGATGGCTCCGACCTGCACCAGAATGTCGGCTAGGAGCCCGCCGGTCGACCGCACCTTGAGACCGCGCATCTGGTCCGGAGTCCGAATCGGCGTCCGCGACAGGATGTCGTTGGCGGTCGTCGAGTCGCAGTGGGCGAGATATACGCCCATCCGCTCGTACTCGCTCTTCAAGTACTGCGGGTACAGCTCCTCTGAGACGAGCGCGGCGACACCGGAGTTCTGGAAGAGAAACGGCAACTGCAGCCCGTGGGTCAGCTGGAAGCTGCCCGGCTGATAGGTGGCGTAGGCGTGCGTGTAATCCGTGACGCCGGTGGCGACCGCCTTGAACCCATCGAGGGCGCCGTGTAGCAGGCCGTCGACATAGTGCTCCCAGCGAATCCGTCCCTTGGACTCGCGAGTCACGATCTCGCGCCACGGGATAAAGCACTTGGCGTAGAGCCCGTGGGAATTGGGCACGTGCGACGTGTAGCGCAGCAGTACCGACCCGTCGGACGCCCGCCGATCTCCACGGGCGAACGGCGCAATAGCCCCGACACCCAGCAAGGTGCCCAGGACACGGCGGCGGCTCCACGTATCTGAAGAATCGCGATCCTTGGGCATCACTCGCGCCACGCGGAACGTCACCCCCGCAGCGGTTCTAGTCTCTGTGTCCGGTCGAGGATAGACCAGTGCCCAGGCGATGAATACTTCGCAACGATCTAATGAGAATTGCCAGATCGTACATAGTCGCGCGGCCGCAGACAGTCGCTAGCATTGGGAACACGAGCTTGAGGCAAGCGGCCGAGCGCCACGAAGGCGTGGTCGCAATTACCGTGCCCAATCCGCAGCGCGCGCACCCGCGCGGCTCGCCAGGTCCGAGACGACACCGTCGGCCGGTTCGTCTACGACCTCGCTCAGACCGCCGCGGACCCGGTCGCGATGTCGTCGGCACCTCCCTCGCCGCAACGACCCATCGCGGTCCGGCACCGTTCGCGCTCTTCCGGCGTCATGCACGCGGAGATGTTCGTGGTCGACCTGGGCGGAGATTCGCCCGCAGAGTCGGCCATCGCGATGCGCCGTGAACAGCGCGACCTCGGCGTGATCGAAGAACGGGTTCTTGCGGGGCGTGAGCCGCTCGGCGACCTCCATCTTGAGCGGTGCGACCCAGGCCGGGTCGTCGCCGTAGATCTCGTAGGGCACCTGAAGAAAGGTCTTCAGGTCTTTCCCTGGCTCGTGTCGCCGAACGGTCACCGACATGATCGTGAGCGCCGAGGCCGCGCTAGGGCCGCCCGTCGATCAGGATAAAGTCGGCCGTGGCCGCGCGTTCGCGGATGCGGATGAGCGCTTGATAGCCGTCGGAGTTGTACCAGGCGAGGGCCTCGGCGCGGGAGTCAAAGCGAATCAGTACGGTCGTTCCCGCATCCCACTCTCCCTCCAGCACGGTCGGGTCAGAGCTGGCGGCCACGACCTCTCCACCATACTGCTCGAAGACGGCTCCGAAGCCGGCACGGTAGTCCCCGTACCCATCTTGATCCGTCACGTTGACCGTGACCACGAAGTAGGCTGGCGGGTCCTGCGCCAGGAGCGCCGCCGCCCCCCCAAGCACCGCACATGCCGTTAGCACGACCATTACCCGACGCATCATAGGTTGCTCCTTATTGCCCGTAGGCTGTTTATCAGCTTGCGCTGTCCACCGTGTCATTCGATGGATGAGGAATCGGCGACGAGCGTGTAGATGGCCCGCTCGAACGCCTCGAACACACTGAGAATTTTCGGGTCGGCGAACGGTAGGACCTGGGTCAGGATGACACCAGCCACACCCGACGCCGAATCGATCCAGAAGTAGGTGTTGTAGAGCCCGGCCCAGGCGAGACTGCCCGCCGCTCGGCGGCCCGGCTGGTCATCGAGATTGATGAGGAAGCCCAGGCCGAAACGCCCGCGCCCGTCGGCCGTCGGCGTGAAATCGTTGGATTGGTCCGGGAGCGCGGTCACGATGGCCCCCGCGGCAAGTGGTCCAACGTGATTCGCGGCCATCGTGGCCACGGTCTCAGCGGACAGCACACGCTGCCCGTCGAGCTCGCCGTTCTTGAGCCACATGCGCATGAACCGCCCGTAGTCATGCGCGGTCGACCACAGACCGCCGCCGCCGCTGAATCTGGTTACTGGCGTCGGGTCCTGACGGGGCTCACGCACCAAGTCGCCGTCCGGCTGTCGACTTGCCCCCACCGGCGTTCTGGGCCAGTCGGCCTCTGGCACGTTGAACCCGGTGTCCGGCATCCCCAGGGGATCGAAGACATGCTCGCGCAGGTACGCGTCGAGGCTCTGCCCGGAGACGGTCTCGACAAGGCGTCCCACCCAGCCGGTGTTCGTCCCGTACCACCACGACGTGCCGGGGTCGAACAGCAGCGGCCCCACCAGGTCGGGCTCGCGGTTGAGCGGTGCGAAGTCGCGGAGGGTATCGCTGGTGAACGCGTAGCCGAACCCGGCGGTGTGCGTCAGCAATTGCCTGACGGTAATCGGACTCGATGGCGGGCGCAGCGCGTATGTCCCCTGCTCTGCGTCAAACTGATCCAACACCTGCGCCCGTCCAAGCTCCGGCAGATAGGTCATCGCGGGCTCGTCCAGGGCGATCGCGCCGCGCTCAACCAGCTGCATGGCCGCCACGGAGGTCAGCGGCTTGGTCATCGACGCGATGCGGAATACCGCGTCGGCCCGAATCGGCGGCGCCTCCCCGTCCTCGGAGTCACCGAACGCGCCGCGATAGATGACGCCGTCTCGGTTGACCGCCAGGGCGACCACGTCGAACACATCGCGCTCGCTGACGGCGGTCAGGAGCACGTCGTCGACACCCTGAGTCGCGAGGTCCGAGGCACGGCCTCGTTCTGAGTCTGGCGCCAAGTCTGGGTCCACGACGCCGGGGGCCGGCCCACATCCCATGGCCAGGGCAAGGACGGCCGCCATGCCAGCGGCCCGGTAACTCGACGGCAGAGCCGCCCACGGTGTCATCATGATGCGCCCCGCATCGTGATGCGGAGCGGCACGTTAGTCAAGGGACCGTGCTGAGGCTTGCCGGTCAGACAGGGCGTGCAGTAGGCTCGGGCCGATCTCATGTCCGCCACACCTCCCCCTCAGGACACCGTGAGCGCCATGTTCCACGACCAGCTCTCTCTGGTCGAACACGAGGTGGTCTCACTAGCGAAAGCGATGCCGGCCAACCGCTACGATGTGGCTCCGATCGCGGGGACGGTGGAAGGCATGCGGACCTTCGGCGAACAGGTCAGGCACCTGTCGACCATGATCTACATGACCGCGGCACTCGTGCTGGAGGAGCGGTCCCCCTACGGTCCAGGCGTTCACAACAACGGCCCGGAGGAACCGCGGTCGAAAGAAGAGATCCTCACGTTTCTCGCGGACGCCATCGCCTACGCGCGGCGCGCGGTCACGAGTGTGACCGTCGACAACCACCTGGACCCGGTGCCCTCGGCCTTCGGCTCAATGCCACGCGCCGCCGTCGCCGCGGGCATCGCCTTCCACAGCTTCAATCACTATGGCCAGATGGTCGTGTACGCACGGATGCACGGCGTGACCCCGCCGGCCAGTGTCCCCGCGGGCGCAAGGTCACCCGTATAGGCCAACGTCCAGGGAATTTCCATACGCCAACCGGTGTTCATCTCTCCGAGAGACCCGAGGGGAGACACATGCGCACAACGATCGCGCTGATGATGATGGTGGCCGCACTGGCGGTGACCGCGACGGCCCAACCGGGAATCACTGAACCCGTGGTCGTCTTGCCGGTCGATGCGATTCCGGCGATTGACGACCCGCAGTTCGTGTCAGTGGAGGAAGCCGACCGTCAGCTGGACGACAACGAATTGATGATCGGCCTGGTCGGGGAGACGGAACAGCGGGCCTATTCCACCTGGCAGCTCGACGTCCACTAAATCGTCAACGATGTTTTCGAGGGTCGCCCGCTCGCGGTCACGTGGTGACCGCTGTGCGGCACTGGCATCGTGTATGCCAGACAGCTCGACGACCAGACCCTCTCATTCGGGGTCTCCGGCATGCTGCTGCGCGACAGTCTGGTGATGTACGACCGCCAGACCCAATCGCTCTGGACGCAAGTTGATGGCCTCGGCATCCGCGGTCCCCTCAAGGACGCGACGCTGTCGATCGTGCCGGCGATACACACGACCTGGAAAGCGTGGAAACGGCTGTACCCGGACAGCACGGTGCTGCGCAAGACTCGCGCTGGCGGCAGCCAGCACGGGACGTACAACCGAGACCGGAACACGCTGGGTATCCTGGGTCGGAAGAACCTCGACGACCGGCTCGGCGGCAAAGACCGCATCCTCGGGGTGCGTCAGGGCGATGCAGCGACTGTCTTCCTGGTGGAGGATGTGCAGAAGGCGGGACTGGTCGAAGCGACGGTCGGGGAACTGCTGGTCGTGCTGGCGTCGGTGTCCACGGACGACCCGGTGCAAGCCTACGACCGGCGGGTCAGCGGGCGTTCGCTGTCGTTTGCGTTAGTCGATACCAACACGGACGAGCCGCCACTCCGCGACACGGAGACCGGCACCACGTGGCGCCTCGCCGATGGCGTCGCGACCCAGGGCCTCCTCGAAGGGCAACGGCTGACCCGCGTGGCGGCGCACAGCGCGTTCTGGTTCGGCTGGCAGGGCTTCTTCCCACACTCGGAAGTCTGGGAGGCGGAGCCGTAGGCTGGGTGCGGACGCCTCAGTCAGGCAACGCGAACGAGGTCAGATTGGTGCCGGAGGGAATCAGCACATGTTGCTTGCCGTCGAGCATGTGCGTGATGGCGGCCGTCCCCCAGATGGACCAGCCGGTCGGGTAGTGCCACAGGTTCTCGCCGGTATCGGCGTCGAAGGCCATGAAGTTGCCTTCGTTGTCGCCTGTAAAGACGAGCCCGGCCGCCGTCGACATCGTACCGGCCATCGACGGGGTCGGATAGCGGAATTCCCAGCGTCGCTCGCCCGTTGTGACGTCGATGGCGCGCAGGGCCCCGTAGGCCTGGTCGCGATCGACCCACACCGTGCCCCCCGATGAACTGCGCCCCGGCTCGAACACCGGCTTCTGGGGAATGAACGTGGCGCAGGTCTCCCGCGCGCTGACAAAAAACAGCCCGCGGGCGGGGTCGAACGACGGGGGCATGAAGTTCGTCCCGCCCCAGTAGTCCGGCAGACATCCTTGGCTGCCGTCATTGAGCACGATGGGACGCCCGTTGTCATCGAGTTCGCGCGCCCAGGTGGTGTCGGTAAACGGCTTGCCCAGCAGCAGCTCTCCCGTGACACGGTCCAGCACGTAGAAGAACCCATTGCGGTTCGCCACCATCACGACCTTCCGCGCACGGCCCTCCCACATGATGTCGGCTTGCACCGGCACATGGTTCGAGTCCCAGTCGTTCACATCGTGCGGCGTGAACTGGTAGTGCCACTGGATGAGGCCGGTGTCGGCATCAAGGGCGACGATGGAGGCGGTATACAGGTTGTCGCCCAGCCGGTCGTCTCCGTAGTAGTCGGGGTTGGGGTTGCCCGTCCCCCAGTAGAGCATGTTGAGTTCCGGGTCATAGCTACCGGTGGCCCAGGTGCCGCCGCCGCCCGTCTCTCGCACCCCGGTGAATGGCCAGGTGTCGCCGCCCGGCTCATCCGGTCCCGGAATGGTGTAGAACCGCCAGTCGCGCTCACCCGTCTGCGGATCGTAGGCGTCGACGAAGCCCTTGGTGGCGTACTCGCCGCCCGAGATGCCGACAATCACCTTGCCGTTCACGATCAGGGGCGCCATCGTCGCGGCGTATCCGATGCGGTAGTCGGCCAGCTCCACGTCCCATAGGACGTTCCCGTTCGTACGGTCAAATGCCAGCAGATGCGCGTCCAGCGTCACCATGAACAGCAGATTGCCCAGCATGCCGAAACCACGGTTGACCGGCGCACTGGCCCCATAGGTCAGGTCGTCCGGCAGGTCGCGTCGATATTCCCAGAACTTGCGCCCAGTGCGCGCGTCGAGCGCCCACGCGTAGTTATTGGGGCCGGTGACATACAGCACACCGTCCCAGACGAGCGGTGTCGTCTCGAACCCGCGGCCGCGAGCCATCGTTCCCGACTGAAAGGTCCATTGGGGCGTCAGGCGGCCGACGTTGTCTGGGGTGATCTGCGTCAACGGACTGTGGCGGCGCCCGCTGTAGTCCCCGGAGAAGGTTGGCCAGCGGGTGGGATCGGTGAAGCCCTCGAGCAGCTGCGCCTGCGTGGGGCCGCCCGCCGGTTCCTGGGCGGCCAGTCCCACCGGTCCGGCGACGGCGACGAGCGCGGTCAGCGCTACGAGTCTTGTCACGCGCATGCTTGATCTACCTTCTCTCTTGTCCGCGGTGGGCCTGCGAGCCTGGCTTCACGCGCGGCTGCCGCGTGCGGCCGTGTCGCCGTGGTCAGGATGTCAGGGCGTGCCATTACCCTCATTCGCCGCACCCTAATTCGCCGCGCCCTCATGCACCGAGGAGAGAAACCGCAGCAGGTTGTCCAGGTCGGTGTCGCTCACCGTGTCGGGACCAAACGGCGGCATCAACGACTCCGCCTCGTCCTGCACCGTCTGCAGGTCTGCCTTCAGATAGCCCTGCAGCCGTTCGGACGTGTCCACAATCTGGATGGAAAACGTGTCTTCAGCTTTCTTGAGACCCTGGATACGCTCGCCGTCGGACGTCACCACCGTCACCGTCCGATAGCCGACGCGCATCGCATCGCTCGGGTTCCGAATGGCGGCCGTCATCCCCGCGCGCGATCGGCTCAAGGTGATACGCGACAGATCCGGCCCCAGCCGCCCGCCATCTCGCCCCGCCCGGTGACACCCAGCGCAGTTGGCAGTGAAGACTTGGCGCCCCTGGTCCGCGTTCCCCGTCTCATACTCAACCGGCGAGACGGTGCCCAGGCTCTTCAAATAGCTGACGATGGCCCACAACTCGTCGTCCGGCGCCGTGCTCGACGGCATGATGCTGCCTGGAATACCAGCCTGAATCGTTTGAAACACGCGGCCGTCGGTACGCCCGGCGGCAAACAGCACCGTCAGGTCTGGACCGCTGATGCCCTTCGCGTCAGCCCCATGGCACTCTGCACACCGAGTCTCGAACAACGCGCGGCCGGCTCGCTCGGCCCCCCGGTTACCTTCGTGAGGGTTCGCGAGCCCGTCCTGGGCGGTCGCCACGCCGGTCGGAAGCAGCAAGACGGCCACGAGCCACACCAGAAGGCTGACGCGCGTCAGACACGAGTGGGCGCCGCCTCGAAGCTTTGGTGGTAGCAGCGACAAGGGCAGCCGAAGAGGCGGCATCTCGATAGACATCAATGTTCCAAAGGCGGTGTCCGGGTACCATGGCGCAGTCGGCACCGTATGACAAGACCGAGAGGCACACGCACGCTCGGCCAGGCCCGCTGGGGTCGTCTGGAAGATACGCATGGGACCACTGGCAGGAGTCAAGATCCTCGAACTGGCTGGGATAGGACCGTGTCCGATGGCGGCGATGCTGCTGGCCGAACTGGGCGCCGACGTGCTGAAGGTCGACCGCCTCTCGCCCTCCGGCCTCGGCATTACGTTGCCAGACGAACATGCCCTGCTCAACCGAAGCCGGCGGTCGGTCGCGGTCAACCTTAAACACGCCGATGGGGTGGCCCTCGTGCTGCGCCTGTGCGAGCAGGCGGACGCCCTGATTGAAGGATTTCGACCGGGAGTCACGGAGCGACTGGGCCTCGGCCCAGACGAATGCATGACCCGAAATCCGCGCTTGGTCTATGGACGAGTGACGGGCTGGGGACAAACCGGCCCGTTGGCCCAGGCCGCAGGACACGACCTCAACTACATCGCGCTCACCGGCGCCCTGCACGCCACCGGACGCGCAGGACAGCCCCCCACCCCACCGCTCAACCTCGTCGGCGACTTCGGCGGCGGAGCCCTCTACCTGGCGCTCGGTGTGGTCTCGGCACTCTTCGAGGCCAAGGGCTCCGGACAAGGGCAAGTCGTCGACGCGGCGATGGTGGACGGGGCGGCGTCCTTGATGACTTCCGCCTACGCCCTTCTGAACGCCGGCGTGTCGCAGGACGTGCGCGGCACCAACCTGCTCGACAGCGGCGCCCACTGCTACGACGTCTACGAAACCAGCGACGGCAAATACATCGCACTCGCGCCGATCGAACCCGGCTTCTACGCTGTCCTGCTCGAACGTCTCGGTCTGACCGACGACCAATTGCCACACTCCACCGACCGGAACGAGTGGCCCGCACTCAAGGCAAAGCTAGCCGCACTCATCCGCACCCGCACCCGCGACGAGTGGTCGACCCTGCTCGACGGCACAGACGCCTGCTTCGCACCCGTGCTCAGCCTAGGAGAGGCTCCGCACCATCCCCACAACCGAGACCGAGCGACGTTCGTTGAAGGTAGCGGTGGCTGGCAACCGAACGCCGCACCACGGTTCAGTCGAACCCCGAGTGCTATTCGCGGGGGACCGGCCTCGGCCGGAGCGCACACCCGCGAAGGCCTCTCGTTATGGGGGATCGACACCGGCGAGATCGACGCGTTGCTCAGTAGCGGCGTCATCGCGCAGCGCGGCGCGACACCGTGATAGCTAGCGTGTGGTGCCGGTAGAGTCGAGGCAGCGGGACGGGCGCCGGGGCGACGCCCAGGTTGGATGGTGGATCAAGGAGCGGCGGCTTCCTGCCTCGACAAGAATTGACTTCTTCGGACGCTACTACTGCTTCCTTCGACCTGCCACTGCTCACGGTCGACAACGCAACGATCAGCCCAGATGCTGGTCACCATCCAACGCTCACTTGCCCTATACGTAGGTAAGCCAGTGCTCAAACCCAGGGGCTTCGCCTTTAAGAGCGAGGCGCAGGTGGCCGCCAAGGCGCGTGGCGATGGGTCCGGGGCAGACATCGCCGACGGGGCGACCGTCGACAGACTGGGCGGGGAGCACGCCGGCGGTCGTGCCGGTGAGGAAGACCTCGCGGGCGGTTGTGAGTTCGTGCGGGGCGATGTCGGACTCGTCGACGGGGATGTCGTCGGCTGCGGCAAGCTCGATGACGCTCTGTCGGGTCACTCCCTGCAGCACTCGTTTCTCTGGCGGTGTACGGAGCCGCCCCGTGGCGTCGACGACAAAGAGATTAGTGGTTGGACCCTCGGCCAGCTGGTCGTCCTCGTTGACGAAGAGCACCTCGTCGAAGCCGGCTTTCAATGCGCGTGACTTGGCCATCATGCCGCTGGCGTAGTTGGCCGAGACCTTGGCCTGGGGTGACACGATGTCCTCGCGTCGCTGATGGGTCTTTTTTTCCAGCCATAGCCGCACGGTGCTGGCGCGGGGCCGGGGCTGGGCTGGCAAGTGCCCTAGGATGTCCGCGGTCGGGTCGTAAGCGGCGATGGCCAGCGAGACACGCTGATCGATGGGGACCACATCCACCTCGACGGACGCGTAGTAGGCGCTCGCTTTGACGGCCCGGGCGCCTGGGTTATGGCGTACTGTCTCCAGGATCGCCGCCTCAATTTCTTCCTGTCCGTAGGCGATGGGCAGGCCCATCAGTTCGCTGGAGTGCAGCAAGCGTTTTACATGGACGTCGAGCCTGAAGATGCCTGGCCCGCGGACGGTTTGGTGGACCCCGGTGTAGTCGAACACGAGGGAGCCGCGCTGGAGGCTGTGGGATAGGACGTGGACGGTGGCGTCCTGCCACGGGACGAACTGTCCATCCAGCCAGATTGTTCGGTCGACGACGGCCTGATTCTGCACGGATCGGACTGTATCAGACGTCCTTCAGGGGGAGAACCCGCTGGGGCCGTGTCGCTGGTGCTAGCGGCGCCATTACGGGGCCGTGGCGAGCTCGGCGCGACCGGTGCAAGCACCCAGGCCCCCAGCATCTGGACCTCTTCCTTGCACGCGGTCGTCACCAGCGCGGCAAGTAGACCCAACGCGACGCCGAGATGTCGCCGCTGGCGAATCGTTTCTGTCGTCGAGGTCATATGGCCTCGGCGCGGCCTGCGAAGGTCGGTCGGCTTCCTGCTACGGCAAGGCGAAAGTGACCAGCGTGTCGGTCGCGGCAATCGAGACATACTGCTTGCCATCGGGGCCCTGATACGTCATCGGGTTGGCGTTGCCGTTGCCGCCCAGACGCGTTGTCCAGACCTCGCGGCCCGTGCTGGACTCGAATGCGCGCAGGCGGGCGTCGTCCGTACCGGCGACGAACAAGAGGCCGCTTCCCGTAGTGATGGCGCCGGCCCGGATGGGTCGTCCGGTGGCCTGTTTGCCCTCCGGGAGCTGGTCGGTGACTCCCAACACTTCCTGCCAGACGATATCGCCCGTGGCGGCGTCCACGGCGGTCAGTCGGCCCCAGGGCGGGCGCTGACACGGCAACGTGGCGCCATCGACCTGGGCCACGAAGGAGGCGGGACGTTGCTGGCCCTTGCGGTATGGCACGGGATGGTCATCCGGTGCGTCTTCCACATAGCCCAACGCGCCAAGGTCCTGCGTTACCACCATCAAGTAGCCGGTGGCGGGGTCGACGGCCACGCCGCCCCAGTTGGCGCCACCGACACCGCCCGGGAATGACAAGGTCGTGCGCAGCGCGGCACCCTCAGGGCGGTAGACCCAGGGGGTGAACGGTCCGGCGTTGTAGAGCTCACCCAAGGTGTCGATTAGTTCACCGCACGCGGCCACATGCTCGGCCGACGTGTCCTCGGCCGTCACCAGATCACTGGGCTCGTAGGTCAGTCTCGACAGGCCGACCGGCTTGACCGGAATGGGCTGGGTTGGCGACGAAGCCTCATCGGGCACATCGCTGGCGGCCACCGACTGTTCTTCAACCCCGTAGATTGGCTCTCCTGTCTCGCGGTTCAAGATATAGAGATAGCCGGACTTGGTGGTGACGCCAAGCGCCGGGATGGCGCCTCCGTCCAGTGGGATATCGAACATGGCTGGCGGCGCCGGCGGGTCGGCGTCCCACAGGTCGTGGTGAATGGTCTGGAAGTGCCAGCGATATTCGCCGGTATTGATGTCGACAGCCACCACCGCGTTGCCATACAGATTGTCCCCGGGACGGTCGCCGCCGTAGTCGCCGGGAATGGGCGAGGCCAGGGGCAAGAACACCAGTCCACGCTCCTCGTCCATTGAGAAATAGAACGGCCACGCATTGGCGCCCAGCCGATCTTCCCAGCTGTCGCCCTCCCAGGTGTCATGCCCAGGCTGCCCCGGCTGTGCCACGGAGTCGAACTCCCACACCAGGGCGCCGGTGACCGCGTCGAACGCGCGGGCATTGCCGATACCACCGATGGTGCCGGAGGGCGTATTGGCGCCAACCACCACGATGTTGCCGGCAATGAGCGGCACCGAGTTGTAAGGTACGCCCATCTCCACCAGACCGGCCTCACCAAAGCTCTCGACCGGCGCGCCTGTGGCCGCGTCAACCGCGCGCAGATGCAGACCAGTCGTAAAGATGATGCGCGGCGCCATACCGTCTGCCCCGGGCCAGTACGACACCCCGCGCCGAGAGGGACGAGCGTCGTCGACCGCGTGCCGCCAGTGCTCGGCACCGGTGGCGGGGTCGAGGGCGACCACGCGGTCGGCCGCCGTAACATACATCACCCCATCGACCACGATCGGGGTCGCCTGAGAGTTCGCGCCGCGCGCCTCCTCGTCCACCGGGGCGAGCGAGTACGTCCACGCCTCGGCCAGGGTCGACACGTTTGCGGCCGTAATCTCGGCGAGCGGCGAATATCCGGTGGCACCTAGATCATGGCGATACATCGGCCAGTCGCCGTTGACTGGCGCGGCTGCCGCGGTCTCTGGCGCGGGCGCCTCTTCGGCGGGGTCTCCCCCGCCGCCGCACTGGGCCAGCACCAAAGTGGACACGGCGAAGCCGAGGGCGGCCGTCGATCGCATGACGCGCATTGCTAGTGGTCTCCTGTTGGGGTCGAATCGAGGCCTGCATTGTATATCGGAGAGCGTGCGCGGTCTGCTCGTATAATCGAGCTGATTCCAGGCTGAGGCCGGAGACCATCCATGACTATGAGACCCACTGTTCGCACGCCGTCCACGCTGGCTAGTCGCGTGGGCACGGCGCTGACCCTGGCGCTGTTGTCAACATCCGCGGCGGCCCAAACGGATGACGGCTTGCGTATCTACCTCATCGACGTCGAAGGCGGCAACGCGACGCTCTTTGTCTCGCCCGAGAGCGAGTCACTGCTGATTGACACGGGCAACGGCGGCGAAAACGCCGACCGCGACGTGGGCCGCATGATGGCGGCCGCGGAGGATGCGGGGCTCGAACAGATTGACCACTTGATTACGACGCACTGGCACAGCGACCACTACGGCGGCATGCCGGAGCTGGCCACGCGCATCCCGATCCGTCATTTCATCGACCCCGGCCGGCACGTCGACGGCAACCCGATGCGAGCGGAGTTTCTCGACAATGTCTACGCGGGCCTGTCGCAGGCAGGGCGCACGGTCGCGGAAGCGGGCGACACAGTGCCGCTGGGTAGCGTGAACGTGACGGTCGTGACCTCGGGTGGCGAGAGCCTCGGGTCGCCGCTGCCGGGCGGCGGGGCGGCCAACCCACACTGCGCCACGTTCCAACGCGGGCCCGACGACCCCGGGGAGAATGCGCAGTCCGTCGGCGTGCACATCGCGTTCGGACAGTTTCGCACGCTGCATCTGGGCGACCTCACGCTTAATAAGGAATTCGAGCTGATGTGCCCCGTGAATCCGATCGGGACCCTCGACCTCCACATCGTGTCGCACCACGGATTGGACATGTCCAACTCGGCCACGCTTATCCACGCCCTCGCGCCACGGGTGGCGCTGCTGAACAACGGCACGCGAAAAGGCGGCACTCCTGAAGTGATGACGACGTTGTTTACGTCGCCCGGGCTCGAAGACCTGTGGCAACTCCACTTTTCGCAGCTTAGTGGCCAGGACTACACCGTGCCGGGCGTGTTTATCGCCAACCTGATCGACGAACAGGCGCCGACCATGCCGCTGGCGCCGATGCCGCCACCGGACCGCGCAACCGAGCCGCCGCGACCGGTGCATAACGGACCCGCGTACTGGATCAAAGTAGACGCACGACGAGACGGCAGCTTCACGGTAACGAACAGTCGGAACGGGTTCACCAAGTCATACTAGGGCCCGACGCCCGCGATACCGAGCCGCGCTCGGAGCGCGGCGCTACGGCGCGGCGGCGAGTATCGTGGGCCGTTCAGTCCAAGAAGGAGAATGCAGACCATGCCACAACTTCAGTTTCAAACGTCAGCGCGCATCGCGGTGGCCTCAGCGGCCCTGATCGCGACGCTCGCCATCCCGTTCGCGGTGCCGGTGTCCGCCCAAAGCCTGGAGCTCGACACGGTCGAGTTCTTCAGTCCGGCCGTCGACCGGGCGATGAAATACAACATCGTCCTGCCCCGCGGCTACGACGAGTCGACCCAGCGGTATCCGGTGCTGTATCTGCTGCATGGACTGACGCAAAACTACACCGCCTGGGGGCTGTCCAACGGCACACCCTTCTACGCCGGACTCTACGACGACCTGATTGTGGTCATGCCCGATGCCGGCAACTCCTGGTATGTGAACTGGACGTCGGAGGAAGGTGGCCAGAAGAACAACTGGGAAGATCACATCATCACCGACGTCATCAACCACGTGGACTGGAACTTCCGGACCATTGCGCGTCGGGAAGGCCGTGCCATCAGCGGCCTGTCCATGGGTGGCTACGGCGCCATCACGCTCGGGCTGCGGCATCCGGAGATGTTTATTTCGATTGGCAGCACGAGCGGTGCGCTCGAGCATGCACGCCAGATCGCCCGACGGATGCGCGGCGAGTCGCCCCCGCGCCAGGCGCCAGAACGAACCGCGGCCGAGCAAGCAGAGCGCGCGGCGCGGCTCCGCCGACCGAATCCGCTGATCGGTATCGATGGCTTCAGTAGTCAGGTCGAGCGCTCCCCCGATGGGCAGGAATTCCCAACGCCCGAAGACGCGGACGCCTACGACCCGTTCACGCTGATTGCGCAGCTCGACAACGACGTGCTGCCGCATATTTATCTCGACTGCGGCACCGAGGACCGACTGATTGGTGGGGCCAGAGAGCTCGCGAGCGTCCTCATGGAGCGCGACGTGCCGTTTGACTACATGCAGATGGAGGGTCGGCACAACGCCGCCTACTGGATTCAGTCGATCGGGCGTATCTCCGCGGTGCAGTATGAGGTAATGCAGCGGGCGCTGGGCCAGCGGCCGTCCGGCCGGCGGCGCGCCAGCTTAAACTAGATATCCGACCGGCGTTGCAGGCGGCTCACCGCTGGCTTCACACCACCCGGAGGAATTCATGATTACTCGAGTCAATCCCTTCGTGACCACCTGCGCTGTCGCGCTCACCTGCGTGACGACCGCCAGTGCACAGCCGGCGGCACCCGACCCCATCGTGGTCGCCTCACCGACGTACACGTTCCTTCCGATGGAAATCGACGTCGATCGCCCCGCGGCCGAGGTATGGGAGCGCGTCGGTGGGTACTGCGATATCGGGGAGTGGTTCAGCATTCCGTGCGAAATCACATCTGGGCCCGGAGACGAATTCGGCTCCGTGCGCAGCGTCGGCGAGGAAGTGCTCGTCGGCAAGACCGAGCTGTCGTATACCTACACACAGACTCCCAAAGAGGGCCAACCATACAACCTCTATCACGGCACCCTTGAGGCGAGGCCCGTCACGGCGACCACGTCAAAGCTGGTCTACACACTGATTTTCGACAACTCAATGCTGGCCGACGACGCGGCTCGGGAGGCCGATCGGACGCGCCGGCTTGGCGCGTTCACGAGAGCGCTCGAAAACATGAAGACCCTCGCCGAAGGTGGCACGCTGGCACCGCGATAGCCCGCGCGGTCAACGAAAGTATCGACATGATTCAGCCACGCGCAACGATGCGACTTGGGCTCCTGGCGGCGACCGTGGCGGTGGGCACGATGGTCCCCCACGCTGCGGTGGCGCAGTCGGGCGCCACGTTCACACCGGTGACCGACGCCATGCTCCAGGATCCGGCGCCGGGAGACTGGCTGACGTGGCGGCGCACGCTCGACAGTTGGGGCTACAGCCCGCTCGACCAGATTGACACCAGCAACGTCGACGACCTGCGGATGGTCTGGACGCGCGCTCTGACTGTGGGCAGCAACCAGGGCACCCCGCTGGTGTATGACGGCGTGATGTACATGCCGAACCCCGGGGACGTCATCCAGGCGCTTGACGCGGTCACCGGCGACCTCCGGTGGGAGTACAGACGCGATCTCCCGGACGACCTGGACGACTATGTCACCCCGACGCTGAATACCATCAACCGGAACCTGGCCATCTACGGCAACCTGATCATCGACACGAGCGCCGACGATTTCGTGTTCGCACTGGACGCCACATCGGGCGAGTTGGTCTGGGAGACCGAGATTCTCGACTACCAGACGCTGCCGGCCCATCAATCGTCTGGTCCCATCATCGCCAACGGCAAGATCATCTCTGGACGGGGCTGTATGCCGACGGCGGGTCCGGACGCATGTGTAATCACCGCCCACGATGCGACGACTGGAGAAGAGTTGTGGCGCAGGCGGACGATTCCGCGGCCCGGTGAGCCTGGCGACGAGACCTGGGGCGACGTGCCTTATGAAGACCGTCGACACGTGGGCGCGTGGATGGTTCCTAGCTTCGACCCCGCGCTGAACCTGATCTACATCGGCACGTCGGTCACCTCGCCGGCGCCGAAGTTCCTGGTGGGTGGCATCAACAACAAGCACCTGTACCACAACTCGACATTGGCGCTCGATGCCGACACCGGCGAGATTACGTGGTACTACCAGCACCTGAATGACCACTGGGATCTCGACCACCCATTTGAGCGGCTCTTGGTGGACACCGCCGTGGCGCCCAGTGCCGATGCCGTGAGCTGGATCAATCCGCGGATTCGTCCAGGGGAACAGCGCCAAGTGGTGACCGGAATCCCGGGCAAGACCGGCATCATCTACACGCTGGACCGCGCGACGGGTGAATTCCTCTGGGCTACCCCGAGCGTCGGCCAGAACGTGGTGAGCAACATTGACGGGGCCACCGGCGTGGTCACCGAAAACTCGGAAGTCGTGTTCACCCGCGATGGGCAAGAGGTCATGACCTGCCCCACCATGCAAGGGGGCAAGGACTGGGAGGCGGGCACCTACAGCCCGTTGACCAACCACATGTATATGCCGTTGCGGCACACCTGTAGCGCGTTGCTCGCGGAGGCCGGGAACGGGTGGTATTCGCTGATCGGGCGCACACAGCTTGCGCCGGGCGTGGACCAGGTCGGCACCATTCAGGCTATTTCTGTCGAAACGGGCGAGACCATCTGGACCCACGACCAGGAGGCGTTCACGATGTCGCTGCTGGCCACCGGCGGGGAACTGATCTTCGGTGGCGACGGCAACGGTCGCTTCAAGGCGCTGAACCAGAACACCGGCGCGCTGCTGTGGGAAATCAACCTCGGGTCGCCGGTGACCGGTTTTCCGATGACCTACACGGTCGACGGGCGGCAGTATGTCGCGATCAGCACGGGACGCTCGTTGAACACCGGGGTGATGAATCGAATCACTGGGATGCGCCCGAGCGACGGCAACAATCTGTTCATCTTCGCGCTCCCGGAATAGAGGGCTCGGTGCCGCGGGCGGGGGTCGAGCGAGCCAGCACTTAGGGACCGCCAGTCCGACCAGCGAGTTCCAGCAGGAGCGCGGCGGTCACTGGACGCGGCCGCAGGGTGCGAAGCGTCACGTCGTGGGGCGTGGTGCCACGGGCATCTTCAGCGAGCGGGTCTGCCCCCTGCTCGACGAGAAATCGGATGAGGTCGTTGCCGGAGACGCCGGCGGCACCGTGGACGGCGGTCTGGCCGTTCGCCGCGGCCTCGCGCACATCAACGCCCACCTCCAACACCAGCATCCTGACCGCGTCGAGCAACGCCGACTCCGCCACCATCCGCGAGTCGCTTTGCGTCATGCCTGACGCCACCAGTAACGGTGTCACACCGCGGGCGGCCGGAAGATGGGGATTAGCGCCGGCCTCCAGCAGGACACGCATGGTCGGCACGTCGCCCAGACGCGCGGCCAGCCAGAAGGGTGTCGCCTGGTTGTAGGCGCCGCGCCCGACATAGTCGCCGCGACGGAACGGCAAGCCGCCCGTTAATTGATTGTCGGGCTCCGCGCCGTGCGCTAACAACGCCCGCAGCAGTCCCGGCTTCCGCATCTCGACGGCAAAGTGGAGCGGGGTCATGCCGTACTGGTCGGTCTGATTCGGATCCGCCCCATGGTCGAGCAGCAAGCCGCCTATCGCCTCGTGCTCGCTCGGCGCTTCCACAAGACGGTAGTCGCTTCCGGTAATGGCGTCGACGCTGGCGGCCGCAATAAGGAGCGGGCTGAAACCAGCCTCGGTCGTGACGTTGACGTCAGCGCCGGCGTCGATCAGCTGTCGCGCCGTCTCCAACGACCCGGCGCGGGCCGCGAACAGCAGCGGCGTGAACGCGCCGGCAGAACGAGCATCCACCTCGGCGCCTGAAGGAAGGAGCGCCCGCACAACATCGGCATGGCCACCGGCCGCCGCCCACATGAGCGCAGTCTGGCCGCTCGCCTGTTCACGCCCGGCCACGTCAGCACCCGCATCCAGGAGCCGAACGACGCCATCCGCCGTCCCGGTTCGCGCGCAGGTCATCAGCGCGGTCTCGCCGCTGGGTTCAGCCAGCGCCGCGTTGGCGTCCGCGTCCACCAACAGATCCACCATCGGGCCACTGCCGTTGCGGCAGGCAATAGCGAGTGCGGACACGCCCAGGTCGTTCACTGCATCGACGTCGGCGCCGTCTCGAATCAGCCGTTCGACGAGGCCGGCGGCCTCCCAGTGCACTGCCCAGTGCAGCGGGGTGGCGCCGTCAGCCTGCGGCGTGTTCGGATCGCCCCCGGTGTCCAGCAGCGCGATGACGGCGTCGGAATTGTTGCGTTGGGCCGCATCGGCCACCGGGGCGTCGACGGCGGCACCTGCGGCCAGGGCAACCCCCATGGGCGCAAGCGTCCATGTCGCCAGGACGACGGTCGCGCAGCGCAGAGTCGACAGTGTCATGGGTCTCTAGAGCGACAGCGGTTCGATGCGGCCGGTGCTGTCGCCAAGCGTGTCAATCGGCACGCCGAGTTTGTCGAGCATGCTGACAAACAGGTTGGCGACGGGCGTTTCATCCTCGCGTGGGTACACGAGATGACGTCCGCCATCGATGGCGCCGGCGCCCTTGCCGACGAGCATGGTCGGCAAATCGTGATGCAGGTGTCCGTTGCCATCGCTCATCCCGCTGCCGTAGAGCACCATGGTCTGGTCCAGCAGCGAGCCGTCGCCGTCCTCGGTGGCACGCAGGCGGTCGAGATAGTAGGTGAACATCTCGACGTGATAGCGATTCACCTTGATCAGCTTTTCGATCTTCTCCGCGCTGCCGCCGTGATGCGACAGGGGGTGATGGGCGTCGGGCACGCCGATTTCCGGATACGCCCGCTGGCTGGTCTCGTGCCCCACCATGAAGGTGATGACCCGCGTGAGGTCGGCCTGGAAGGCCAGCAGCTGCAGGTCGTACATGATCTTGGCGTGTTCCTCGAAGGTCGCGGGCACCCCGGCGGGCTGGTCAACCACCGGTAGGTCGCGCTCACTCTGCGACTCGGCCATCTGGATACGCCGTTCGGCGTCACGGATCGCTTCGAGATACTCGTCGAGCTTGCGCCGGTCCCGCTGTCCGAGGTCGCCTTGCAGGCGCGACACCTTGTCGCCGACGGCGTCGAGAATGCTGCGGTCCTCTTCGCGACGGGCCCGCCACGCCTCCGGATCGGTGCTCTGGTTGCCACCAAACAGCCGCTCGAACACGACCCGCGGGTTGTTCTCCATCGGCAACGGGGTCGTGGGGCTGCTCCAGCACAGGGTGTTGGCGTACGCGCAGGCATAGCCGGGGTCGCACGACCCGACGTTCTCGCGCGATTCAAGCGACAGCTCCAGCGACGACAACTGCGTCTGGGTCCCCAGCGCCCGTGCCGCAATCTGGTCCATCGACAGACCGGCGCGCAGGTCGGCCCCCTCGGTCTTCTTCGGATGCACGCCAGTCAGGTAGGACCCGGCCGCACGTGCATGGTCGCCGGCGCCTTCGCCGGGCCAGGCGTCGCCCATCTTGTTCGACAGTCCGGTCAACACCAGCATCTCGTCGCGATATCCCGCCAGGGGGGCCATGCTGGAAGGCAACGTGAACCCGCGACCGGCCGCGGACGGGGTCCAGTGCTGCATGTAGACACCGTTCGGCACGTAGACAATGCCCAGTCGGCGCACCGGCTGCGCAGCGGTCAGGCCCACCGGAGTCAGTGCCGGCACCATGGAGTCCAGCAGTGGCAACGCCAGGGTTGCTCCCAGCCCGCGCAGGAACGTGCGACGCGGCAGGTGCATCTTTGTGATGATCATGGTTGGGGTGATCTCCTCATCCGAAACGGCACACTCTCGACGATACCGCGTACAAGCGCCGACCAACGATATTCTTCTGCCTCCGCACTTCTGACGATGCGGCGCACGGCCGGGGCGTCGTAGGCTTCGAGCCCTCGCCCAAGCGCATAGGTCAGCAGCTTCTCGGTCAGCGATGACACGAATCGATCCGGTTGACGGACCAGGTGATCGCGAATCCCCGTCGGCCCCTCGAACGACGACCCATCGGGGAGCGTGGCTGACGCGTCGATCGGACTCTCGCCATCGTGTGTCCGGACGCCGCCGATGGCGTCAAACGGTTCCAGCGCAAGACCCAGCGGGTCCATCTGCGCATGACAACTCGCGCAGACCGGATTCGCCCGATGCGCTTCGAGACGCTCGCGAACCGACCGTGGGCTGATGACATCGCTGTCGGCCAGGTCAGGCACGTCCGGCGGTGGCGCGGGCGGTGGCGCGCCGAGCAGATTCTCGAGTACCCACTTTCCACGCAGCGTGGGTGACGTGCGGTTGGGATACGAGGTGGCCGTGAGGACACTGCCGTGCCCGAGGAGCCCCGACCGCTGGCCACCGACCGGCATCCGTCGGAAGTGGTTCCCGTACACGCCGGCCATGCCGTAGTGCTCGGCCAGACGCGCGTTGACGAAGGTGTAGTCGGCGGTCAGCAGATCGACCACGCTGTTGTCGGCCCGGATCTGGCTGTCGAGAAACAGCTCTGTCTCGGTGCGAAACGCGTCGCGCAGGTTGTCGTCGAATTCGGGGTACGCGTCGGGGTCAGGCCTGACGCCCGGCAGGTTGCGCAGATACAGCCACTGGCCGCCGAAGTTCTCGACCAACGCCGACGACCTCGGGTCGCCAACCATGCGTCGGATCTGTGCCTCCAGCACCTCCGGCTCGCTGAGTCGCCCCTGTTCGGCCAGCGTCAGGAGTGCGTCGTCCGGAATGCTGCTCCACAGGAAGAACGACAACCGGGAGGCCAGCTCGATATCGGTAATGGGATAAGCCGCTCCCGGCTCGGTGCCGGCGGGCTCTCCCGCGGTATCGATGCGAAACAGAAACTCGGGGTCGACCAGCAGCGCGCGCAGCGCCTTTTGGATGCCACGGTCGAAACCACCCTCGGCCTGCCCGGTCCGATAGAATCCGAGCAGGATCTCCACGTCGCTCTTGTCCACCGGGCGCCGGAATGCCCCACGGGCCAAGGTCGCCAGAATCTCTGCGGCGCACGCAGCCTGGGCGTCGGACCCTGCCCCCTCGGCGGGGACGCAGCTGAAGATGCGGCTCCGACTCGGTGTCTCGGCCGGCCGGACGCCGTCGTACGGACCGCTGATTTCGATGGTATCGACCGCCATCGACGCGTCGCGGTCACCGGCAAACTCGTAGGAGGCAGACGACAGGCGTGGCTCGAGCACGCCTTCCGACAGCCCGCGCTTCTCGGGAAATGTCACGCCGATGGTGCGTGTACCCGCTGCCACCTGAAGCGAGAATTCAAGCCCGTCGTCGGCCGTCTGCTCGTAGGCGGACGCAGCCATGACGGCCCCCCAGGGGTTGATCACGCCATCGCCGCCCACCGTGAAGGTTGTGAACCGTTCGCGGTCCAGCCGCACCTCGACCGTGTTGGCCTCGGCCAGCCCCTTGATCTGATTGGCGTGGGTCCGCTGCAGTCGGATTTTGACGCGATACTCGCCGTCCACCGGGAAGTAGTGCTCCACCGACAAACCGCCACGACTGCCGAACGGGAGGTCATCGCTCATCCGACCTTCCTGAATAAAGGTGGGGCGAGTGCGATAGGTCTGCCGGGTGGGACGCAGCGCGGGGTCGCCGACCGCGATTTGACTGATGCCGGCCGCCGCGATCATGTACCGCTCGAGCAGGCTGGGCGACAGCGACAGCACGTCGGCGATGTTGTCGAATCCGTATCCCGAGTCGTCCGCCGGCAACCACTCGCGACCATCGATGTCGAGTGCCAGCAGATCGCGGATCGCGTTCGTATATTCCGCGCGATTCAGCCGGTGCACCACGGGACGCCCGGGGTTCGGCGTGACGGCGGCTGACGTATCAATCGTGCCTTCGAGCCACGACGCCATCCGCTCGTACGAAGCCGGATCGGGCCGAGGACGCCCAACCGGCGGCATCGACTGCGCCCGGAGCTTGCGGATGACCTTCTCCCAAACCACGGAGTCATCCTCTGGGTGCCCCACGCGCTGCAAGGCCACGGTTTGCAGCGTCAGGCCAGCCATCTCCGCGCGGTCGTTGTGACATGCGACGCAGTACTCATCCAGAAAATCGCGTTGCCATTCGAGCGTCTGCGCGCTGGCACCACCGGCCTGGGCCAGCGGCGCGGCCGGCGTCAACCCGAGCAGGAGGGCGGACGTGGCCACGACTCGCGCCACCGCGCGAACGCGGTGTGCCCAGCCGACGAGCTGCTGTCGGTTCGGATGGTGCTCCATGTGATCTGAGGGTTCAGTGTACCCCTAGAACACCGCGATCGGGTTGAGTGGCGACCCGGTGCCGCCCTCGACCGGAATCGGGCCAGCGGTAAGCATGAACTCCCAGCGGTTCGCGGCCGCGGCGGCCTCGGCGAGCGCCTCGAGATCCATGTTGTCGAAAATGTTCGACCCGAAGCCGGCAATCAGCATGGTGTGGACCGGCTGCGTCACGCCTTCCACCAGCGACGGCATGACATCTGTCGCGACATCACTGCCGACGGCCGCCACACCCCGCTCTTTGATCCAGGGCAGTACCGAAGCGTGCAGACCGGCGCTGTTTCCAGACACCTGCCAGGGTCCGAGCGCCGCCCGACGAGCCCACCGCCCGGTGCGGACGAAGATGATATCGCCCGGGGAGACCGTCACCCCGGCCCGCTGCTCCCAGGCCTCGATATCTTCGACATACAGCGGTGTCTGCGGCTCCAGGTAGGGCACGCCCTTCAGCCGCGGGAAGTCGAGGAGGATGCCCCGCGTGACAATGCCGCTTTTGAGATTCTCGATACCGAACTTGCCACACCCGTCGGACGTGCTGGCCGAAAGCGGGGTGTCGTTGTAGAGCCGATCGTTCCACAGGAAGTGGCACAGCGAGTCGATGTGACTGACACCATACCCGTGATACGTGAACTCGTAGGTGTCGCTGCGTAGCGACCGCCCCATCGTGTGGTTGAACGCCGCATCCGGGTTATCCGGCGCCACCCCTGGTATCGGGTTGTGCGCCAGCGAGACGGTCACGCCTGACTGCACGAGCCCGGCCGCCTGCCGGGTTTTCTCGGCCGTAATCAAATTCATGGTGCCGAGCTCGTCGTCGGCGCCCCAACGCCCCCAGTTGTTGAGCTCCTGGAACATGGCGTCGAACTCTTCCAGGTTGCGAGGTGCACGGCCCTCCTGTGTCTCAACCGTCACGCCGACGCCAAGGGTGGAGAGGGCCGCAATCGCGACCGACCACGCCACAGATGTTCTGGAACTCAGTCTCATGGTGTTCCCCCGTGTGAATTGTCGCTGCATTATCCTCAAAACTGCCGGTTGGTGCCCAGCAGGAGCAACCGGATTGCATTGAGGGCCTTGTGCAGGCGGCCATCAGCACGGGTTCACTGGTGTTTTCGGAGTTGCCACCACAGGCCGGATGGTGGCACTGGCGGGCGACGCGGGTGAGCGCGTGTCCAGACGCTCACCCGCGTGCCACTACTCGATGACGGCGACGACTCGTGGTTCAACCCCCGGTTCAGCCGCCGGCGGTGCGGTGACTTCCTCTACTTCTCCGCGCACCTTCAGCTCGTTGTGAACCCGGATGACTCCGAACGTCCGCCGCGACTCGCTATCCGCAATCAGCCGGTCCGCCTGGTCGTAGACGGTACCTTTCAGCGTGACGTAGCCACCCCTCACGATGATGTGGATACCAGGGTCATAGCCCGTGTAGCGCCCCAGCGACGGGTGATTGAACAGCCGGCGTGCTAGCGCGAACCGTATCCGTGCATCATTGATGGCTGGCGACAGGGTCTCGACTTCGTTCACGACTCCCTGTACCCCGATCACCTTCGAGACACGTGCCCGAATGTCCTTGGACTTTCGCCGGTCCGGCGTCACGTCACCCTGCAGCGTGACCACCCCGTTTTCGACGAATCCGCTGACGTGATCGAAGACCGTGTAGTACGGATACCGGACAATCGCTTCAGCTACCGCCCTGGCCAGGTCCGTATCCGGCCTGGGCACGACGAGGGTGAGCTGACTGACCACCGACGCAACACCGTCGGTGCGCTCGGTCCGCTCGATCGCCCATTCCTTCTCCCAGACCGACGCCAGCAACCCGGACAGGGTCACCTCGTCGTTGTTGACGGCCACGTCGATCTTGGCCGCGACCGCCTCTTCGTCCGACAACCGCTCCAGCACTTGCTGCCGCAGGTCGCCGTCGGATGCAACCGCGCCGCTGGGCACGGCCACACAGAGCATCAACATGCCGGTCGCCAGCCATTGTCCATGTCCATTCGTGTGATTGCGTGTCATTGCTCTCATCGCCTGTGCCCCCTTCGCTTGCTGTGTCACGGCCCATTCCGGACCGACCAATCGCTGAGCTGACCCATAGCCAACCCTCTGCCCTGGTAACCTTCACGGCGCGTGCCAATTCGACTTTCGCTTGACGTGGACTCGTAACTGTTGCAAAAGCAGAGGTTACGAAGAACGCTACCCGCCGAGCACGTTTTTCAAATGTCCACTTTAGTGGTCGCTTGGGTATCTCGCTAAGTCAGCGCTTGGGAGGCGTATAATTACCCGATGCCACATCACCATCTGCTCATCGCCTCGCGAGCGTCACTCATCATCGTGCTGCTCACGCTGGTCGCCACCACGACAACCTTCTCGGCCGAGAATGACAACTGGCCCGCGTTCCGCGGCGCCGACGCGTTGCCGATCGCCGAAGACGACCCTCGGTTGCCCAGCACGTGGAGCCCAACGGAAAACGTGGTCTGGAAGACCGAGGTCGATGGCCTGGGCTGGTCGTCGCCAGTGATCTGGGGCAATCAGATTTTCCTCACGACGGTCGTGAGCGATGGCGAAAGCCAGGAGCCTCGCATGGGGCTGTACTTCCCGTACGGTTCTCCTGAGACGAACGACGATCCCAGGTTCGAAGCCCCCAAGCCGGGAGACCTGATGGAGCGCGAGGTCGATAACCATCACTGGCTGGTCTACGCGTACGCGGTCGATACGGGCGAGCTGATGTGGACCTCTGAGGTCAATGTCGGTGAGCCGCAGTTCGACCGTCATCTGAAGAACACCTTTGCCTCGTCGACCCCGGTGACCGATGGCGAGCGCGTGTACGTCTATTTCGGGAACGTCGGGGTCTTCGCGCTGGATATGGCCGGTGAGGTGGTCTGGGAGCGACGCTTCGACGCCACCGAGACGCGCCTGGGTTGGGGTCCGGCGGCGTCACCGGTCCTGCACGGCGATTCGCTTTTTATCGTGAACGACAACGACGAGCAGTCGTTCGTTGTCTCCCTCGATGCGGCGACCGGAACTGAGCAATGGCGAGTGGACCGGGACGAAGGCACGAACTGGTCCACGCCGTTCGTGTGGCAGCACGACGCGCGGACCGAACTGGTGACCGCCGGCAGCGATCAGGTCCGCTCCTACGACCTTGACGGCAACGAGCTATGGCGCTTCAGCGGGCTCAACACGATTTCGATTCCGCAGCCGTTCAGCGCAAACGGACTGCTCTATGTCACCTCGGGGTATGTCGGCGACGCCGTCAAACCGGTATTTGCCATCAAACCGGGTGCGCAGGGTGACATCACGCTGCAGGACGGCCAGCGCACCAGCGACACCGTCGTCTGGTATCAGGAAGGCGCGGGGCCCTATCATCCGACCCCGCTTGTCTACGGCGATTACTACTTCACACTCCTCGACCAGGGGTTCTACACCGTGCATGACGCCCATACGGGTGAGGAGCAGTACTACAGCGAGCAGCAGGTGCTGAACCAGGAAGTGCGTCGACGGGTCGCGGTCGGCGCCGGCGGATTCACCGCGTCACCGTGGGCGTACAACGAGAAGGTGTTCGTACTCAGCGAAGAGGGCACGACCTACGTCATCGACCCGACCGACGAATTCAACGTGGTCGGCAGCAACGACCTGGGCGAAGTGGCCATGTCGAGCCCGGCCATTGCGCAGGGCAGCCTGTTCATCCGCACCCGCTCGCACTTGTGGCGACTGAGTAATACCAACTAGACCCCTTCGCAACGCGGTGTCGGAGCGACGGCCTTTTCCAGGAACGGTGGATGAGCCATGAGATACAAGCCAGGCATCACCTCACTCGTCGCCACCGCACTGTGTCTCGGCGCGATCAGCTGCGCGGCACCGGGCCCTGAGCCGGGCGAGACAGGCGAGGCGGCTGCACCCGCCGCGGCTGAGCCACAGCAGATTCCCACGTTCGATGTCGATGCCTCCTGGCCCACCCTGCCGAACGACTGGGTGCTGGGACAGGTCGCATCGGTGACGGTGGATGGGCGCGACCATGTCTGGGTGCTGCACCGGCCGCACACGGTCGAGGCGGGAGAAGAGGCCAACGCCGCCCCGCCGGTGCTCGAGTTCGACGCCGACGGGACGTTCATCAATGCCTGGGGTGGACCGACCGCCGACTTCGACTGGCCGGGGAACGAGCATGGCATCCACGCGGATCACCAGGGACACATCTGGGTGGGCGGGAATGGAGGCGACCCCGAGTCGGACGACATGTTGCTCAAGCTCACCAACACGGGAGAGCTGCTGCTGCAGATCGGCGGCCGCGGCGTGAGCGGCGGAAACACCGACACCGACAACCTGCGCCGCCCGGCGGAGTCATTCGTCTACGAGGAGACGAACGAGGTATTCGTGGCCGACGGCTATGGCAACCGTCGCGTGATCGTGCTGGATGCCGACACCGGGGTGTTCAAACGCATGTGGGGCGCCTTCGGCGGCGAGCCGATGGATGCGGCGCCTGACACCCCGGTCGACGACGAGCAGGGGCCCCTACAGTTCACCACCGTGCACGGTATCGAGGTTGCCAACGACGGGCTGGTGTATGTCGGGGACCGGAACAACAGCCGACTGCAAGTATTCACGCTCGACGGCACCTATTCGACGCAGGGCTTCATCAACCGCAACGCCGACAGCGCATTGACCGTGGCCGGGGTGGCCTTCTCGCCAGACCCGCAGCAAGAGTTTTTGTACATCGCAGATCAGGGCAACTCGCTGGTCCACATCGTGGACCGCCAGACGCTCGAAGTGCTCGACTCGTTCGGCAGCAACGGCGAAGAGCCGGGCGCGTTCCAGGCGCTGCACCACATCGCCAGCGACAGTCAGGGGAACATCTACACCGCCGAGGCGCAGCGCGGCCGCCGCGCGCAGAAGTTCAGGTTCACCGGAATGGTGCCGCGAGACTAGTGGACCGGGCGGAAGATGCAATAGGCTGCGCACTACAATCCCGACATCTGCCCAGGGTTCTCAGGGAGGGCCGCGACTTGTACTCGGTTCCGCGACTTCGGCATCTCGCTCCTGATCCCTGGCTGGTCTTGCTCGTCGCACTCCTGTCGACCGGTGCCACGGCAGCGCAGGCCCAGGTCCCCGACGGTGAATGGCACGCGTTTGGCCGCGACGCTGCCAACACAAAATACTCCCCGCTCGACCAGATCACCGCGGACAACTTCACCGACCTTCGCATCGCCTGGCGATGGGCGTCGCTCTCGCAGGCGGTGGTCGCGGAACACGAGCAGATTCGCCCGAGCGCCTTCATGTCGTCACCCCTGATGGCCGACGGTCTCGTGTACGTGAGTACCGCGCTGGGCCAGGCGGCGGCACTTGACGCAGGCACGGGCGAGACCGTGTGGACCCACGACCCGCGTATCTACGACTACATGGACCGTCCGCCCAATATGGGCTGGCGTCACCGCGGACTCACCTACTGGAAGGACAGCGAGAGCGACGACGCGCGCATCTTCATGGCGAACCACGACCTGAAACTGGTCGCCCTGAACGCGCGCACCGGCGCCGTCTACCCAGAGTTTGGTGAGAACGGCTACATCGACCTGACCAAGGGCTACAGCCGTGAAATCGACGCCTCGCGCATGACCTATTCGTCGCCGGTCGCCGTCGCCGGGGACACCATCATCACGGGGAGCGTGGTCCAGGACACCAACCTGCGGCTGCGGGAGGCCTCGCCCGGCGACGTCCGTGCCTACGACGCCCGCACCGGCGAGATGAAGTGGATCTTCCACACCATTCCACAGGGCGACGAGTTCGGTGTCGATTCCTGGCAGAACGGATCCTGGCGGTACAGCGGCCACGCCAACGTCTGGTCCTACATGGCGGTGGATGAGGAACTGGGCCTTGTCTATCTGCCGACCGGCACGCCGTCCAACGATTGGTACGGCGGGATGCGACCGGGCAACAACCTGTTCGCCGAGAGCATCATTGCGGTCGACATCGACACCGGCCAGCGCGCCTGGCACTTCCAGGCGATTCATCACGGGCTCTGGGATTGGGACTTCCCCACGGGGCCGAACCTGCTGACCATCAATGTCGACGGCCGGGAGATTGACGCGATCGCCCAGGTGAGCAAACAGGCGTTTACCTACGTACTGGACCGCGCGACCGGCGAACCCGTGTGGCCTATCGAAGAGCGCCCGGTCCCCCAGGGCAACGTGCCCGGTGAATGGTATTCGCCAACACAGCCATTCCCGACCAAGCCGCCACCGTTCGAACAACAGGGGAGCCGCATCGAGGATGTCATCGACTTCACGCCGGAACTGCGGGCCGAGGCGCTCGAGATCATCGAGTCCCGAGCACGGTTCGGACCGATCTTTTCACCGCCGGTGCTGCGCGGCGAGAAGCCGTTTATTCAAGCGCCCGGGGCGGGTGGCGGCGCGAACTGGCAAGGGTCAGCCGTGGATGTCGAGACCGGCCAACTCTTCGTCTCGTCGTCGAAAACCCTGGCCCTCGCGGACCTGGTCGAGTACGAAGCCCCGGCCACGGTTGGCTACTTCACCGATCCGTGGAGCCGAGGACTGGGTGGGCCGCAAGGGCTCCCGGTGTTCAAGCCTCCCTACAAGCGGGTCACGGCGCTGAACCTCAACACCGGGGACCAGGACTGGATGCAGGCGCACGGGGATGGCCCCCGCAACCATCCGGCCCTTGTCGACCTCGACCTGCCTCCGCTGGGCGGTGGGGGCGGGATCACGTCCGGTCCGCTCGTGACGCCAACGCTGCTGATCATGAACCATGGCGGGCGCGACTACGAGGACATCGCCACCGGTTCGCGCACCATCAGCGCCTACGACAAGGCCAGCGGAGACCATCTCGGTTCGCTGAATCTGCCCGCGGTACCGGGCGGCAATCCGGTGACCTATCAGCACGACGGAAGGCAGTATCTGGTGGTGGCTGTGGGAACCGGGGACGACGCCGAGCTACTGGCATTGACGCTCCCCTAGCCTAGTTGACGCCCCCACAGCGCACGGCCTGGAGGAACCCGGCCTGGTCGGTGTGCGTCTCGCTGGTGAGAACGAACCAGTCGTCGGTATCGGCCCGAAACGCAAGCGCCTCACCCTGGGGCTCGTCAGTTCCCAGAAAGCACGCCTCCGCGATCTGCTCCGGGGCATCGCCAATGGGCCATCGAAAACGGTAAATCTCCGAATAGGTGCGCACGGCGAGCACATCGCCGGCCGCGCTCAGTGCCGCCCCGGTGGCGATACGCCCCGCCCGGGGGTCGGGTCCAATCGGCAACTGCAGGCTGGCGCCGAGGGTGAGCATTCCTTCCGTGCTGATAGCCGTCTGG
>CAWWAF010000037.1:0-31625 GCA_963934795.1 uncultured bacterium
GCAACGCCGAGATGTTTGCGGCCGTGCAGGACGCGCTCGCGGATCAGCACGCCATCTGCCTGTTTCCTGAAGGGATCAGCCACGTGAGCGGGCGGCTGGAACCACTCCGCAGCGGCGCCGCCCGCATGGTCCTCAGCAGCGCTGCGGCGGGGCGCCCCGTCACCATCGTGCCGGTCGGTCTCAATTTCGACCGCCTTCCCATGTTCCGGTCCAGGGTCGTGGCCATCTTTGGCCAGCCATTCGATGCGGCGGACCTCGTCGACCTATTTGGTCGCGACCCGGTAGCCGCCGTACGCGCGCTGACTGATCGAATCGCCGACCATCTGCGCGCGATACTGGTGGAAGCCGACCCGCGCGAGGACCTCAAGCTGGTGGCCCGGGTCGACCGACTCTATGCGGCGGCGCGTGGCGTCGGCGACGACCCGGCCGACAGAGTCCGCCGGCGCCAACTGATTGCGACCGGTCTGGATCGGCTGCGTCAGGAAGATCCGGTGCAACTGGAGGACTGAGCGCTGATCTCCAGCTGTATGACGAACAGTTGCGAGCATTCGGCCTGCGGGACAGCGACCTGGACCGTCGCATGTCAGCCGGGGCGGTGACTCGGTTTGTGCTACGGGAAGGCACACGCGCGGTGGTCCTGGTGCCGTTCGCGGTGGTGGGTGTGTGCGGCTTCGCGCCGCCGTACTGGCTGACATCGGCCTTCAGCCGCTCGGCCCCGGACCTGCAGAGCCGCGCGACGTGGAAGGTCATCGACGGGATCGTGATCTACGCGGCCTGGATGGGAACGCTGGCCACCGCGGCGGGGTTGGTGACCGGGTTGGGGCTCCCGCTGCTCGCATTCGCCGGCCTGGCCGCCTTTGAGCGTGAGGCCGCGGCCCTCAAACTCGTGCGGGCGTTTCTCGCCAGCCGGCAAACTCCGCTGGCGCGCGCGCGCCAGCTTGAAACGGCAGCGTGCCGCCATCGCGACCGTGCTCGACCGAACGCAAGACTGGCTCGAGTCACGCCCGGATGCGTAATCCCCTAAGACCGCGGGCTCCTAGCGGCCAGATCTTATCTGGAGTTCCATCAGATACCCACCGTATGCCGTCTTGCGCAACGGCTCGGCAAGAGCGCCGAGTTGCTGACCGTCGATCCAGCCCAAGTCGAACGCCACCTCCTCGGGGCACGCGACCTGCAGGCCCTGACGGGTCTGAATGGTCTGGATGAAGTTCGCGGCCTGGAGCAGCGCCTCCGGAGTGCCGGTGTCGAGCCACGCCACGCCGCGACCGAGCTTCTCCACGCGCAGTGTCCCTTGCTCCAGGTACAAACGGTTAAGGTCGGTAATCTCGAGCTCCCCCCGCGGCGACGGCTTCAACGACGCCGCCAGCTCGACCACCTGCGCGTCGTAGAAATACAGCCCGGTCACCGCGTAGTTCGACCGTGGTGCCTCGGGCTTCTCCGCAAGACCCAGTACCGTGCCGTCCGCATCGAACTCAACGACGCCGAAGTCACCCGGGTTCTTCACGTGGTAGCCGAACACCGTAGCGCCCTCATTCACATCTGCCGTCTTGTGCAGCAGCCCACCGAGACCGTCCCCGTAGAAGATGTTGTCACCAAGCACGAGCGCGCATGGTTCACCGGCCACGAACTCCCGACCGATGAGAAACGCTTGCGCCAGCCCATCCGGACTCGGCTGCACCGCGTACTCCAGGCGCATCCCCCACTGGGTGCCGTCGCCAAGCAACTGCTGAAACATCGCCTGTTCGTGGGGCGTGGTGATCACCAGCACGTTGCGTATGCCAGCCAGCATGAGCGTCGTGAGGGGGTAGTAGACCATCGGTTTGTCGTAGATGGCCATCAGCTGCTTGCTCACCGCTTTGGTCAGCGGATGCAGCCGTGTTCCGGATCCCCCGGCGAGAATAATGCCTTTGTCTATCACGTCTGGCCCGGTCCGCTACCGAATCCCCAGCTTGTCCGCGAGGTCATTGAAATCGGTCGCGACGATGTCGAACGTCGGATCCGGGGTGATGTCGATCTCCCGGTCGGGACCGTACTCGGTCGGCCGAGGGACATAGGCGGTCTTGAGGCCCAGGGCGGCTGCCGCCCGCAAATCGCCTTTGTGCGCGGCGACCATCATGACCTCCTCCGGCTCGAGTCCCAACAGGTCGGCCGCAGTCAGATAGACCTCGGGATCCGGCTTGTAGTGCTTGGCGAGCTCGGACGACAGTACGACGTCCCACGGCAGCCCGCTGTGCTTGGCCATGTTCACCAGCAGCGCCACATTCCCATTCGACAGCGTCGACAGCACGAAACGGGTCTTGAGCCGCGTCAATCCGGACACGGAATCAGGCCAGGGCTGCAGACGATGCCACGCACGGTTGAAGTTGTCCCGGTCCTCCTCACCAAGCGGGGTCAACCCATGCTTGGGGATCAGGTCGTCCAGAATCATCCGATGCAAGTCATCGATACGCATCCAAGGTAGCTCGCCGCTGCGCACCCGCTGCATGGCTGGACCGTAGCCACCTCGCCAGTCGTCGGCAAACTGCGCCCAGTCGACCTCGAATCCGAAACGGGTACTGAGGGCTTGGCCCTCGCTGATAAGCGAGGAGCGCCAGTCAACCACGGTTCCGAACACATCGAACGTCATCGCCTTGACCATCGAGAATCGTTCCGAGGCAGGCTGGGCGCGACCGGACACGCCGGCCAGCAGGACGCCGGCCCCGATCACGGCAACGAATGCCAACGCCTTTGGACCTTTTGTAAACATGAGCATGTGTTACTCCACAATGGTGATGGTTCCGTTGAGACTCGGGTTCTGCGCATCGAGATGGTCATGAAATCCGCAGGTCCTCGCGGTCACAAGGTTACCGGTCTCCCGGCTCTGACCTGGCAACAAAAACCCCGCCTGGTTGAGTTCCGGACACTCCTAGTGCGACGGATGGTTATCTGAGGACATGTCGTGCACGACGTCGTCGTTGTTCACGAACAGGACGCGATCGCCCGCCTGAATCTGGATCTGCTGCGGGCTCGCGCCAGCCGCGGTGACGATGATCGTATTGGTCTCCGTGGGGTTGATGGGTGCCACCGGGGTATCGCCATTGCGTCCAACGCCAAGCACAACCAGACCCACCATCAATCGCCGCAGACCCATGCCGTCCCCCCGGTATCTTGTCCCAAACCCTCTGGCGGCACAAACGCCAGCCCTGAGTTGGACCAGCCAGGCACATCGAAGTTACATCGCACCGCGGACGACACGTGCTGGAGCGGGGTAACATCTGCCAGAGTAGACGCTGCCGACCCGTGCGGACCGGGCCACCGCCCACCCACTCTCAAGGGGCGTTGACGCACCCTGACTCCGCCCACGCGATACCAACAAGAACGCATGGTACCCGGAACCGTGATCGACGACGCGAATGACGGCCAGGGCGGGCCCGCGGCCGAAGCGCGGGTCGTGGACCGCGAATCCGTCCAGGGTATGTCCGAGCGCGACCCCGACGCGCTCGCGCTCGTGTACGACCGACACATCCGCTCGGTCTTCGGTCTGGCGATGCGCATCATGCAGGACCAGGGCGACGCGGAAGCGGTCGTGCAGGCTGTGTTCTCGCAGGCGTGGGCGCAGGCCGCACGGTACGATGCCACACGCGCTCCGGTGGCCGCCTGGCTCCTCATGATGGCGCGCACGCGAGCCATCGACGCCTTGCAGGCGAAGCGGGAACACGCGGACCCGGCACCGAACGCTGGCGAGCTGGCAGTCGTCGACCTACCGGACCCGGTCGTCGGCGCTCATACGCAGGTCCTGACCACGGAGTGCGTCACGCAGTTGAAAATCGCGCTCACCACGTTGTCACTCCCGCAGCGGATCGCGGTCGAGCTGGCCTACTTCGAGGGATTGACACACCGCCAGATCGCGGAGCGTCTGGAACACACGGTTGGCACGGTGAAGAGCCACATCCGAGGCGGCCTTCTGACACTACGTGAGGCGTTGCGGTCGTGAGCGAACCACAGCACGAGCAATTCGACGGATGGCCGGCGCTGTATGCCGTCGGCGCGCTGAGCCCGGCCGAGCGGGAGGGATTCGAAACCCACCTCGAAGTCTGTCGTGCATGTGTCGATGAGGTACGCGAACTGCTAGTGGTCACCCACGGTCTCGCGCACACGGCCCCCGCGCTGGACGCACCATCAGCGCTACGCACGCGAGTCCTCCAGCAGATCACCGGCACACAGCCCGCGCTGCCGCGCATCGGCGCGGATGGAGGCGTGGCGCTCGCCTCGGCGGTCAACGAACATACCCCCTCGGGCGACTCGCAGGATGCGGAGCCCCCACGAGGCGGCCCCGGCGCGCTGTTCTGGTTGGCCGCCAGTCTGGTCGTCGCCGCCGCCGGCGGCGGCGGATGGTATGTGGCTGGACTCGATCGCCAGATCACAGCTCTGGAGACCGAACTCGCCGCGGCGACTCACAACGCCGAACGCCTGCGGGCGGACGCTGCGGCCACGAGCACCGCCGCGGCTGAGCGCGACGCGGTGCTGGCGATCGTCGCCGGAACTGGCGCCCAGCAACTGACGCTTGTCGGCCAGCCGTTGGCGCCACGCGCGACAGCCCGGGCCGTCTGGACTGACGCCGCCGAGATGGTGTTCCTGGCCAGCGGGCTCCCCCCGCTCCCAGACGGCGACGTCTACCAGCTATGGTTCGTGCTGTCAGAGGCGCCGGTCAGCGCCGCGCTGCTCGACCCCGACCCCGACGGCGGCGCGACCGTGATCGTCGCGATTCCAGAGGCCGTACCGCTGCCCGCGGTTATGGCGATCACGGTGGAAGCTGCGGGCGGCGCAGCGGCGCCCACTGGCGACGTGTATCTGCTCGGACAGCCCGCGCAGTGAGACGACTCCGTACCCGCTACACGAAGTCGACCGCCGGATTGCGGAAGTCGCCGCCCAGGATGCTGACCGAATCCGCGCCCAACCAATCATCGATCACCCGAGCATAGACGCCTCGAAAATCAGTCTCGTGCTTCACGTCCCGTCCGTTGTTCTCGAGCGTCGGGTTGTCTGGTGTGTCGTCGAGGGTCGCCGCGGTTCCGTACAGTCCACCGTGTACCCCACCCCCCAACGCCATCATCAGCCCCCCAGCCCCGTGATCACAGCCGCCGCTCCCGTTCTCTGACACGCGGCGACCAAATTCGGAGAACTGCAGCACCATCGTCTGGTTCAGCAGCGCCTGGTTCGACAGGTCCGTGTAGAACGCGGACAACCCGCCGTCGAGCGTGGCCAAGAGCTCCGCGTAGCCGCCGTCCACAGTCCCCTGACTGGCATGGGTGTCGTAGCCGCCGGCCTGCACCCAGAAGATATTGGTGTCGACCTGCGTGGCAAGCGCACCCGCTACCGCTTGAAGGGCCCGGCCAAGTCCGGTGTCGGGATACGCAACCGTCGGTCCGTATGCCGAGACGGCCCCGACGCGGTCCAGGGTCGCCAACGCCGCCTGCGCCGTCGAGTTGACGAACGACAGTTGGGGCTGTTGCACCGGCAGATGCGATGAGATGGCCGTCGCCGCGGCCGCGGAATACTCAGCCTCGACGCCGGTGTTCGGACTGGAGAAGGCGTACGCGGTCGGGTGGGGTATCGACGGCACACCCACCGAGGACGCCTGCAACGCGTGAAGGAGCAGGTTCGCGGTGTTCCACGCCAACAGCGGGTCAACCGGTGAAGGCAGCGTATCGAGATATTTCCCTAGCCAACCGGGACCTTGCGCGGCCTGCGGGTCAGCCGTGGCAAGGATGTCGGTGCCCTTGAAATGAGACCGACTGGCATCCTCGTACCCCGTGCGTTGGACGACCGCAAGGCGGCCCGCGTCGAAGATGGACTTCACCCCGATCAAGTTCGGGTGCAGCCCCAACGCCCGGCCAGACAGGTCGCTACCAACCTGCAGCACGCTACCGGCCGGCACGGCGAGCGCGGGACGCCGACTGTAATACGCCGGGTCGGTGTAGGGCACCAGCGTGCTCAGCGCGTCGTTCCCTCCACTGAGATACAGCACGACCAGGCTCCGGCCCGTCGCGCTCTGCGCCTGGGCGAGGTCGCTGAGGAATGCCGGCGCCGCGAACCCGACGGAGAACGCCCCAACGCCGCCACGCATGAACTGTCGCCGTGTGAACTGCATAGGCTCGCTCCCAGCTACACGAATTGATACTCGGACGACCCACCGATGAGATGCGCCAGACCGGCCGCCTTGGCGCGCACCTGGCCTGGGGACCCGGTCCACACGCCGCCCGCGTTCGCGTAGTCCAGGAGATCGGCTGCGACCTGGCTGTCGTAGGCCGCCGGCTCAAGCCTGTCGATCATGTAGGTCACAAGCGCCTCCGGCGTACCTGCCTGGGGGGTCGCGGCGGTGCCCAAGCTGAACTGTTGGTTGGCGGCCAAAGACGACGCGAAGTTCATACGTGCCAAGAGGGTGCCGGTGGAGAACCAACTCGTCCCAAGGCGCCACCCTGAGACATCCGGTGGCTCGAAGAGGATCTGCCCAATATTTGCCAGCGGAGCGACCGCGGCGGCCGCGGAGTACCCCGTCCACCCCACCGACTTCACGAGCCGCACAACGAACTCCACCGGCCACGAGTACCGCGTGAAATAGTGCGTGGGGTCTTGGAACTCAGCCGAATTGAGCAGTGTCCGAACCACACTACGCATGTCGTAGCCGGTGGCGTAGTAGACGCCGGCCAACTGCTCCACAAGGGCCTCGGGCGGAGCGGCGAACTCTGAGACAAAAAAGGCGTACAGCTTGCGGGCCAGTCTCTGGATGCGCCGCAACGGCGTCGATGAAGTCGAGTCCGTCTTGCATCCCGCCAGCGGCAGACCCGGCCGGGATGGTCTTCCCACCATCTGGATAGATCGGAAAACTAAATGTCTTGCTGCCGGTATCGTGCTCGTCGGGTCGGTAGAGAAATGTCGCGTACCGTGTATCTCCGACGCGGTTGTTGGCCAGATTCCACCCGGTAAAGACCCGCGCGCCCTCGGCGACGTCGCTCTCCGTGTAGAACTCCACACCCATCGTGAACAACTCCATGAGTTCACGCGCGTAGTTCTCTTGCGGGTTGGCCTTGAGGTTGGTGTCGCCGTCCAACCACGCCACCATGGCCGGGTCTTGCGAGACCTGGACCAGGAGGTCCCGGAAGTTGCCCAAGGCGTACTCGCGAAACAGCTCATACTGACCGCGCAGCCCGTTTGCATCTTCCGAAGACTTCGCACCCAACGCCCGACTCGCTCCGTCCGGACCGATCTGCCCGGCGATCTTGCTGAAGCCAGTGGCGAAGTGGTTGTGCCAGAACAGGGCCATCTTCTCCTGCAGTGGCCGCTGTGTATGGACCATCCGGAACAACACCCGTTGCCGAGCGTCGGTGATCCGTTCATTCGGCAGAAAGGCGCCTCGGGTGGTGATCCCGAGGAATCCCGGCACGCCGATGTTGTCGTCGACGGTATCGGGGACGCTCTCGTAGTCGACCAACGCGTCGACAAGAGCCGGCACGCTCATCTGGTCGAGCATCTCCCCCTCCGCGGGCGAGTAGCCGAATCCGGCGCGACGAACCAGGTGGGCGATTGCGGGATCAACGGCCATGGGTCAGCCACCTCAGGGGCCGAAGGTCGTGACGTCCGAGGCGTGAGGCGGATTCGCTCATCTCACCACGTTTAGACCGACGTCGCTCGACGAGGTAAAAAGGGAGCTGGCAGGGCGGGGCAGCCAGCAGCCGCTGTGCGGTCAGTCTCCGCCGAGACTGATGAGGTTGGCGAGCAACTGATAGGCGCCAGGCGTGCCGGCTGGCAACTGGCGCCAGAGGCCGAGCCCGACATATATCCAGCGCCCCTCACCGTAGCGGGCCTCGACGAGCGCGCCGCGCTTGGCACCCGGGTTCGACGGGAACGAGTCGCTGAGCTCGACGAGATCCGTGTAGGCGGGATCTTTCTCCCCAAGAAAGTACAGACCGCGCTCCTGCACCCAGTCGTCCCAGGTGGACGCGGACACCGCGTTGGGGAACCCGAAGACCTGATGGTCGCTCGCAAGCACCTGGACCGGGGCGAACTCGTCGGTCACGCGGTTCCGGCTGACCTGCGCCGGGTACGGTCCGTACTGCGCCGCGTTGAACTCGAACTTGTTGTACTGCACGATCAATGTCCCGCCCGCTTCGACATACTCGAGCAACCGATCATTGTTGGCGCGCAGGTCGGCGTTCCGCTCATACGCACGCACACCGGTCACAATGGCGTCAAAACCCGACAGGTCATCGTAGGCGAGCTGGTCGGCAGAGATGTGCTGCAGCTGAGCCCCGAGTTGTTCGATCGCTGGCGGCACTTCGTCGCCCACGCCGTCGACATATCCGACTCGCAGCCCCGGTTCGAGCTTGACGTCAATGACCTTCATGACGGTCTCTGACGCATGCACCAGATGGCGCCGTCCGATATGCGGATATTCCACAACCTGATACCCGCGACTGAAGTCCTCACCCCCTGAGGTGACGGTCGCTCCGATGCGATACTCACCCGCCCCGACCCCCGTCGCCCGACGCACGGTGAACCGAATGGTCCGCGACTCGTCCTCTCGCGCGAACTCGACCGGAACACGCTCGGGGGACGACTGCCACCCGGCCGGCAACACGAGGGCCACGGTACCGCTCGCCGGCTCCTGACCGCCGTGCAACACCGTCACGCGGACCTCGCGAGGCTCGGCCACGCCGAGCGGGAGAATGGCGATCTGCGGCGTAACCTCCACCGCGAAGCGCGGCACCACCTGCAGCTCCATGCGCTTCTCGCCGGCGAAGATGTCAGCGCCATGGCGATACTCGATAGGCCGCTCGATCGCGACGCGTCCGGTGGTGAAATCGAGCTCGAAGGTCGCGCGGAACGGCGTCGGCCGGAACGGGACCCCGAACGGCACATCCGGGTCGACGCGATAGCGCGCCGCGTCCGGTAGCCGTTCCCAGTAGACGTTGCTGTCTTGAACCGTCGCGGGAAGATGCATCGGCGACTCGCAGGCGTAGACCGCGCCACCGAGCACAATGTCGGTTCCGCACGCCTTGTCCGACTCGGCAAATCCGTCGAACCTAATCTCTCGCACGGCGACAGCGGCGTCACCGTAGTTAGCGACCTGCGCGGACACCGTGACGGCCTGGTTCGCCGTGACCACGCCGTCAGACGCCAAGGCTTCGAGCCGCAGGTCATGGACAAGCAGCAGCGCCTGCGCATACTGCTGCTCCTTCTGGACCAGCCGGAAATTAATCTCGAACATCGCGTCATCAGACAGGTCGAACCCGACAAGACCCGCACGTAGAGCCCGAACGGCCGTCAATCCCGCGAGCACAGCCTCGCGCTGCCCGGTGACATCGCCTGCGTTGAATGCGGTAAGCGCCGACGCGCCGTGCGTGGACAGCAGACCGAGCCCGACGATCAGGGCCTGCGGGGGCTGGTCACCGGCGAAGGCCGCCAACCCCTGAATCCTGGTGTCGACGCCATCGAACAACGTGCGCTCGGGCAGCCCGACCTGACCCGGAATCGTGGCCTCGGTGAGGCGATATCGGGCGGATGCCGGCCCAGGCAGACGCACCAGCGGCGACATCCCCTGACATTTGTGCATGCTGCGGGCATGGCTCCCGATTTCCGCATAGGTCCGGCCCAGCAACGCGTCGAACTGACCGGTATCAACCGTGGTCATCCGAGGCGCGGTGCCGTCGGGCCCAGTCGGTGGCCTACCTCTGCCGCCGCGGCCGAACCCAAAACCGGCACTGAAGTAAAACTTCCGCGCCTGCCACGGCCGTAGCCCCTGGGCGATCTGCTCAGGAAACCGTGCGGCATCGCCGGCGGCCAGGTAGGCCTCGTGCGCGAGGACCGCCGACGCCTGGTGGTGCTGCCCGCCCCCGTCGCCGTCCGGACTCATACCGGCGATGACATCGGGCCGAAGGGTGCGGATCATCTGCACGTAATCGCCCAGAATCTCGTCGCGCCCCCATTTTTCGAAGGTCTCTTCCCGACTGAAGGAATAGCCGAAATCAACGGCCCGGGTGAAGTACTGCTCCGCGCCATCGAGCCGATGGGCGGCCAGCAGTTCCTCCGTACGGAGGGCGGCCAACGCATCGGACAGTTCGGGACCGATCTCGTTCTGTCCGCCATCGCCACGGGTCGCGGTGACCAGCGCGGTACGGATGCCCTCGCCTTTGCTGAGCAGCGCCAGCACGCCGTTGTTTTCGTCGTCGGGATGGGCGGTCGCCATCATGAACGTCCCGACGGTATTGAGCTGACGCAGTACCAGGCCCAGTTCGGTCCGACCGCTGACCCGGTCGGCAGGTTGTGCTGAGAGGGCGGCGATTCCGACCCCCACGGCCAAGAGGGAGCAGGCGATGACACGCTTTTGCATTGTTCGTCGAGTATATCTCGGGTCCGGAGTGCCGTTCGAGATAGCGTGCGCCAGGCCACGGCGACGGTGCCACGGCCGCACGACCGACACACGGGGGCCTACGACGGGGCGCCGGTCGCTGAGGTCTGGCAGGCGATCACCTTGTGGTAGAACGCCTCGTACTGCGGCACGATGGCGTTCGCGCAGAAACGCTGCAAGACCGCGGCGAGAGCCGCCTCTGACACTCGTTGGTGGAGCAGCGCATCCGTCAACAGGTTGACGCCGCTGTCGGCCATCGCGTCAATCGCGTCAGGCGGGTGCAGATATCCGGTCACCCCGTGGTCGATCACCTCCGGGAGTCCACCCACCTGGGAGGCCACCACCGGCACCTGGCACGCCATCGCCTCCAGCGCGGCCAAGCCAAAACTCTCTTGTTCGGAGGGCAGCAGAAACAGATCAACCAGCGACAAGAGCGGCACGATCTGCTCCTGCTCACCGAGTTGTTCCACGGCGTCGGCGACCCCTAGCTCGTGCGCGCGGCGGCCAGCCTTGTCAAGGTCAGGCCCGTCCCCTACGAGCAGCAGCCGAGAGGGAACACGTGCATGGAGTCGCGCGAAGATCTCGACCACCGCCTCGGCCCGTTTCACCGGTCTGAAGTTCGACACGTGAATCACCAGACGCACCTGCTCGTCGCCACGCGTGAAGCGGGCACGTAACGCTGGATCGGACGACCGGCGATGAATGCCGCAGTCCAGGAAATTCGGGATGACCTGAATGTCGGCCCGGACGGGCAGTTGGCGATAGGTGTCGTCGCGCAGGCTGCGGGACACGGCGGTGACTCCGTCGGACTGATCGATACAGAACGCGGCCGTCTCGGAATACGAGCTGTCGCTGCCAATTAAGGTGACGTCTGTCCCGTGCAAGGTCGTGATGACGCGCGGCACCTTGCCGCCCGCGACATTCGACAGAATCTGCCTGGCAAGGTAGGCCGCGGCGGCGTGCGGAATCGCGTAGTGAGCATGAATGATGTCCAGCTCATGCTCGCGACTCACTTGCACGATCTTGTTGGCCAGCGACAGCAGATATTGCGGCTCCCGGAACAGTGGGTATCCGGGCGTCTGCACGGCATGAAACGCGAGCCCCGCGTGGTACTCGGCCCCCCGGAAGGGCATCTCCGTACTGATCAGGCGTACCTGATGCCCACGGCCCGCCAGCGCCTTGGCGAGCTCTGTCGCCACGATTCCGCTTCCACCAACCGACGCGTAACAGACAATACCTATATTCATTGACAGTCCAGCCGCTCCCCACACCTATTTCATCACGTCCGAACGCAGGACCGGCTCCTTGACCACAAACCCCTCCGCGAACGCCACCCCAACCGACACCCCGAAACCCGCGTCGCGGGTCTCAATCAGTTGTCGAAAGCGCGAGGTGGTGAGCCGGGTGGAGACCGCCTCAGCGCCGTCGGGGCTGAACTGGCTTCGATGGCAGTCGAGCGCTTGGCGTTTGACCTCGTAGTCATCCGACACATCCACCACGAACGACGGCGCCGACACCTCATTCTTGAAGACGGCCTGCGTGAGCAGGTGACTCGCGGCCACGTGGTCCGGATGGCGGTCGTCCCAGTGTGGAATGAGCACCGTCGCAGGGCGACACCGACGGAGACACTCAACGGCGCTGCGGACCTGGTCCGGCCCACCGATCTCGCCGTCCGGCCACTCGAGATTCCGCCGCCACGCCGCACCGAGCAGATCCGCCTCGGCCAACCGTTCGGGCACCGTGCCGTTGCTCCCGAGCTCGCCACGGGTCAGACCGCACAAGCCGACACGACGGCCGGACCGGGCCGCTTTCGCCACGACACCACCGATTCCGATCTCGATGTCATCCGGGTGCGGACCGAACGCCAACAGGTCAACCGATTTGTCCATACTCCCCTCCCGACCTCATGTGCCTCGAAACGAGCCAGTGCCTGTCCGTAAGCGACGGTTGGACCGAAACAGTGAACGATGTTGAGACACCACGTCGGCGCCACAGACATATCCGTCGCTGTCGGGCACCCACAAATCACCTGCCAGGCACCACACGGCGGTCCCATTGAATCCATAAACGCATATCTAACAACAACTTAACAATTTTTATCATTTAGCTCGCATCGTTGGCAGCGCCCTTGCTTTAACTCTGGTCGATGGCAACGCAACTGCACGAGCCGACCCGTGAGCGCGAACGAGGCTTCTCGCTCATGGAGGTCATGATGACGACCCTGTTGATGGGAACGATGTTCTCCATCGCGCTACCGGCAGGCAAGGCCGCACTCGACTCTCTTGAACTCGGTAATACGACCCGCGCAATAGAGCGCGAGTTGCAGACCGCCCGCATGCGAGCGGTCTCGTCCAACCGACCGATGCGAGTCAAGTTCAACTGCCCGGCAGATGGCCAGTATCGCCTCGTTGAAGTCACGGGATTCCCGGCGACTGACAACGCTGGCAGTCGCTGCGACGAGACGCTGTTTGGATACCCCGGGCCCAAAGACAACGCGCGGGCCACCCCGAAACACGAGGGTCCGCTACGGCGTGTCGGGTCAGGTATCGACGAGTTGATCGGACCCGAGTTGGAGTTCTCACCCGACGGCACCACCCGGCTGGTGACCAACGGGACGGTCCAGACCATGACCGCTGACGCAGTGGTCGAAGTCGGGCGCCAAGGCGCGGTGAAGGAGATTACAGTCAATGCACTCGGAAGAATCACGCTGGTCCAGTGAACAGGGCTTCGGGTTCATTGAGACGCTCATCTCAATCGCCGTCCTGACGGCGGTGTCCGTGGGTGTCGCCCAACTGTTCGCGGTCGCCGCTTTGGCAAACCACAACGCCGAGGCCAACACGTCAACCGCGGTGCTGGCCATCGACAAGATGGAGCAGCTTCGGGCCCTGGCGTGGGGCTTCGAGTCGCTCGCGGACGGCGAACTGGGCCTCCCGGTGTCCGACTCGACGACAGACGTCAGCGTCTTTCCGCAGGCAGCCGGCGGACCAGGCCTGCTCCCATCGCCGAGCGGTACGCTCGACGGGAACGTCCCATTCTACGTGGACTATCTGGACGCGAATGGCGATTGGCTGGGCACGGGCGGCGCCGCCCCCCCCCGGCGTCGGCCGAGCCAGAGGAGCCGCCGGCGGACGGGGAACCGACCGACGAACCCGGTGAGGCTCTCGACGAAGAGGCGTGGCGCAGCAGGATCAGCGCGGTACGCCAGTCCCAAGAGCGCGCCGAGTTGATGGCGGAAGCGCTGCAAAACCGGGTCGACTCCCTATGGGCTGACTACACGGCCCGCGACGACCCCGCCCAGCGGGCCGTGCTGGAGCAGGACCGCCAGACCGCGGTCGATGAATTGGCGGATACCCAAAGCCAGATTGAGGCGTTAACGCAGGAGATGGCGGACATTCGCACAGAGGCCCGACGGGCCAGTGTGCCGCCAGGCTGGTTGCGCTAGCGGACCCGATATACGCGTATCTCCGGGTCCGAAGCCCGGGGTCCTCTATGGCATCCGTTTGCCTGAGTACTCGAGCATCTGGGCGGTAAAGTCCAACGGATAGGAAATTCGCACGTCGGTGATCACGCCCGCCGCATCCAGCACCGGCTCCAAACGGGGCTGCACGAACCCGCTGTAAGACGGTAGTCCGACCGACTCGACCCGCTCGACAATTTCGTCTCGCAGGGCAGCATCGAAATGTATGCCGAACGACTCGAACAGCGCCCGGGCCGCCTCATAATCACCCTCCGACTTGATCCGCTGCACTTCGGCCAACAGCGTACCCACGCCTTCACGGAAGGCTCGCCAGTCTTCCATCACGTAAAAGGTCTTCCCGTCGCGGGTGCGCTGGGTGATCGCCCCGGTGTTGTCCATCAGCCAGCGAACGATCATCTGGCGATTCCGCATGTGGTCTTCTTCAATTTGGGTGCCTTCACGGATGCGGCGCAGCTGCAGCAGGGCGTTCCGCGTATAGCTTTCATACTCCGCGCGGACAATGTCCTCCTGGGCGTCTGACGGCAGCACGCCGAGTTCAACCAACTTGGGGTCCGGCAGGAAGTAGAGACCGACCAGATCCGCCCGGGCCTCTTCCAGGGCCGAGTACTGCTCCTTCAAGTCTGGCTGGGCTGAACCACCCAGCCGCTCGGCCAGTTGGCCCGACGCGTGACCGATGACCTCGTGCATGTTGGTCGTCATCTCACCGGCGAGCCCACCCCACCGACGCGACCGTTCCGCCTCTTCAGAGGTCCAGGCGAATTCCTGTCGGTAGTTCGCCGGACTGGACTGCCCGTAGGCCTCATTCACGTTCGATAGCGAGACCGACTTGCTTCCGTATTGTTCACGTACCGCCTGGCTATTCGGCAGGTTGATACCGATCGGGGTTACCGGGCCGGAGTCGCCGGTCTCTATCACCACGTCGATGGCATTGGCCGTGATGCCAGTGACGCTCTCTTTACGGTATTTCGGGTCCCACGGCATCCGGTCCTCAAACCACTGGGCGTTGGCGGCCAACGTCCTGATCGCACCGGTCTTTTCTGGATTGATATAGAACACGAGGGCTTCCCATGCGCCCTTGGCCCCACGGGCGTCCATGTAGACCTCCGTGAACCCGTTGATGGTGTCGACGCTGGATTCCTGGTCCTCGACCCAGGCGATGTCGTACGCACGCTGATCCTGCGGAGACCCGGTCCGATAGTACGCTGCGTTCGCACGCAGGGCCTTCGCCATCGGCTCACTCGCGAATGGCACCGCCGCTTCGAGGTGCCGCACGATTTCGGTGATCTGATCGTGATACTTGCCCCCAATCCGATACACCTCCTCGACCAGTCGGCCGTCGACTTTCACGAGCCTGGACGTCAACGGGTACTGCTCTTCGAAGCCGTCCAGATCGGCCATCGACACCCCGTCGTAGAGGTTGTTTGAGCTGGACTCCAGGAGGTCGTCGCCCGGCGCTGGGGCCTTGTTCGTCACAATTGGATCGACGGCGGGATCAAAAAAGAGGGGGGCCATGCGCGCCATCATCTGCGCCACCGTCTCGCCATCGTGCACAGGGAACAATGCCCCGTCCTTGGCCGCGGCCGCCGCGGCCGCCGCGAACGCCGCGGGGGTCGTCTTCATCACGAACTTGCGGGCGGTCAGGTTGTTGAACGGCCCCGTGTTCAACCAAAAGAGCTTGGTGTACTGGTGGACCGCTTCGCGCGTGGCGGGGTCGACGCCGGACGCATGCGTGATGACCTCCTCGAGCACCTCTCGCATCTCGAGACCGTGCGCATACCGTTGGTCGTAGTAGATGTCGCGGCCGGCCAGCGCGGCCTGATACAGGTGCCAGATCAGCGTCTTCTCTCGCGTCGACAGCGACGCGAATCCGTCCGCATACAGCTGTACGATGGCGGCATCTTCAACCCGCTCCAGCAAGTAAGGTCGTGTTTCCGACTCTTGCGCCGCCGGCGCGGCCGAGCCCCAAGCTGACAGCGCCACACCGACCGCCGTTGCCAGCATCACCACTCCTCGTTGTCGCATCGAACCTCCCTGCGAGCCCCCGAACCACGTCTCAATCTTTGCTAAGCTATTCATCTTAACCCGGCCGGCTGGGTCCAGGTCCGACCCAGGGAGACCGTCATGACGCGCCCGTGTCTGTTACCCGTTTGGCTCATTGCGGCGGCGATTCTGTTGCTGCCCACCGTCGCCCTGGCGCAACAGCGCACGCTCACGATTGACCATATTTACGCACCGGAGACTCGGGTCGACTTCTCCGGACGCCTCCCAACCGGACTGCGCTGGATCAGCGACACGCAGTACCTGCTCCGCGAGCGCATCCCCGCAAGCGGTCAGACGCGCGTGGTGGCGGTGGACGCGGGAACCGGCAACGTCGAAACCTACCTGGACCTGGACGCATTCGAGCGCGGACTCGCCGAGATGCCGGGTATGAGCCCCGACGCCGCACGGCGGGCGGCGCGCGGGAATGACTACGTGTGGAATCCCGACCACTCGGGCCTGGTTGTCAACATTTCGAACGACCTCTACCACCTCAGCCAGTCACCATCCGACGGTGGGCTCGTACGGCGCCTCACCCAAGATCCTGCCATCGAGACCATGCCGACGTTCAGCCCTGATGGGACGATGGTGGCCTTCGTGCGCGACCATGATCTGGTTGTGGTCGATGTGGCGCGCCGGCGGGAGTGGGCGCTGACCAGCGGCGGCGGCCCAGACCTCCTCAACGGCGAACTCGACTGGGTCTATCAGGAAGAGATCTACGGGCGCGGGGACTTCAAGGGCTTCTGGTGGAGCCCAGACTCAACCCGCCTGGCGTACCTCCAGACGGACGAGAGTCCCGTCGAGGAATTCACGGTCGTCGACCATCTTCCCTATCGGTTGGACCTCGAAGTCACGGACTATCCCAAAGCCGGCGACGCGAATCCGATTGTGCGACTGGGAGTCGTGTCCGCGGTGGGCGGCGACACGAGGTGGGTCGACCTGAACCGGTACACACCCACCGATATGTTGGTGGTGTCGGTGGGGTGGTCCCGGCACGGCGATCACGTCGTATTTCAGGTGCAGAACCGGGAACAGACCTGGCTTGACCTCAACCTCGGCGATCCGGTCGACGGGAGCACAACCCGACTACTCCAGGAAACGACGCCAGCGTGGGTGGATGTACACGGCGCACCGACGTGGCTCGAAGACGGGTCGTTCGTCTGGCTCAGCGAACGATCGGGCTGGAAGCATCTCTATCACTATGAAGCGGATGGCACGCTCATCACTCAGGTGACCGACGGCGAGTGGGAGCTGCGCACGTTGCACGGCGTGAATGAGGAGGAGGACGGCACCCCTGTCTACTTCTCAGGTACCGAGCGCAGTGCTATCGGCAGCGATGTCTACCGGATCAACCTGGACGGAACCCGGCTGGCACGCCTGTCGGAGGCAGCGGGCACCCACCGAGCGCGCTTCAGCGCTGGGTTTTCGTACTACCTTGATACGTGGAGCGACATCAACACGCCCCCGCAGCTTCGCGTGCACGCGGCCGACGGCACAGAGACACGAGTGGTGGAGCCGAACCAGGTCGACGCATTGGACGACTACCGACTAGCGGTTCCCGAATTTCTCCAAGTGACGACGCGAGACGGCTTCCTCATGGAGGCCATGCTGATCAAGCCACCAGGCTTCGACCCGTCGCAACAGTATCCGGTGTTGCAGCACACCTACGCCGGCCCTCACGCCCAGCAGGTTCGGAACGCGTGGGGCGGCAGCGCCCAGATGTTCTACCAGTTGCTCGCCCAACAGGGCGTCATCGTCTGGGTCATGGACAACCGCACCGCGAGCGGCAAGGGCGCCGTCTCGACCTGGCCTGTCTACCAACGCTTCGGCGAACTGGAGCTGCAGGACATCGAAGACGGGGTCAGTTGGCTGAAGCAACAGCCTTTCGTGGACGGCTCGCGAATCGGGATCGAAGGATGGAGCTATGGCGGGTTCATGACAAGCTACGCGCTCACGCACAGCACGAGCTTCGCGATGGGCATCGCGGGTGGCACCGTCAGCGATTGGCGCGACTACGACACCATCTATACAGAGCGGTTCATGCGGACACCGCAGAACAACCCTGATGGCTATCGAGCGAGCTCACCGCGTTTTCACGCCGCCGACCTGCACGGCGCGCTTCTGCTACTCCACGGCACAATGGACGACAACGTCCACCTGCAGAACACGTTGCAATTCACCTACGAGTTGCAGAAGGCGGGGAAACGCTTCGATCTGATGCTGTATCCCAGGTCCCGCCACGGGGTGACGGACCCGGATCTGAACACGCATTTGCGGCGGGGCATGCTCGACTTCATTCTCGAACACCTGCGACCGGCCAGGGCCGCGGTCCCGGGGCGAACCGGGCAGTAGATCTGCTTCACGGCAGCGATCGCGGCATCGCCCGTCAGCGACGGCATTTCAACGACCTTCAAGAGGTAGCTTCTGCCGCGGGGGCGGAGCCCCGGCCGACTCAGCCGGTGAACTTGAGCCACAGGGCGAGCAAGCGCTTCACAAGCGGCGTCACGCGCGTGACGCTGTACTGGAACGCAGCGCGTCGGACCGCGTCGGACTGTGTCGGGTACGGATGGATGACATTGGCGAGCGTGCCGAGTCCGAGACGTCCCACCATGGCCAGGGTCACCTCGCTGATCATCTCACCGGCATGCCGGGCCACGATGGTGGCGCCGAGAATCTCGTCGCTGCCAGTCCTGGTGTGGATCTTTACAAACCCGTCGTCGTCGCCGTCGGTGATAGCTCGGTCCACGTCACCCCAACGTTGCGTATAGGTGGTTACCGCCACGCCCTGCGACGCCGCTTGGTGCTCGTAGAGTCCCACATGCGCGATTTCAGGGTCGGTGTAGGTACACCACGGCATCGTCAGGGTGCTCAGCCGACGGCGGCCAGGGAACAGCGCATTTTGCACCGCGATGCGCGCGGCATCTTCGGCCGCGTGGGTAAATTTCCAGGCCATGCAGACGTCGCCAGCGGCATAGATCCGTGGATTGGAGGTTTGGAGCGCGTCATCCACGGTGACGCCCCGAGCATCGTAATTGACCCCGGCCGCGTCAAGGCCGAGGTGATCGACATTGGGCGTGCGCCCGACACCAACCAACACCTCGTCAACCACGAGGGGTTCCGTTCCTTCTCCGGCGAAGCGGACCACTTTTGCGTCGCCCTCGCGTTCAATGCGCTCGATCTGGCACGCCAGACGGAGACGGACGCCGTCTCGCGCCAGCGCGGCCTGGACCATCGCCGCCGCGTCCGGATCCTCCCGCCCGAGGATGTGGTCCATCACCTCCAGCAGGGTGACCTCACACCCGAGTCGACAAAAGGCTTGCGCCAATTCAGCGCCGATCGGCCCGGCCCCCACAACCGCCAAGCGACGAGGCCGGTGCGTCAGGTTGAAGACCGTTTCGTTCGTCAGCGCGCCGCATTCGGCCAAACCGGGGATGGGCAGCTGGGCGGCGCGTGCCCCAGTGGCAATCACCGCCTTCTTGAAGCGCAGCGAGGTCCCGTCGACATCGAGCGTCGACTCACTGGTAAAACGAGCTGGACCGAGAAAGACGTCGATCCCCTTCTCGTCCCGATACCGCGCCGCCGAGTCGTGTGGACCGATGCGTGCACGAATACGACGCATCCGCTCCATCACCGCGCCGAAGTCCGCCTCCGCTCCAGCCGGCACGCGCCATCCCAGCGCTGCGGCATCTCGCAATTCCGCAAAGACCCGCGACGAACGGATAATGCTCTTCGACGGCACGCATCCGACGTTGAGGCAGTCCCCGCCCATCATGTTGCGTTCCACGAGGGCCACTCGAGCCCCGGCACCGGCTGCGAACGAGGCAGCAATCAAGCCAGCCGTACCAGCGCCGACGACAACGAGGTGATAGCGGTCGGCAGGAGTGGGATTGGTCCAATCCTCAGGACGCACTTGGCTCAGGAGGTCAGCGTTGAACGTCGCGGTCGGGTCGAGTTCCATGAGTCGAGCCGGCCTGCCGGCTGCATCGGCTGGCGGCATGATGATCCCCCGGGAATATGTGAAACACGAGCGGCCGACCGCCGCGACGTGCTCAGAACGCCGCGCGCGAGACCGGACGGGAGACCTCGCTGCGCTACGAGTTGGACGACGCGTCGGCGGGTGGGGGTTCGAGAGCGGCCGCCGCGGCGGCGGGGATCGCCTCAGAAGCTCGCGGCCGCAAGATCTCGTCGATGAGGAATAGGCCCGTCAAGACCGCACGCAAATGAATGGAGCCGTTGAGATTATCGATGACCTGGCTGCTGATGCCTGGCTGGGCGAGAACGAGTCTCAGCGCGATGCAGGCGCGTTTCGCATCGCCGTCGAGCACCTCGAAGAACGCGTCGTAGGGCGCTACCGGCTCCAACTTGCGTTCCCGTACCAGGCTCGCCAGAAACGCCCCAAGCCCATCGAGCGCGGCATCCATCTCCTCAACGCACCGCCGGAGCTCACCGCCCGAATTGGGATCGCCGCGTTGGCCCTTGGCGGCGTAGCCGAGAAACAGCTCGTAGCCGCCCTCGATCGTATTGATCCGCTTCCTCAGCTCTGTCGTTGCAATGTCAGACACGCTTCCGCCTTGAATCAGTCAGTGCCACATGCCGTTGCATGCTGTGTTGGGCCACGCCCTCTTTGGTGCACCGCACCCCTACTTTGAACCAATCTTCCACTTCTCGGGGTCGTGGTGCGAGAGGTAGTCGGTCTTGCTCACCCACCCAAAGATCATCGCTTTGGTCATCCACAACTTGTCGGGGCGAATCGCGAAATAGATGTGGGTAATGGTCAGGGTGACAAAGATGACGGCGGCGAAGCCGTGCAACGCGTAGATGACACCCCAGTCGCCCTCAGCGAAGAACTGGTCGTTGCGCGGAATGATCGGCGTGTTGATGCGCAGCATCATCACCAGACCCGTCGCCGAAACCAGCAAACCGAAGAGCGAGACCGCCAGATGGTAGAGCTTGTGGTCGAGCGGGTACTTGCCGTGCTTGCCCACACTCGCGTCTTGGCCCAGTTGGCGCTTCGTGCGTTGAACGGCTTCGCTCAAATCGGCTGGCAAGAGCCAGATAGACCAAAAGTCCAGAAAGAAGGAGGCGTGCACGATGTGATACAGGATGCACAGAATCAGGATCAGGCCGGAGATCCAGTGGACATCCAGCCACGCGAACTCCAGGCCGAGGATCGGCAGAAAGCCGGTTGCCAAGAGTACGAGCATGGAGGCCGCCATGACCCAGTGGAACATTCTGGCCGCGCCAGTGTGTCGGACCACCTTGTCGGGGAGACCAGCCGGAGCCTCGCTTGGCGCCTCGCTCCCGTGATCGACCTTCGGCTTCCACACGATCGCATAGATTGCGTGAAAAAGGATAAACGCGATACCCGCCCAGAATGCCAACGTCAGGAGAGTCCAGGAGATGCGAATCAGAATCTCCTGACCCCATGGGTCAGTGCCTACTTGAAACAGTTCCATTTACGCCCCCGTAGCTAGGATGAGTCGCCTGATCAGGATGTGCCCAGGAACGACCCCACCCCTCCGCGTGTCGATGCCGCAGGCCCGCCGCTGCACAGACGGCTCACGCCGTCGCACACGCCGCCGCCAACACCGCTGTACCCCTCGGCCGCCGAAGAACATACGGGCAGCCGCGCCGCATGTATTCCGCGTCTCCGCCGCCGGCAGGTACTGAACCACAGGCGGGAAGGATACCGGGGACGCCTCCAGGATACAACTCATTCTTCACGGAGTGCCCCTGGTCGAGACCCTCGCTTGCTAGACGTCCGTCCCCACCCGAGACCAGGTGTGGTCCGTGGCGGTCGCGATTTGACTCTGAGTTGAACTTTTCACACGCTCAAACGTATGATTCAAATGAACGTTTGAATTGTTTATACAACAACACCGAGTCGAGCCATGGCAGCAGACACCAAAGAACGGATCCTCGACGCCGCTGAACACCTGTTTGCCGACCACGGATTTCCGGCCACCTCGCTGCGTGACATCACGCAGGAGGCGGGCGTCAATCTGGCCGCGGTGAACTATCACTTCGGCTCCAAAGAGGCGCTCCTCATCTCCGTGCTTGACCGCAAGATCGCACCGGTCAATCGGACACGCCTGGCCCAGTTGGACGCACTCGAGACTGCGGCCGGGGCTGACCCGGTCCCGACCGAGGCCCTGGTCCGCGCCTTTCTGACGCCGTTGTGCGAAACGTGGCAAAAGCAGGATCCGGGTGTACCGAAGTTCTTGAAGCTCGTGGGCCGCATCCACGCCGAAGTTGACCAGAGCCTGCGCGCAACGTTCATCGAACAGTTCGACACCGTCATGCAGCGGTTTACAGCCGCGTTTCACTGCGGTCTGCCGCATCTTGAGTCGATCGAGGTCCAGTGGCGTGTGCTGTTCCTGGTAGGGTCCATGGCGCACACCATCACCTGGGGCGGGTCCATCGTCGCGATGGGCAGGCCGCATTCCCACGATCCTGGCGACGTCTTCGAGGCGCTCATCCAATTCGCGACGGCCGGCATGAATACCCCAGTGCCGCAACCGGTGGCGGTCGCCGCCAACAGAGGTTCGCGATGACCGCACCACGGACCACAGGGACCACACACGCGCTGGGCCTGTCGCTCGCACTGCTCGCCGCAGGCTGCACCACCATGCCGCCGCCAGTGGCGGCACCGCAGTTGGACGCAGCCGTGCCGGCACGCTGGTCGGCCCGTGACGACCTGGGTAGCGCGCCGTATTTGACATGGTGGACCGACTTCGGAATACCCGAGTTGAATGACACCGTGCAGACCGCGCTCGAACAGAACTACGACTTGCAGGCCGCCGCGGCGCGGCTCGAACAAGCGTCTGCTGACGCGCGGATTGCCGCCGCCGATCTGCTCCCGGCCTTGCAGGTGGGCCTGAACGGCTCGAAGCGGAAGCAAAATTTCATCGGCTTCCCGATCCCCGGTGCCGAAGACCGCGTGCTGAGCACGGTCAGCACGAACTTTGGGGTCTCTTTCGATCTGACCTGGGAGGCGGACCTCTGGGGTCGTCTCCGATCGAACGAGCGCGCGGCGCTCGCCGACTTCCAATCGCGCGCAGCCGACCTACGCGGCGCACAGTTGTCGCTGGCCGGCCAGACCGTCAAGGCGTGGTTCGCGGTAGCGGAAGCGGCACAACAGCTACAGCTGGCAACGGCCACCGTTGACAGCTTCACCGCCTCGACCGACCAGGTCCGACAACGATTCGAGCAGGGCCTACGTCCCTCACTGGACGTCCGACTGGCGCTGTCGAGCCTCGCGAATGCCCAAGCGTTGCAGTCGCAGCGTCGTCAGCAGCTTGATGCGGCTGTCCGCCAGATAGAGGTATTGCTCGGACGATACGCGTCCGGCGATCTCGAGGGTCCGGCGACGCTGCCGGACACGCCCACGGTCATTCCTGGCGGACTCCCGGCCGATTTGGTCAGTCGCCGCCCCGACCTTGTTGCGGCGGAGCGCCGCATCGCCGCCACGAGCCAACGGCTACAGGTCGCTCGCGCCGAGCTCTACCCACGCATCAGCTTGACCAGCGCCACCGGGACCGCGAGCGGCGCACTCTCCGACCTCGTCAATGGCGATTTCGGGATCTGGAGCCTGCTGGGCAACGTGGTCCAACCGTTGTTTCAGGGCGGACGGATACGCGCCGGCATCGACCGCGCGGAAGCCCGAGCAGCGGAAGAATTGGCCATCTATGCGAACACCGCGCTGCTCGCCTTCTCAGAGGTGGAAACCGCGCTCGCCGCCGATTCGCTCCTGGCCGACCGCGCCGGCTTTCTGGCCACGTCGGCTGAGCAGTCGCGGGCGGCCGAGAACATCGCCGACGACCGGTACCGGGCCGGTCTTGGCGACTACATCACGGTGCTCGAGTCGCAGCGACTGGCCCTTCAGGCGGAGGGCGATCTCATAACCGCACGGCAGTTGCGTCTCGAGAACAGGGTCGACTTGTATCTGGCTCTGGGCGGTGGATTTAGCCAGTCCGAAACAGGTTTAAACGGCGACAGCAGCCAATCCGAAGCAGATCTTTCTTCACAGCCCTAGACCGTCATCCTACGAGTGCAATCTGATGTCACGATTTCTTATTCGACTCCTCAAAGTGTTGCTGCCGCTCGTCGTGGTCGTCGGCGCCGGGCTTGTGGCCTATGGCATGTTTCTCAGTCGGCCACCGGTAGAGACCCAGGCCCCTGTTATTGCCCCTCCGAGCGTCCGAGTTCAACGGGTGACCTTCGATTCCGTGACCTTGACGGTGACCAGCCAGGGCACGGTCCAGCCACGCACCTCCAGCCAACTCGTGCCAGAAATTTCAGGCCCCGTGATCGAAGTAGCACCGTCGTTCGCGGTCGGGGGCTTTTTCGAGGCGGGCGACGTGCTGTTGAGAATCGACCCCTATGACTACCAACAGGCAGTCATCACGGGACGGTCCCAGTTGGCTCAGGCTGCACTGCGTCTCGCCCAGGAGGAGGCCGAAGCGGAGGTGGCTCGACGAGAGTGGCAAGACCTCGGTCGTGGAGACGCCAGCGCGCTCACGTTGCGACAGCCTCAAGTCGAAGACGCGCGTGCATCGGTAGCGGCAGCTGAGGCCGCACTGGACCGTGCCGCCCGAGACCTTGAGCGCGCGGAAGTCAAGGCGCCCTACGCCGGTCGGGTGCAGAGCAAGGACGTCGATGTCGGACAGTTCGTGAACAAGGGCAACACCGTCGCTCGCATCTACGCGGTCGACTCCGCGGAGATCCGCCTACCCTTACCCGATGAAGAACTGGCCTACGTCGACGTGCCGCTGTCGTACCGGGGCGCGACGCGCCGGTCCAGTCCTCGCGTCACGATCTCGTCCAACTTTGCGGGACGCGAGCACACCTGGGACGGCCGCATCGTCAGAACCGAAGGCGAAATAGACCCCGTCAGTCGGATGGTGCACGTGGTCGCCGAGGTACGGGACCCGTACGCCCCAGGCAACGACCCCCGACGCCCGCCGCTCTCATCTGGCATGTTCGTGGAAGCAGAGATCACCGGCTCGACGGTCAACGAGGTGGTGATCCTTCCGTGGGCGGCCCTCCGCGGTCGGGATCAGGTATTGATTGTGGACGAGACCAACCGGCTCCGCTTTCGCGACGTCGAGATCCTCCGTTCGACCAGTGACGAGGTGTTGATTCGGGCCGGTCTCGCGGAAGGGGAGATGGTATGCATCTCGCCACTCGATACCGTGACCGATGGCATGGTGGTGCGGGTCGTGGACGACGACCTTCAGTTGGCAGGCAGCGTGCCCGCGCCCGACGATACTCTAGCCGCCGCGGAAGCACCTGGCGCCGTGGAACCGCCGGACGCCGAGCCCGCCAACGCCCCGCCGGCTGCCCCTGAGACTGACCCGGAGCCGGCGCTCCAGCCGTCGAACGTCGACGCAACGCAGAGCCGAGACGACCAGATCAACGCCATCCGCCAGGAGCTGGCGCGATTGACCGGCGGGACGGTGTCGGCGGCGGCCGAGGCCCGGTCGACCTCGGGAGCGGAAGAAACGGCCTCGGAAGAGTCGCCGGCAGCGGCAACACAACCCGAGCGACGCTCGCCAACGGCGGCAGCAGGCCGCCGCGGCCGCGGGAACGCCGCACCAGGTGTTGCGAACGGAAACAACCGGGCAGGTGGACGTCGCGAGCGTGGTCGCCCAGTCGCACCAGCCCCGCCCACACCACCGGCAGCCGCAGCATCACCAGCATCAGCCCCCGCGCCACTGCCAGTGCCAGCGCCAGCGAGGGCGCTGAACCCGGTGGCGACCACCATGGCGTCAACCGGTCCACGGGTAGCCCTCTTGCCGTTCTTGAACCTCTCCCGTGACCCTGCGGACGCCGACCTCGGAGGGACGCTGACGACCGCGCTCCACGCGGCGCTGATGGACGGCGGCACCGCGGGTGTCGTCCCCCTGACCACGACTGACAGCGGTGACGCCCTCGAAGACGCCATTGCGCGCAACGCCAGATGGCTCGTGGGCGGCGGCTATCAGCGCATTGGGAATCAGCTTCGCATCACGGCCAGGGTGCGCGACGTGCCCGGAGGGGCCGTCATCGCGTCGTTGAAAGAGGACGGCAACCTCGCCAACCTCGACATGCTCACCGGCAAGATGATCGACGCAGTTCGAGCCAGTATGGTGATCGATGCGGCACCGGCCGCACCCCTCCGTCGGGCACGCGCGGTGGCCATCGGCCCATTCGCCAACATTTCGCGCAACCCCGACGATGACGGGCTGGGCGAGAACATGGTCGAGGCCCTGGCGGGATGGCTGGGACAACTCCAGAACGTCTCCGTCGTCTCGCTCGACGCCGTCAGCGACGCCGCGGCCATGGACGAGGCGACCGAGCAGAACGCCACGTGGCTGATCGGCGGCGGCTACCAGCGTGTCGGTGACCAAGTGCGCATTACGGCGCGCCTGATCGACGTCGCAAGCGGCGCACTGGTCCACACCGTCAAGACCGACGGTCGTGTGGACGAGATGGCAGTCCTACTGGCCGAGGTGGTGTCGGCGGTACAGGTTGCGCTCGCCGCGGACAGCTCCCAGGCTCTACTGTCCACGACGCTCGATGAGGTGGCCGCATGAAGGGCATCATCGACTGGTTCGCCCGCAACTCGGTCGCCGCCAACCTGTTGATGGTGTTCATCATCGTCAGCGGTATCTTCTCCGCCGTGGGCGTCAAGCAGGAAGTGTTCCCCGAGTTCGCACTCGATCTGGTGACGATTCAGGTCCCGTACCTCGGCGCCGCTCCCGAGGAAGTCGAGGAAGCGGTGAACGTCCGGATCGAGGAGGCGATACAAGGCATCGACGGCATCAAGCAGATCAGATCAACCGCCTCGGAGGGCTCCGGCTCCGTCATCATCGAGCTGGACATTGGCGCCGATGCGCGCAAGGTCGTGGATGACGTCAAGAGCAACGTCGACGCCATTACGACGTTTCCGGATGAGACCGAGCAGCCGATCATCCGGGAAATCAGGGGGCGCCGCCGTGTGATCGACATCGCGGTTTCCGGACAGGCTGATGAATTCACCCTGAAGACGCTGGCCGAGCGGGTCCGGGACGACCTGTCCGCCAAACCGGAAATCACGCAGGTCGAAATGGCCAACGCCCGGCCATACGAGATTTCCATCGAAATCTCGGAAGCCTCGCTCCGCCGTTACGGTCTCACCTTTCAGGAGGTCGCCGAGGCCGTTCGACGCTCATCGCTGGATCTCCCGGGCGGCTCCGTGCGAACGGATGGCGGAGAGATTCTGCTGCGCACGATCGGCCAGGCCTATCGAGGCAACGAATTCGAGGAACTCGTCATCTGGACCAGACCGGACGGAAGCCGGCTGCACTTGCGTGACGTGGCCACCGTCATCGACGGGTTCGCCGAGACGGACCAGATGGCCCGTTTCGACGTTGAACCCACGATGCTCGTTTCGGTCTTCCGGACCGGCGATCAGAGTGCACTCGACATCGCCGACGCCGTGCACAGCTACGTTGCGACCGGAAACGCCCGGATGCCGGCTGGTGTCACGTTGACCACCTGGCAAGATGAGTCACAGATTCTCGAGGATCGACTCTCGCTCATGCTTCGGAACGGCACGACCGGCTTCATTCTGGTCTTCGTGGTGCTGGCCCTGTTTCTCGACCTCCGGCTGGCCCTCTGGACCAGCCTCGGCATCCCGATCTCATTCTTCGGCGCGCTGTGGCTGATGCCGGGTCTCGAGGTCTCGATCAACGAAATCTCGCTGTTCGCGTTCATTCTCGTGCTGGGCATCGTCGTCGACGACGCGATTGTGGTGGGCGAGAACATCTACTCGCACCAGGAGCGCCATGGCGACGGCCTGCGAGGCGCCATCGAAGGCGCCCAGGAGATCTCTACCCCGGTGATCTTCGCGGTGCTGACGAGCGTGGCGGCATTCGTGCCCCTGATGCTCGTGCCCGGCATGATGGGCAAGATCTTCCGGGTCATCCCGCTCGTCGTCATTCCATGCCTACTCTTCTCCCTCGTGGAGTCACTCCAGATCCTGCCGTCACACTTGTCTCATACCGCCAAGCCACGAACGCGGCGCAGCCTGTGGAGCCGGTTCCAGGGCCTCTTTACCAACGGACTCCGACGATTCACTCACGGCGTGTATCGCCCAGCGCTCGAACTGGCGCTACGCTGGCGGTACTCGACGGCCGCCGTCGGCGCGGCGATGCTGATCGTGACCGTCGGCATGATCATGGGCGGGTGGGCGTCATTCCATTTCTTCCCGAGTATCGAAGCCGACTTCATTTCGGCCGCGGTGACCATGCCACAAGGCACGCCGGCCACCGGGACGTCTGACGCAATTGAACGGCTCGAACAGGGCGTCGAAGCGCTGCGAGCGGAAATGATTGCGCAAGACGGTGTCGACCCGTTTCTTCACGTCTATTCATCAGTGGGCGACCAACCGCTCGCAGCGCAGGGCGGCAGCCCATTCGGCGCCATCTTCAACCGCGCCGAGGCCAACCTCGGCGAAGTCACCGTCGAACTCGCGCCATCGGACCAACGCTCCACGAGCAGCGAGGCGCTCGGCAATCGCTGGCGCGACCTGACCGGACCGGTGCCCTCCGCCACCGAGGTCAAGTTCACGGCCACGATGATGAGCCCTGGGGACGATGTCGACGTCCAGCTCACGGGCAATGACATCGGACAACTACGGGCCGCGGCCGACGCCGTCAAAGCGCGCCTGACCGGCTACGCCGGCGTCTTCGAGATCACCGACTCGTTTCGCCAGGGCAAGCAGGAGATGCAGCTGGGCATCAAACCCGCAGCAGAAACGCTGGGTCTGACCCTCCAGGACCTCGGCCGACAGGTGCGGCAGGCGTTCTACGGTGAGGAGGCGCAGCGGATCCAGCGCGGCCGCGACGACGTGCGGGTCATGGTCCGATACCCGGAGTCCGAACGACGGTCGCTCGGCGATCTCGCGAACATGCGCATCCGAACACCGGACGGCGCCGAGGTGCCGTTCAGACAAGTCGCCGAGGTCCAGGAAGGTCGTGGCTTCGCGTCGATCACCCGTGTCGACCGTCAGCGTGCCCTCAATGTCACCGCGGCAGTTGACCCGGCGGTGACGTCGTCACAGGAGGTCATCCTCGACCTCGAGGCGCGGATTCTGCCGGAGGTCCTGGCCGCCTACCCGGGCGTACGTTTCTCGTTTGAAGGTGCACAGGCAGAGCAGCGAGACGCCGTGGGCGGGCTCCAGCAAGGCTTCGGCCTGGCGCTGCTGATGATCTTCGCGCTCCTCGCGATTCCCCTGCGCTCCTACGCTCAGCCGCTGATCATCATGAGCGCCATTCCGTTCGGGCTCGTCGGGGCCGTATGGGGCCACATGTTGCTTGGCCTCGATGTCACGATGATGTCGATGTTCGGCCTGGTCGCGCTGACCGGTGTCGTCGTCAACGACAGCCTCGTCATGGTTGATTTTATCAACCGCAAGCGCACGCAACACGCGTCACTCAATGAGGCGGTGCGAGAAGCTGGGGTCGGCCGGTTCCGACCCATCATGCTGACGTCGCTCACCACATTCGTGGGCCTCGGGCCGCTCATTCTCGAGAAAAGCTTTGGGGCTCAATTCATGGTCCCGATGGCGGTGTCCCTGGCATTCGGGGTCGTGTTCGCAACCTTCATCACACTCATCCTGGTGCCAACGGCTTACTTGATTCTGGATGACCTGACGCGCGGAGCGCAGTCGTTGTTCGGCCGCGGAGACACCGAGGAAGACGACGAAGGGTTCTCACCTTCGCCGGTGGCGCCAACCCGCGGCCCGGCGGAGACCGTGGCCGCATCGCAGTTGGTCGAGGGGGTCTAGCAGGGCCCCGGCCGAGGGTCGCGGGGCGTCACCGTCCCGGGCTACTTACGCGCCGACGATCTCGGCGACCACCTGCTCAGCAAGCGGCAAGCTGAATCCGCACGACGAGTCGTTGATCCGACACTGCGCGAGCGTCAATCCGCAGCCACAGCTGCACCCTTCCTCGTTGAGCCGTTGTAACGCCGTCGTGCGCTGTGCGGGGGTCAGCACCGTCAAGTCAAGGCCGGGAATTTCAGTGGCGTGGGCCGCGTTGACAAGCCGGCCATGCGGATCCTCGTCCACCAGGTCGACAGTGATGCCAGGATCGAGCGCCGCGAGGAAACGTGTCTCTTGCTCCAGCACGCCCGCGCTAATCAACCCGACGTGGGTCTTCACCACGCGGCCCTCAGTATCAACGATGAACGACGTCGGCAACGCCATGACGCCGGGGAACGCCTGGTTCAATTCGGGAGTCGTCATCACCACCGGGTAGTTGATTCCATACTCGGTAGCAAAGTCCTTCACGATCTGCGTCGGCCCTTCGTCCGTGGACACGCCGATCACCTGCAGATGGTCCGGATAACGGGCTTGGAGCTGCACCAGATCGGGGATTTCCGCTCGACACGGCCCGCACCAGGTGGCCCAGAAATTAACGAGCGTGACTTTGCCCAGCAGGTCGTCGGTGGTGATGGTGTGCCCATCCAGGTCTTCCATCGACACCGCAAGCACCGGGGAGGGGTTCGCCACGAGTTGAATCGAGGACGGCCGCTGATCGGCACCAAACACGGGCTCTGGCGCGACCGCGCCGGACTCTACGCTACCGCCGCAGCCGAATGCCACGCCGACCGTCAGTATCAGTACAATGCTCAGCGTGTGGCTGCGACTTGTCATGGGCTCTCCCCGGGGCCAATCTGACCCCATCCTGCTATTCTAGTGTAGGCCGCATCGAAAACCGCCAAGGCACGCACAATGCGCGCTGGACGCGACGGCCGCGGGGGCTGTGGGCGCAGCCGTCTATGAGACGCCGCCTGCGGCCGGAACGTTTCCCTGGTTGGCGGCCTGCTCGTTTCAGGTCGCACGTACGGCGATCCAGTCGATCCCGGAACGACCGTAGGCGCGAGGCCATCATGCATCATCCCTCCTGGTCTATATCGGTCGCGACGGTGCTCGTCATCGGCTGCCTCTCCGTCCCAGCCGCGGCCGGGCAAGAACGCGCAACGGCTGAGACGCTCGAGGCCCTCAACCAGGAGACCCGCCGACAGCTCAACGGCGCCGGCGTCGCCGATTTCGTATGGTGGCTGCCGACTGACTGGTGGCGACTGACGCTCAGCGGGAACGACACCATCCCAGCGGAGTTTCTTCAACGCACCGAGGCCGCGTTGGCGCAGTACACGCTCGTGCTGATCGCTCATGGAGATGCCGGTCCCGGCAACCTGACGTGGGCGGACGAAACAGTGCTCCGGGCCGAGGTCTCGCTCATCGACCAACGGGGGCGGGCATATCCGCCGATCGTGACCGAGGACGTGACGGCGGATGCCAGAGCCGCGGTCGACGCGATTCGCCCCAGCTTTGCCACGCTGCTGGGTCCGGCCGGCCGCAACTTTCACTTCTTCTTCTTCCCGGCCACCAACGACGCGGGGACCGCAATCGCAGACCCGCGGCTACCCGGCGAAATCTCGGTGCGCGTGGTGGACGAACGGTATCGGTGGCGTCTGCCGCTGGGATCGTTGTTGCCCCAGAAGCGCTGTCCGGTGGATGGCGAGCGGTTGACTGGGGGCTGGCAGTTCTGTCCCTGGCACGGGGACCGGCTGGTCTCCGGACCATAGCGGCACGCAGAAGCTACGCCACCTCGACACGGCGTGGCCGAGCACGCCCGGGGACTAGTAGTCCCATCGAACGGCGAGCATCAAGGCCAAAATCGCCACCAGATA
>CAWWAF010000038.1:0-31154 GCA_963934795.1 uncultured bacterium
CGTCGACTTGCCCTGATCCACCAGCACGCCATATCCTGATGCGCTTTGCCTGATATCGGTCAGTCCCTCATCATCTTCGCCGTACTGCTGTTCTCGTTGACGGTCCACGAGATGGCGCACGCCGTCACCGCGGACTGGCTCGGGGACCCGACGGCGCGTCGACTCGGCCGGATTTCGCTGAATCCGGCGGTGCATATCGATCCGGTGGGCACCATCATGCTGCCCTTGCTCGGGCTCGTGGCCGGTGGGTTCGTGTTCGGGTGGGCGAAACCGGTGCCGGTCAACCCGGCCAACTTGAAGAACCACCGTCAGGACTTTCTCGTGATCGCGGCCGCAGGTCCGGCCAGCAACATTATTATGGCGATCGGTGCGTCGATGCTGCTGGGTCTGGTGCCCGGTGGGCTGGGAGCGTCAGAGGGCATGGCGGGCGTCATGGCGACGTTCGGATTCGCCATGGTGCAGCTGAATCTTCTGCTGGCCGTGTTCAACATGTTGCCGATCCCACCGCTCGACGGCGGTAACGTTTTGGCCGGGATTCTCCCCGAGGCGGTCGCGGCGAGCTATGATCGGTTGGTCAGGCCCTACGGGTTTGTCATTCTCATCGTACTGATGGCCACCGGTTGGCTCTACCGGCTGATCGGCCCGCCGCTGTCTTTCCTCATGGGGTGGTTGTTATCGTGAAGTCACGTGTTGTGTCCGGTATGCGTCCGACCGGGAAGCTGCACCTTGGTCATCTGGTGGGTGCCCTCAGCAACTGGGTGGACCTCCAGTCGACCTACGACTGCCTGTATTTCGTCGCCGACTGGCACGCGTTGACCAGCGACTACGCCGACACGGCCCCGCTGACGTCCTACGCGTACGACAACGCGGCCGATTGGATTGCGGCCGGTGTCGACCCGGAGCAGAGCACACTCTTCGTACAGTCTCTGGTGCCCGAGCACGCGGAACTCTATCTGCTGCTGTCGATGGTGGTCCCGATTCCCTGGCTCGAGCGGGTCCCGACCTACAAGGAGCAGATCGAACAGCTGAGGGAGAAGGATCTCTCGGCGTTGGGCTTTCTCGGCTATCCGCTGCTGCAAGGGGCCGACGTCCTGATCTACAAGGCGAACTTCGTGCCGGTCGGTGAGGACCAGGTGGCGCATCTCGAATTGAACCGAGAGGTCGCGCGCCGGTTTCATAAGTTCTACGGCGAGATTTTTCCGGAGCCGCAGCCGCTCCTGACCCACTTTCCGCGGTTGCCGGGGCTCGATAATCGGAAGATGAGCAAGAGCTACGGCAATACGATTGATTTGTCGGACGATGCCGTGGCGGTCACGAAAAAGGTGATGCGGATGTATACGGACCCGAAGCGGGTCCGGGCCGATATTCCCGGCACCGTCGAGGGGAATCCGGTGTTCATCTATCACGACGCCTTCAATCCGGACATCGCGCAGGTCGACGACCTCAAGGCCCGATATCGGGCCGGCACGGTGGGTGATGTCGAGGTCAAGCGGACGCTGGCCGATGCGATCAACGCCACGCTCGACCCGATGCGAGCACGCCGGGCGGACATCTTGGCAAAGCCGGAGCGGATCAAAGAGATTCTGATTGATGGGTCGAGCCGCGCGCGTGTGATCGCGCAGGAGACCATGCGGGAGGTCCGCGACGCCGTGAAGCTCAACTACACGTAGCGTCCGCGATGACGTCCATGTCAGAAGCCCAGCATCACGGCAGCGATTTCGAGTCGGTGCTCGAAGAATATCCGGTCAAACTCGAAAATTTCGAGGGTCCGCTCGATCTCCTGTTGCACCTGATTCGGAAGCACGAGGTCGATATTTACGACATCCCGATCGCGCTCATCACGCGTCAATATCTCGAGTACCTCGACGTGATGAAGGAGCTGGACCTGGACCTCGCGGGCGAGTTTCTGGTGATGGCCGCCACCTTGATCCACATCAAGGCGCGGATGCTGGTGCCGCGCCTCGAGGAGGAGGCCGAGGAGTCCCACGACCCGGAAGACCCGCGCGAGGCGCTGGTTCGACGCCTGATCGAGCACCAGCGTTACAAGGCGGCGGCCGAACTCCTGCACGAGCGTGAGACGGTTCGCAGCGCCCAGTGGGGGCTGCCGGAAGAACGACTCGGTGACCTGGCCGGAGAGCCGTTCGAGCGGGAGCTTGAGGTTGATCTGTTCGGGTTGTTGCAGGCCTTTCAGTCGGTGCTCCAGCGGGCTCGCGAGCGTCCGGCGTTTCGGCTGCCCAGCGCCGAGGTGTCCATCGAGACCCGCACGCGAGAGCTGCTGCAGCGCTTGGCCAATATCGATGCCTGCGGGTTCGAAGATCTCTTCGACAAGGACCGCGGGCGGGGCGAGTTGGTCACGACCTTTCTTGCGGTGCTGGAGATGATCCGGTTGAAACTGATCCGCGTGTTCCAGTCGGCCTCGTTTGGTCCGATTCGGGTGTACCGGTGCGATCGTCCCGACGACGCGCCGCCGCCTTTTGGTGACCCCGCGCACGAGGCGCCAGATGACATGGTCGGCGCCGCCGGCGCCGAGACCGACGACTGAGTGGGAGTGCCCAGGTGTCCGACGAGCTGAAACCAATAATCGAGGCGCTGATCTTCGCGTCGCCCGACCCGCTCGCGCCGAAGACGCTGTTTCGTCTGCTCGACAGCGAGCCGCAAGAAGATGTGGCAGAGGCGGTGGCCGCCTTGCGCGCCGACTACGACGCGCATGGCGGGTTGCAAATGGTGGAGGTCGCCGGCGGCTACCAGATTTGCACCCGACCCGAGCTGCACGAGTGGGTCCGGAAGCTGTTCCACGAACATTCCAAACAGCGGCTGTCAGTGCAGGCGCTCGAGACACTCGCCGTCATCGCGTACAAACAGCCGATCACCGGGGCGGAGATCTCCGAGATTCGCGGCGTGAACACGTCGGGTGTCATCGGGACCCTGCTTGAACGACAGCTGGTGAAGGTGGTGGGCCGTAAGCAGGTCGTGGGACGGCCGTTCTTGTATGCGACAACCCGGGAGTTCCTCAACCGCTTCGGGCTGAGCGATCTGGAAGATCTGCCCAAGGTTGAGGAAATGGCGGAAGCACTGGGCATGGAAGTGCCGTCGTCGCTGGCCGCCGGGCCTTCGACGGAGCCGCTGCCGTTCGATGACGACGTCCTGGGTGACGGGGCAGGCGACGAAGGAGCGGTCGTGGACGACGACGACGGAGACGAGACGGCCATCGAGGGCGTCGCGGTGTCGGACGCGACGGATGGGCCCATCATCCGCGACGAGTCAGACGAGTCGTACGACCGCGACCCGGACTGATGGCACAAGACGGCCGAGGAACCTCTGCACATGACATCTGAGCCAACCGGTATCCGGTTGCAGAAAGTGATCGCGACAGCCGGGTTGGCGTCGCGGCGCGCGGCTGAGACGCTGATCACAGATGGTCGGGTCACGGTCAATGGCACCGTGGTGTCCGAGCTGGGCTCGCGTGCCGACCCTGAGCTCGACGACATTCGCCTGGACGGTCGGCGCGTGCCGCAGGTGGGGCGCCGACGGTATCTATTGTTGAATAAGCCCCGTGCCGTGATGACCACGCGTCACGACCCAGAGCGTCGGCGGACGGTGATGGACCTGCTGACCGACGTGCGCGAGTCGGTGTATCCGGTCGGTCGTCTCGACTATGACAGTGAGGGCTTGTTGCTGTTAACCAATGATGGGGACCTGGCCGCGAAGCTGACCCATCCGCGGCACGGGCTGGAGCGGGTGTATGAGGTGCGCGTGCGAGGCGTCCCAGACGGCGGCGCCTTGAAGCGTCTTGCGCGCGGAGTGATGGTGGAAGGGCGGCGGACATCCCCGGCGACCGCCAGCTTGCTGACCGCGGGCCGCGGGCGGAACGGCGACCAGGGGGTGGTGCGCCTGACGATCACCGAGGGCCGAAAACGACAGGTCCGGCACATGTGTGATGCGGTCGGGCATCCGGTCGTCAGGCTGCGCCGGGTTCGGATCGGTCCGATCCAGGATGCCGCGTTGCGACCAGGCCGGTATCGCGACCTGACGGTCGGCGAGGTTGCTGCGTTGCGCCGCGCGGTGGCGCGGGCGGAGCAGGAGACCGAACCAACCCCGGCCGCGCCGCCGCCTAGAGCGCCGGGACGAGCGAGGAGTAGGAAGCCGTGATGGAGACGACCACCCGACGGGCCCCGGTGATTACGATTGACGGGCCCTCTGGCGCCGGCAAGGGCAGTGTGTCTCGGGCGATCGCCCAGGCGCTGAACTGTCGGTATGTGGACACGGGGGCGATGTACCGCGCGGTGGCCTGGATGGCCCTGCATGACGGACTGGCCCTTGATGACGAGGCGTCATTGGGCCGGCTGGCGACCCAGGCGGAACTGGTGCTGGACCAGCAGACGGTGAGTGTGGAGGGGCACGATGTGACCCGTCTGATCAGAACGGCCGACATCGATGCGGCGGCGGCTCGGGTGGCTCGCATCCCGGCCGTGCGGGACGCCTTGGTGGCACGTCAACGCGCGTATGCGGACGCCGGCGGCTTGGTCATGGAGGGGCGAGACATCGGCACGGCCGTGTTTCCGGGCGCCGACGTGAAAATCTTCCTCGACGCGTCGCCCGATGAGCGCGCGTCCCGTCGGGCGTCCGACACGGCCCACGGCATGGGCGGGGAGGCCGCGAACCTGTCGGAGGTGGCCGATGCCTTGGCGGCGCGCGATCAGTCGGACCGTACGCGCCAGAGTTCACCACTCGTCATGGCGGACGACGCGGTGCTGGTCGATACCACCGGGGTCGGGCTCGATGGGGTGGTGGCGCGGGTGCTCGATATCGTGCGGAAGCGCCTGGGGACGGCTCCGTGAGCACCCAGGAAAGCAGTCCGCCAGTTCGCCCCTCATATTTGACGAAATGTTCATAACCAGCGTATAGTCTGAGGCTTATCGCCAATCGACGATAGCTTCCATCGTGACCTACGGTCATGACTGGCGCGCGTTGACGCGGACCAGATTCGAACTAGCTGACTGGGCTCGTGGCGAGGGTGTTAGAGGAGAATCGCAGTTCCATGATGAACGTACAAGACATTGACGACGCTCCGGATAGGGTCGTCCGACCGGCCCCCATGACCGTCCTGGTGCGTCAGGACGACGACGACGACGATCAGGCCAGCCGTGACGAGTATGAACAGCTGCTCAAGGCCTACGAGGGTAGCTTCCGCAACATCGCTGAGGGCGAGGTCATCAAGGGGACCGTCCTGAAGGTGTCGTCGTCGGATGTCGTCGTGGATGTGGGGTACAAGTCCGAAGGGATGATCTCGGTCCAGGAGTTCCTCGACGAAAACGGCGAGTGTCTCGTCCACGCGGGAGACACCGTCGACGTGCTGCTCGAGCGGACCGAAGACAAAGACGGCCACATCGTGCTCTCGCGCGAAAAGGCCGAGAAGATGAAGATCTGGGACGAGGTCGAGAAAGCGTACGACGACAAGAAGGTCGTCCTCGGTCGCGTCATCGAACGCATCAAAGGCGGGCTGGCCGTCGACATCGGCGTTCGAGCGTTTCTTCCTGGCTCACAGGTCGACGTTCGCCCGGTGCGAAACCTCGACGCGTTGCGTGGCCAAGAGCTGCGGATGCGTGTCATCAAGGTCAACAAGAAGCGCGGCAATATCGTCCTGTCGCGCAAGGCGCTGCTCGAAGAGGAGAACGCCGAGAAGAAGACCCACACCTTGGCGACGCTCGAAGAGGGCAAGGTGCTGCGCGGCGTGGTCAAGAACATCACCGACTACGGCGCCTTCATCGACCTGGGTGGTATCGACGGTCTGCTGCACGTCACGGACATGTCATGGGGACGGGCCGCGCATCCGTCAGAACTGTTCAAAGTCAACGACGAAGTCGACGTCGTGGTCCTCAAGTTCGACCGGGCCACCGAGCGTGTATCGCTCGGATACAAGCAGCTGCATGCGGACCCTTGGACCGCGGTCGAAGAGCGGTATGCGGTGGACGCGCGGGTCAACGGCAAGGTTGTCAGCTTGACCGACTACGGCGCGTTTATCGAGTTGGAGCCTGGCGTCGAGGGTTTGATTCACGTGTCGGAGATGTCGTGGAGCAAGCGCGTCAAGCATCCCTCGAAGTTGCTCACCGTCGGCGACGCTGTCGAGTCGATGGTGCTGGGAGTCGATCCACAGGCGAGGCGTATTTCTCTCGGTCTGAAGCAGATCGAGTCCAACCCGTGGCACCAACTCGCCGACACTTATCCGATCGGTTCGAAGCTGACCGGGAAAGTGCGCAATCTGACCGAGTTCGGCGCGTTCGTGGAGGTGGAGGAGGGCATCGATGGGCTCATCCACATCTCCGACATGTCGTGGAGCAAGCGGCTGAAGCATCCCTCCGAAGTCCTCAAGAAGGGCGATGAGGTCGAGGCGATGGTGTTGAATGTCGACCCCGACAATCAGCGGCTGTCGCTGGGCCTGAAACAGCTGGCGACCGACATCTGGGACGAGTTCTTCGAGCACAATCAGGTGGGCTCGATCGTCGAAGGGAAGGTGATGCGTATCACCAACTTCGGCGCGTTCGTCGAGTTGGCCGAGGGGATCGAAGGACTGATTCACGTGTCTGAATTCGACGACAAGGGCGGGATGGAAAAGGTTGAGCTGAAAGTGGACGAGGTGACGAGCATGAAGATCATCAAGCTCAGTCCCGCAGAGCGAAAGATCGGCTTGAGTATTCGCGCCCTGAAGTCCGACAACTACGAGACCGATTGGGACTCGTATGGCGATGGTCCAGGCGCCGGCTCCGGCTCCGGCTCCTCGCAAGTGACGCTGGGCGATCACTTTAAGGACCAGAGCTAGGTTCCGCAGGCGAGCATGCAGGGGGTATCTTGGCAGCTGGCGACAGCATGACGAAGGCGGCGCTCGTCGAGGAGGTCTCTCGCGTCGCCGATCTGACCAAGAAACACTCGGAAGTGATCGTCGATACCGTCTTCCGAAGCATCATTCTCGCGTTGAGGCGTGGTGAGAAGATTGAGCTGCGCGGGTTCGGGAGCTTTCGCCTGCGCCAGCGCGAGCCACGCAAGGGGCGCAACCCCAAGACTGGCGATCGCGTCGACGTCCCGCCGAAGAAGGTCCCCTACTTCAAACCGGGAAAAGAGCTCAAAGAGCTGATCAATCGCGAGGCTCGGGTCGACCCAGACTCGGCTTCGGCATCAGCCCCTGATTCCGGTTTTACCCCATACCAGTGACCGTGGCCTGTGGGGCCGTGGCCGTGTCGACCAGCGTGTCCATACAGTTGGGGCGTCGCTCCACCTAGCTAGCCATGGAACGACTTTGGTCGCCTTGGAGGCTCGACTACGTGACGGGTGCTGTGGAGAAGGCGAGTCCGGCGTGCGTGTTCTGCGCGGCACCTGAGCTGCCAGAGCCGGAGTCGCTGATTATCGCCCGTGGCACCGCCTGCTTCGTGGTGCTCAATCTGTACCCTTACAACAACGGCCACGTACTCGTCGTGCCCAACCGGCACATCGGTTCGTTGGCAGAGACCACGCCGGAAGAGCTGGCGGAGCTGATGGTCCTGGCCCGGCGCGCGGAGATGGCCTTGACCGAAGCCTATCGGCCACAGGGGATGAATATCGGCATCAATCTGGGCCGGTCAGCCGGAGCCGGCGTGCCCGGGCATCTGCACATCCATCTGGTGCCGCGCTGGGAGGGCGACACCAACTTCATGACGGTGGTCGGTGAGACCCGTGTGGTACCCGAAGAACCGCCTCGTACGCTGGCGCGTTTGGTGCCTATCTTCGAGCGGTTGGCGCGACACGCCGAGGTCGGATCATCCGAGGCCGCCCCAGGCGCGTGAGTGCGTCATTTACGCCTGGACCTGAGCGATTTCGTGCGCCGCGATCACCATCCGTTGCACTTCGGAGGTGCCTTGGTAGATCTCTGTGGCGCGAACGTCACGGACCAGGCGCTCTGCCGTCGAGCCGCGGCGGTAGCCCTCCGCCGCGAAAATCTGCATCGTGTGGTCCGCCGCCCGATGTGCGGCTTCTGATGCGTACAGCTTGGCCATGGCGGCCTCGGAGGTGCACCGCTCCTGGGTGTCTTTCGCGGCGGCGGCACGGTAGGTCAGCATCCGAGCGGCGTCCAGCTCCGTGGCCATGTCGGCGAGCATCCACTGCACGGCCTGATACCGCCCGATCGGCCGTCCGAAGGTGTGTCGTTGCCGCGCGTGCGCGACCGCTTCGTCGAACGCCGCGTGGCCGATGCCGAGCGCTTGTGCGGCAATAGCGACCCGCCCGCCGTCAAGCGCCCACAGCGCGATGCGGAAACCGTCGCCTTCTGGGCCCACCCGGCCGCCGGGGCCGACCAGTACGTTGTCGAGATCGATGTCGCGGCACCCCAGGCCGCGTACACCGAGCGAGTCCACGGCGTCCCCGGCGCGCACGCCGGTCGTGTCGACGGGGACCAGAAACGCGGACACCCCCCGTCCTCCGATGTCTGGCGTGGTGGCCGCGAACACCACCAACAGGTCGGCCGCCTCGGCATTCGCGACCCACACCTTGCGACCGGTGATCCGGTACCCGTCTCCGTCGCGCACGGCTGTCGTGCGTTGCTGCCCGGCGTCGGTTCCGGCGTTGGGTTCAGACAAGGCAAAGGCGCCCAGTGCCTGGCCGGTCGCCAGCCGGCGCAGCCACCCGCCGCGCTGCCTCTGGCTGCCGAAGCGCGCGACCAGCTCTGCGACAAGGGAATTGTTCACCGCCAGGATGACCGCCAGCGTGGCACTGGCGCGCGCAATTTCCTCGATGGCGAGGGCGTAGCTCACGTAGTCGCGCCCGGCGCCGCCGTCAGTCGTGGGGATGGTAACCCCCAGTAGCCCGCGCGCACTCGCCTGCCGTACGAGGTCGTGGGGGAAACGATTGGTCGTGTCGATGTCAGCCGCACGCGGGGCGACCTCGGCCTCGGCGAACTGGCGCACGGACTCCCGGAATGCCCGCTGTTCGTCGGTGAACTCCAGTCGCATGCGTGTCGGTCAGCCGGCGGCCAAATATCGAGCCGGCCCTCACATCCATCATACGCGAGGGTGCGGTCGCTGCGCGGGAACGACGTTCGCGTTCCTTCCCCGACCAGCGGTCGTCACGGGGTGTGCGGTGGCCAACACCCAGGGAGGCCCTGAGAGGGCCACTGAGTGGTATTATCAAACGCCAGGGTCGTGGGGCGAGTTGCGGCTGATGAGCGTCTGCCGCATCGCCCAGAGATGACCAGGAAGGGCTTCTATGTTCAGCACTCGATGGCGTACGTCGCGAGCCGCCGTTCAGCGGCGGGCCGGCCTGGACATGCTGGTTGTGGTCGTCTTGGCGTCGTTGTGGCTGGTTCCCAGTGCCGGTCACGTGCACGCGCAAGCCCAGGCCCCAGAGCAGCCCCCGAATCAGCCCGACGCGCGGACCGTGGCCGCTGTTGATGCGGCCGACGACGCGCCGTCTGGCCAACCGGTCTTTCGGTCCGCCATCAACTTCGTACGGGTGGACGCCATCGTCACAGATGACGATGGGAATCCGGTGCGCGACCTCACGATTGACGATTTCGAGATCTTCGAAGACGACCTCCAGCAGCAGGTCGAGACCTTCAAGCTTATCGAGCACACCGGCGAGTTCGATCCGGCGTTGCCTCCTCCGTCAAGCATTCGCAATGAGTACGACTTGGAACGGGAGGCCGCGCGCGAAGACTCGCGAATATTCGTGTTCTTCCTCGACGACTATCACGTCCGCGACTACAACGCGATGCGGATGACCCAGCCGCTGGTCGATTTTGTATTGAATGATCTGTCGCCCACGGACTTGGTGGGCATCATGTACCCGCTGACGCCGACCTTCGATGTCACGTTGACCAGAGACCACGCGCAAATCGTCCACGCGCTGCAACGGTTCGAAGGCCGCAAGTACAACTACGAGGCCCGTAACTCCTACGAGCAGCAGTACGTGTACTACCCGACCACCGACGTCGAGAAGATCAGGAACGACGTCAGCCTGTCGGCGCTCAAGGGATTGGCGATGAAGCTGGGCGGCCTGCGCGAGGGCCGCAAGTCGATCATCGTGCTGAGCGAGGGCTATTCGGACTATGTGCCGCCGCAACTGCGAGACCAGTCCGCGGGCGGCGTGGGGCAACGCAGCGCGATGCGTTACAACCCGCGGGCCGGCATGAGTCGGTACGAAGAGACCCAGGCGTTGTTCCAGGACATGGGGATGCGCGCCAATCTCGTCTACACCGCCGATATTGCGAATCGGAACAACACCAGCTTCTATATGGTCGATCCGCGAGGCCTGGCCGTCTGGGAATACGACATGAGCACGGTGCCGATCGACCATGAGACCGATCAGCGCATGCTTCGCGATTTGCAGAGCACGCTGTACGTGCTGGCCGACGAGTCGGACGGGCGGGCCATCATCAACCGAAATGATGTCGGACCGGGGCTTGCGCAGGTTGCCGCCGATCAGACGTCCTACTATCTGCTGGGGTACACGTCGATTGCGGCGCCCACCGATGGCGAGTTTCACGAAATCAAGGTGCGGGTAAAGCGGCCGGACGTGAAGGTGAGGGCCAGGAAGGGCTACTACGCGTTGACGGACGCCAACGCCGCGCGCATTCTGGCGCCGCCCAAACCGGAAGCGCCCAAGGAAGTCGATCGGGCGCTGTCCGCCTTGGCCGAGCCCATACGTGGCCGGCTGGTGCGAACCTGGGTTGGCGCGAGCCGCGGCGACAATGGCAAGACACAGTTGACGTTTGTCTGGGAACCGGTCGGCAACGCCCAGAGCCGCCGCGGCGAGACCGCCTCGCAGGTGACGCTGATGGCGATGAGCGACGACGCCGCTTACTTCCGGGGTGATGTTCCCGGGCGCTCGGCCACGTCAGTCCCGCGGGCCAGGTTTGAAGCGGACCCTGGCGAGGTCGAACTCAACGTGGCGATCGCAGACGAATACGGGGATGTCCTCGACCGTGCGGTGGAAGAACTCGACGTGCCGGACTTCACCGGGCCGGAGGTCGCGCTGAGCACGCCGGCGCTGTTTCGCGCCCAAAACGCGCTGCAGATGAAACGACTCGTCGCCGACCCGGACGCGCTGCCGACAGCGGGTCGATACTTTCTGAGCGACGACCAGTTGCTCGTGCGAGTCGAAGCGTACGCGCCGGGTGACGCCGCCGTCGTCACCGCCCGCCTGCTCAGCCGCGAGGGTACGCGAATCAGCGATCTCCCGGTGGAGGGCGCGGCCGGCGACGTGGCTGAGTTTTCGGTTGCGCTGTCCCCGTTCCCTCGCGGCGACTATCTCATCGAGATTACCGCGGCGGCCGATGAGGAGCAGGCCACCGCACTCGTGGCCTTTCGCATCCAGGGATGACCAGATCTGGGGATTTGGCGCGAAGCCCCATCTAGCTATGGACAAGATCCGCGTCATCGTCGCAAAACCGGGCCTCGATGGTCATGACCGGGGCGCAAAAGTGATTTCTCGTGCGCTTCGCGATGAAGGCATGGAGGTCATCTATACAGGTCTGCGCCAGACGCCCGAGCAAATCGTCGAGGCTGCGTTGCAGGAGGATGCCGGAGTCATTGGGCTGTCTATCCTGTCCGGAGCCCACAATCACGTCTGTCCGCGCGTCATGGAGTTACTCAAGGCGAAGGGCCTTGACGATGTGCTCGTGGTCGTGGGCGGCATCATTCCAGACGTCGATCTGCCCGGTCTGCGTGCATTGGGCATCGAGGGGGTGTTTCAACCTGGGACACCTATGCGTGAGATTGTGACGTTCATTCGGGAGCATCACCGACGCGTCCTAGTCTAGCATCCCGATCTCCCGCTAAGTCCCTGTCTACGCTTGACCTGCGTGGATCGCGCAGGTACGCTCGGTCACATTAATGCCTCAAACACTGCTACTTGCCGACGATAGCGTCACGATCCAGCGCGTGATCGAGTTGACCTTCGCCGATGAGGGCATTCGAGTGATCGCGGTCGGCGACGGCCAGCAAGCGGTCGATCGCGTGACGGCCGATCCGCCGGACATCGTCCTCGCCGACACGGGGATGCCTGAGCAGGATGGCTATGAGGTGGCGACCTTCATCAAGAACGACCCCAACCTGGCCCATATTCCGGTCGTGCTCTTGACTGGAGCCTTTGAGCCGGTTGATGGAGATCGAGCGACAAAGTCCGGCTGCGACGCGGTGTTGGTGAAGCCGTTCGAGCCGCAAGAGGTGATCAAGCGGGTGCGGGAGTTGCTCGGGAAAGCGGCCGTATCGACTGCGCCTGTGGGAATCGTGGGTGCGGAGAGTGGCTATGAGGCGGAGTCAGACCCCGGCCGTGGGTTACCAGCGGGCTTCGAGCCGCGCCCGCGTCCTGTCAGAAACACGGCGCTGGATGAGACGCGCGCGACCCCACGACCGGTGCCGGACGAGTCGACGGAGTCGCCCACGAGTTCGGATGACGGTGATCCGGATCCGGTGAGCGTGTACCTCGACCGTGTTGATGCGGCACTTGATCTGCTCGACAACGACCGTGGAGCGGTCGAGGCGCCGGGCGAAGAGGCCGGCAAAGCGATGGATGAGGGGCTTGCGCTCGCGGTGCCATCAGAGCCAGCCGAAGAGCCTCCTGACCTCGATTCACTTGAGGGTGCCCTGAGCGCGTTGGAAGGGGCACTGGAAAACCTCTCCCTCGAACCGAGTGCCCCGGCTGAGGAGGACGCGTCGGCTACGTCGGAGCCAGTTGCGGAGCCGCCGTCTGAGCGGTGGTCGGCATCGATCGTCGAGCCGATTGACGAGTCAATTCCGGAGTCGCTGGAGCCGGTATTTGCGCCAGTGGCTGACCCCGTCGCGGAGTCATCCCCTGCACCGATCGTCGAGCTGGTTGACGAGCCCGTTCCGGAGTTGCTGGAGCCCGTGTTTGCGCCGGTCGCCGACGCCGCTCCCGAGGCACCTCCGGAGCCCGTGGTTGCGTCGATCGATGAGCCTGCTTCCGAACCAGTCGAGGAACCGGTCGCGGTCGCCGGAGCCGCGGATGGGGACGACGGGTCGCTGCCTGACGTAGTGTCCGCGGTGCCCCAGTCGGCGATTGACAACCTGGTGTCCGGCTCGGCGAAGCTCCCTCCGCTCGAGTTCTTGCATCCAACGGTTGCCGAGCAGCCGCCGAAGGTGGACGTGACGACGGACGGTCCGGCAGACCAGGCCGTCGAGGCGGATCAGGATCCGGAACTTGCGGCGGATCTGGAAGCGGATCTCGTACCGGATGAGGGGATGCGCCCGGAGAGCGTGGTGGCGAGTGTCGGCCCGGATCTGGCGACGGTGCCAACCCCCGTTGTTGACAGCTGGCCAGTGACTGAGGAGGCGGACGCTCCTGCGCGCCCGGCCCCGCACGCGCCCGTTCCGCGAGAGTGGGAAGCACCGGCCCAGACGTTTGCGCCCCCGCGGGCCGCTCCACCGTCCTTGGCGGACGCGTTCGCCTCGTTGCTGGCGGCAGAGCAAGGGGCAACCGCTCAGACCCGAACGCCGTATCCATGGCCGGCATCACCACGGCCGGCTGGTGCTGATGGAGACTTGGTCGAACGTGTCACCGATCGAGTGCTTGCCCGTTTGTCAGACACCGTGACCACCGAACTGGTGACCCAGATCGTGACGCAAGTCGCCGAACGACTGTTACGCGCAGAGCTCGATCGCCAGAAACCGTGACGACCGGCCGCCACCGGATCCCACCAAATCGTCACGCCCGTTCCCGGTGCCACCGCGGCACACCCAGCGACTGATAAAATGACCCGCATGCGCGAGTTGGCGAAGGGTTTCGAGCACGCGACCGTTGACCCCAAGTGGTACGCCTTTTGGGAGTCGACCGGCGCATTCAAGGCGGATCCGACCTCCACGCGGCCGCCATTCAGCATGGTGCTGCCGCCGCCCAACGTGACGGGCGTCCTCCATATCGGGCACGCGCTCAATCAGACCCTGCCCGACATCGTGTGTCGGTGGAAGCGGATGCTTGGGTACGACGTCCTGTGGCTGCCAGGCACCGACCACGCTGGTATTGCGACGCAAAATGTCGTGGAGAAGCAACTCGCGGCCGAGGGGACGAACCGGCACGAGCTAGGACGTGAAGCCTTCGAGGCCAGGGTCTGGGCGTGGACCAAGCAGAGCCACGGCACCATTACCACGCAGATGCGAACGCTCGGGTCGTCGGTCGACTGGAGCCGCGAGCGCTTTACGCTCGATGAGGAGCTGTCGCAGGCGGTGCGTCGAGTCTTCGTCACCCTGTATCGCGAGGGCTCGATCTATCGCGGCAAGTACATCGTCAACTGGTGCACGCGGTGTCGAACGGCGTTGTCCGACTTAGAGGTGGTGCACAACGAGCACGCCGGTCGGCTGTATCACATTCGATACACGACAGTGGCGGGCGACCGCGTTGTCACGGTGGCCACCACGCGCCCAGAGACCATGCTCGGTGACACCGCTGTGGCGGTCCATCCCGAGGACGAGCGGTATCGGGATCTGGTCGGGCAGACCCTCCGGTTGCCCCTCACCGGTCGGGAGATACCGGTGGTTGCCGATGACTTTGTGGACCAGGAGTTTGGCACCGGGGCGGTCAAGGTAACGCCTGCGCACGATCCCAATGACTTCGAGATGGGCCGGCGACACGATCTGGCGCAGCTCGTCGTCATCGGGGAAGACGGTCGGATGACCGACGAGGCGGGGCCCTATGCCGGTCAGGACCGCTTCGCGGCACGGCGGGTCGTGGTCGAACAGCTCGAAGCCGACGGGTTGCTCGATCGGGTCGACGAGCACCGCCACGCGGTCGGCCACTGTAGTCGTTGCGACACGGTGGTGGAACCACTGGTGTCGACCCAGTGGTTCGTGCGGATCGCGCCGCTCGCCGAGCCGGCCATTGCGGCCGTCAAGGATGGGCGCACTCGGTTTGTCCCCGACAACTGGGCGCGGACGTACTTCGAGTGGATGGACAACATTCACGATTGGTGTATCTCGCGCCAATTGTGGTGGGGGCACCGCGTGCCGGCCTGGTATTGCGACCAGTGCGATCAGGTGACCGTCGAGGAGGAGGCACCGGCGCATTGCGTCTGCGGCGGGACGCTGCGCCAGGACACCGACGTGCTCGATACCTGGTTCAGTTCCGCGTTATGGCCCTTTAGCACCATGGGGTGGCCAGAGCAGACGGCGGACTTGGCACGCTATTACCCGACCACCGTGTTGATCACCGGGCTGGACATCATTTTCTTCTGGGTTGCCCGGATGATGATGATGGGGCTGAAGTTCACCGGCGAGGTGCCGTTCAAGACGATCTACATCACGTCGCTCGTGCGTGACGCGCACGGGCACAAGATGAGCAAGTCGAAGGGCAATGTCGTCAATCCGCTGGAGTTGATGGAGGAGATAGGCGCTGACGCATCGCGCTTTACGCTCGCCGCGCTGGCCTCGCCGGGTATGGACATCTCGTTGTCCGAGGGACGCCTGCGAGGCTACCGGCAGTTCGTGAACAAGATTTGGAACGCGTCCCGATTCGTCCTGATGAACCTGCCGGACTCGTTGACGGAGCGGCCAGAAGTGCCGGCCCACGAGACACTCGAGACGATTCACCGGTGGATCCTGCACGGTGTGAGCCGGTTGGCGGGTGAGGTGGCCACAGCGCTGGAGGAGTATCGGTTCGATGTGGCCGCCGACAGGCTGTACCACTTCGTGTGGCACGAGTACGCGGACTGGTACATCGAGCTGGTGAAGCCGCATCTGGAGGCGGACGGGGCGGAGCGGGAGCGGGCGGTGGCGGTGCTGCTGACGGTGCACGACCAGGTGTTGCGTCTGCTGCACCCGTTCATGCCGTTCGTGACCGAAGAGTTGTGGCAGACCTTGCCGCAACGTGACGGCGAAGGACTGACGTCGGACGGTCAGGCTCGCACCATCACCCGGGCCGCATATCCCTCCCCGGAGCCAGACTGGCAGGATGTGGCCGCCGTCGCGGTGCTGGAGTTGTTGCAGGAGGTGACGACCACGGTGCGGACCGTTCGGGCCGAGCTCGGGGTGCCGCCGTCACGCCAATTGACGTTGGTGATCGAAGGTGCGACCGCCGCCAACCGCACGGACCTCGAGGCCCACGCGGAGTATGTCCGTCGGCTCGCGAGACTCGAGTCATTCTCCTTCGCGGACACGGTGGCCCAGGATCCCAATACCGTACGGCGGGTCGTGGGAGAAATGCGGCTACATGTGCCTTTGGCCGGCATCGTCGACCAGTCGGCCGAAACATCGCGAATCGAACGCGAGCTTGGCAAGTTGGCGAAACAGCTTGCGTCGCTGAATGGCAAGCTGGGGAACCCGAAGTTCCGGGAGCGGGCCGCGCCAGCCGTGGTGGCCGAGGCGGAGGCGCAGTTGGAGACCGCGCAGCGCCGTCAGGAACAGCTCCAGGAGATACTCGCGGAATTGCAGTGATGCGCGTCGCGACGTTCGCCTCGCTCGACCCGGCGTCCTATCGGGAGATCGTCCGGCGCGCGTTGGCTGAAGACGTGCGATGGGGTGACATCACGACGGAGGTGGTGATTCCGACGGGGCTGCAGACGGCGGGAGCGTTGGTGCTTGGCACGCGCTGCGTGCTGGCGGGATTGGACGTGGTCGCTGAGTGTTTCAGGCAGGTCGATCCGCAGGTCGGGGTGGAGCTGGTCCGACGTGACGGGGAGCGATGCGAGGCGGGGACGGAGGTGGCGCGAGTGTCTGGTAGTGCTGCCGCCGTATTGACGGCCGAGCGCACCGCGGTGAATTTTCTGCGACGTTTGACGACGCTGGCCACCCTGACCCGACAACTTGTCGACGCGGGAAGGGGCCGGGTCACCGTACGCGATGCGGGCGACACGACTCCCACGTTACGGGCGATCGAGCAGTACGCGGTGCGCGTGGGGGGCGGGGTGAGTCACCGGGTTGGCCTAGATGACGGAGTCCTGATCAGTCAGAACCACGTTCGGTTAGCCGGAAGCGTACGCGCCGCTGTCGAACGTGCGCGTCGAACCAACACGGAGATGCCGATCGAGGTGGTCATTGGTGCGGTCGATGAGATTGATGCCGCAATCGCTGGTGGGGCGGTTGTGCTCCACGTGGACGGAGCGGCCGGCGATCTCGTTCGGGAGGCGGTGGTCCGCTCCCGGGGCCGCGCCAAAGTGGCGCTGGCAGGACCGGTGTCCGTTGACCGGATGGCACAGGCGGCCGACGTTGGCGCCGAATACGCATCACTGGATGTGTGGATGCATGACGCGCCGCGGGTTCAGGTGGCGCTCGAGTTGACGTGTGCCAGGGGTTGATTTAGACGGACAGCTCCGCGTGGCCGAGTCCCGTCTCGGGCCGTTCGCGGGACAGGTGCGTCACGTGGGAGAGGTCGGCTCGACCAACGACACGATTGCCGATCTCGCCGACCGCGGCGCCCCACATGGCACCGTGGTCGTGGCCGACGCGCAGACCGCCGGACGTGGACGGAGTGGGCACCGCTGGTTCTCGCCGCGCGGCAGTGGTCTGTATGTCTCCCTCCTGCTTCGGCTATCCAGCCCGCCCCCGCCGGTCGTCACGCTGGCGACTGGGGTCGCGGTGGCCGAGTCGCTCACGACGGTCGCGGGACTCGAGGCGGTCCTTGAATGGCCGAACGATGTGGTGACCACGGTCGACGGCGGAGCGCGGAAGGTGGCCGGTATTCTGGCCGAGGCGACGACCGAAGGGGATCGCGCTCGTGTCATCGTCGGCATTGGCATCAACCTGCGTGATACGGCCTGGCCGCCAGACCTGCTCCCCGTTGCGGCGTCGGTCGAGGGCGTCACCGGCCGGCCGGTCGACGCGGCGACCCTTCTGGTGGAATTGCTTGCGGCCGTGGCTGGGCGGTACGCCGAGGTCGAATCTGGTGCGACGACTGACCTCCTCGCGCGCTGGGAGGCACTCGCTCCTTCGAGCCGTGGGGCTCCGGTTGAATGGATGTCGGGTCCCACGTCCCATCACGGCGTCAGCGAGGGGATCGATCCGGACGGCGCGCTCCGTGTGCGCGTCGGGTCACGGCTTGAACGGTTGACTGGTGGTGCGGTACGACAGGTGCGGTCCCCGCCAGGGGCTTTGCGGGGAGACCATGCTGCTCGCGGTTGACGTTGGCAACACCAACATTGTCCTGGGAATCTTCGAGGGCGAGGTTCTGACGGAGAGCTGGCGGCTCGCCACACTCCGCGATAGGACCTCGGATGAGCTCAGGGTGCTGGTCGGCCGACTCTTCGAGGAGCGCGGTCTTCAGATGGAGGATGTTTCGGGCGTGGTGCTCGCGTCCGTCGTTCCACCACTCACCTCGACCGTCGCTGAGATGGTGCGCGGAGCCTGTTCCCAGGAGACCCTGGTCATCGATGCCACGAATGTCGGATTACCCATCGAGTATCAGGCGCCCGGCGACGTGGGGGCCGATCGCCTGGTGAACGCGGTGGCGGCGTTGGAGACCTTTGGCGGTCACGGACGGCCGGTGGTCGTGGTGGATTTTGGAACCGCCACGACCTTCGACGTCGTCTCGGCCGGCGGCCGATACATCGGCGGGGTCATTTGCCCCGGCGTGGAAATCTCGGCCGATGCGTTGTTCCAACGCGCGGCTCGGTTGCCTCGGGTTGACGTCGGGCGTCCCGATTCGCTGATCGGTACCAGCACGGTTGAGTCGATGCGGTCAGGGCTGTACTACGGGTACGTCGCCATGGTGGAGGGGATTGTCGCCAGGATACGCGGCGATCTGGGCGACACGCCGGCGGTGTGCGTGGCCACGGGCGGGCTGGCCACGACCATTGCCGAGGAGACCAGCTCGATTGACCACGTGAGTCCGGACCTGACGTTGCACGGGCTTCGCTTGGTCTGGAACCGGAACGACCCGGCGCGCGAAGGAGGGGGCGGCACGCCCGCGTCGTGACGACGGCCGAGACCAGCGCGAGGGATCCAGGTGCGTACTGCCGCGAGGTGGAAGCGTATCTCTGCCGCAAGAATCGCGGTCATCTTGTCCGCATTGTGGGGCCGGCCTTCGAATTGGTGTCTGGCTGGGCCACAGCGGGAGTGCCAATTCAGGCCGTGACGCGTGGCATCGACCGCAAGCTAGAGCGGTACGTCTCGGCCGGGCGCTCGCGCCGCCCGCTCCACATTGAGCACTGCAAGGCCGATGTCCTGGAGGCGTTCGACGCGTGGCGGCGCGCCGTGGGGATGGCGGGCACGGGCGTCGGTGGACCCGCGGACCGGGACGATGGTGTGGCCGCTCCTACTGCGGCCACGTCTCGCGGGTTGAGCTTGCCTGCGCACCTTGATCGAGCGCTGACCAAGGCCACCACCTTGCTGGCACTCGCCGAGGCTGCCCCTGGGCTGCACGCGGCGCTGGAACAGTTGGTGGCCGAGCTCGATGTGCTGCGACGCGACGCACGCGGCGCGCGTGGTGCGGCCCGCGCCGCATACCTGGCCCGTCTCGTCGCGATCGATCAGCAGTTGATGGAACGCGTGCGGGTCGCGGCCGGACCGACGCTCGACGACATCGGAGCCACCGCCGACCGCGAGCTGGCCCCCTTCAAGCCACGCATGGCGGACGCCGTGTACGCGAAGGCGTGGTCTGCAGCCGCCGAGCGGGCGTTACGCGAGCGTTTCCGTTTGCCAACCGTTCGGGTCGACTAAGGACCCGATCAGGAATACCTTGACTACACTGACCGCCGATGCACTCCGTCCGGCTCCGTTGTTCGTCGCGTACACACAGTCGGTACGTGGGCGTCTCACGCCTTGCCGGACGGGCGCCTCGACGCCCAGTACGATCAATGTATTCCTGTTCAGGTTCTAATCCGGCATGACCAAAATCCGCCACACCACCCCGAGCCCCTCGAGTGGCACCGTCCTCGACGTGACGGTGGAGCGACCCGTGGTTGGGGGCCGCATGCTGGCCCGCCATGAGGGCCGTGTCGTGCTGGTGGCGGGCGCCATCCCAGGCGAATACGTACGCGTCGTGATCGAGCACGCCAAGCGAGACGTATTGCTGGCGCAGACGGTGGAGGTGTTGGAGGCCAGCCCCGATCGGAGGCCGGTCATTGGCGTGGCCGGGTGCGGCGGGCGCGCGTTCGCGCATGTGGCCTACCGACGGCAGCTGCAGTTGAAGAGCGATATCATTCGCGACGCGTTTCGGCGCACCGGTGGACTGGACCTCGACGAGTCCCCTCCCATGGTGGCCTCACCGGAGCGCGGCTATCGGATGCGTGCCAGATTGCACGTGGATGCGCAGCGAGTCGGATTTCTGGAGGAAGGGAGCCACCGCGTGTGCGACGTGGCCGGCAGCGGCCAATTGTCACCGAAGACCGAGCGACTGGTTGAGCGACTCGGGTCTGTGGCGGCCGCACTGTCCGCGGCCGGAGTCAAGACCCTCGAACTCGCCGAGGATCTGCCTGGAGATCAATGCGTGCTGCACTTCCCGTGGTGCGGAGATCGCGGGATGGCTGAGACGTGGCGGACACTGGCCGAACTGCCCGGCGTCACCGGTCTCACCAGTGCCGGCGACGTGGGTGCCGCCGGGCCGCGCATTCTGGCGGGTGCGCCGCGACTGACCGACCCACTCGGGTCGTTCCTACCGTCTGACGGCGCCGGCGTCCTGACTCTTGGTCGTCACGCCCACGCGTTTTTTCAGGCGAATCGGTATGTCGTACGGGAACTCGTCACGGCCGTAGCCGATCTGGCGGGCGGACCAGAGGTCGTTGACCTCTACGCCGGCGTTGGGTTGTTTGCGGTCTGCATCGCGGCCAGACAGGGCGGTCATGTGACTGCGGTCGAGCGCGATTCGTCCAGCGTCCCAGACCTCCGTGCCAACGCGGCGCCGCTGGCGCCGGCGGTCGAAGTGGTTCGGGCGCCGGTCGAGACCTATCTCAAGCGAACGCCGCGACTCACCGGGAGCACGGTCATCGTGGATCCGCCGCGCGCCGGACTGTCGCGGGAAGTGCTGACCCGGCTGGCCCGAGCGCGTCCAGACCGGATTGTGTATGTCTCGTGCGACGTGGCGACCCAGGCACGCGATCTCCGGGCGTTCGGTCCCTTGGGCTACCAGGTTGCCCTGGTCCGGGCGTTCGACATGTTCCCGAATACCCCGCACCTCGAGACCGTGGTCTCGCTCGAGCGGCGCTAGTCCCTGTCGGCGACCTCACATGCGTTCCGGTACTTCGCAACCCATCAGGGCAAGGGCCCGCGTCATCTGCGACTCGAAATAGCTGACGCCGGCCGCTCGCCAGCGACGTCGGGCGTCGTCTTGTTCAGCCACGACCGGGTTGCCGTGGTAGAAGCCGTTAAATCGTTGCGCGAGTCCGAACGCATACTTGGCCAACGTCGACAGCTCAAGCGTCCGAACCGCCTGTTCCGCAACCTCGTCCAGACGAGAGGCGTCCAGCATGAGATCCCACAGGGCGTCTCCAGACTCGTCGGTCAACGGTGCCGTGGGTGTTGTCGCCAGCTCGGCGAGGAGCGTGTCGGTCTCCAGGCCATGGCGGTCACGAAGCTTCTGCAAGATCTTGCGCGCGCGGACGGTGGCGTATTGCAGATAGGGGCCTGTTTCACCCTCGAAGCTCAGCGCTTCGTCGATGTCAAAGGCGATCACTTTACCCTTCGAGAACTTGATCATGAAATACCGCACCGCTGCCGTTGCGATGATGGTGGCGATGCGTTGCTGCGCCTCGGGGGCCAGGTCTTCGTGACGCGCGGCCACCTCACGTTGCGCGTGGGTCGTCATCTGGTCCAGCAGGTCGTCGGCTTTGACGCCAAGACCTCGCCGGCCTGAGACCTCGACGAACGGTTTGTCACCCTCGGCCTCCGCGTAGCCGAGCGCGTGGGCGGTCGACCGAGAGAGCGCGACCATTTCGTACGAAAAGTGGATAGATCGCTCGGCCTCGCGGGGGTGCTCCAGCGCCAGAAGGGCCTGCGCCAGTAAGTCTTGCAGGTAGCTCTGGCGCGTGTCGATCACGTTGTACACGGCGCCTGCTCGACCGAACGGCGGTCTCGGCGGCGCGTCGTCTGGAGGTGACACGTCGACACTGGAGGTCGCCCACAACGGCCGGCCAGAGGGCTGTGGACCGAACCAGCGATAGCGGAAATCGTCGCCTAGTAGGCCGAACTTCCATAGCTGATAGGCGATGTCTTTGCCGACGTAGGTCACCGTGCCATTGGAACGGACAATGACTTTGAGTCGCGCCTCCGGGTTGTGAGCCGTGGCATCGGCCTCGGAGGGGTTCGCATCGGGCGTGGCCGTGGCGTCGCCATCGGCGTCGGCCTCCGCGTCGTCGATCGGCATCACCCAACAGCCGGCCAGGCGGCCGTCCGGCTGAAGAAACACCGCCCCAGAGGCTTTCAGGATCTCGAACGCGCGCGCCCAGAACTGGAGACGTATGATGTCTCCCTCCCAACTGAGCAGGTCGTACTCGATCCCGAGCCGCGCCATGGTGTCGAGGTGGCAACGCACGATCCGGTCCGTCAACACCCGCGCGATGGCGGCCGTCGGCTCTGTGTCGTGCTCCAGTTCATGCAGGGTGTCGCGGCGATGGCTCAGTCGCGCCTCGTCCTGGTCATACCACGCAGTGACCCGGGCATAGAGATCCCAGCAGTAGTAGTCGAATCGTGGCTTGTCGACGAGTGTCCGCAGTTCGTCTAATCCTTTGCCCTCGAGCTCCCGGAGGCCAACCAGGATGTCGGCGACTTGGACGCCGGTATCGTCGATGTAGTTCTGTACCTCGACCTCGGTCCCGAGATAGCGCAGCAGCCGACAGAGTGTGTCCCCCAGCGCGGCGTTGCGCAGGTGGCCAACGTGCGCTGCTTTGTTCGGGTTGATGGCGGTGTGCTCGACGATGGTCTTGAGGCCGATGCTGGGTCTGACAGTTGCGGCGCCGGCGATCCAGGTGCGGGCACATGCGGCGCGATCGAAAAAGACATTCAGATATCCGGCGCCGGTTGGTTCCAGACGGCCAAGCGTATCCATGGGGCCCGCTTCAGCGACCGCCTCGGCGATCTCGACCGCAATGGCCCGAGGCGACTTCCGCAGCGTGCGCGCGAGCTCGAATGCGACCGTCACCGCGAGATCGCCAAGTCCGCGATTGGGCGGGTACTCGGGCGCGATGGTTGGCATGGACGCTGGGTCGAGTCCGTAGCGAGCCGCGAGGGCGGCGGTGATGCGGTCACGAAGCAGGGTCTGAAGGGGCAGTATCATGAGGCGCGTTCCGGGGTGTCGTGGGCGTCGTCGATGAGGGCGCGGGCGCGGCGGTGGTCACGTGCGGTGTTGACGTTCAGAAACAGAGTGCCGTCCGGGTCGAACGGCGTAAGCTCGGGCACCTCGATGTGGGTCACGTGCAGGGCGTGTTCCAGGGCCGAAACCTGGAGTTCCCCTCGTGCCAGGCGAGACCGAATCGGTTCGATGCAGCTCTGAGCATACATGGCGCACAGCGGCTGCGGGCCGTCCGCGCTTCTCGGTACGACCGCATCGGCCGGTCCCAACCGCGTCACCAGGTGACGCAAGAACGCAGGGGTGAGGAACGGCAGGTCGCAGGCAACCACCACCGTGTGCTCGGAGGGAGCTCTGACCAGCGCGGTGTACACGCCACTCAGGGGACCGGCCCCCGGTATAAGATCTGCGCACACGGGCAGGCCCGACGCACGGAACCGGTGCGGGTCATCCGTGACGATCAGAATATGCTCAGCGACATGCCTCAGCACCGACAGTTGGCGATCAAGGATCCGTTGCCCGCCGACGGGCAGGGTCCACTTGTCGACACCGCCCAGGCGCCTGGCCCGCCCGCCCGCGATGATGGCCGCCGTCCGCACACTCGTCTACGTAGGGTGAATCAGTCCTGTCCGAACACGCACCGTCAACCTTAGCAGATGTCGGAACCGAAAATCGGACGGGTGCTTGCGTCCAGTCTGCATCAGGCGATTACTGAGCTGATGCCGACGCGTGTCGAGTTCTACGAGAGCTGGCTGACGCCGGGGCGCATCCGGAAAGGCGAGACGGGGAGGGCCCGTGTCGGAGCGGTCCTCAGTTTCCTGCGTCAAGAGGGGGCGGACTACGATGCCGTGGTGCGCCGGGCGGGGCGCTACACGGCTGATTGGACGGTCGAGACTCTTCCGTCAGTCGAACGCGCCGTGGTGCGACGTTTGCCCAGGCCGCTGCGTGTCCGCGCGGTGCTGCGGGCAGCCCGGCGTCTGATCCGTCAGCTCCACGCAGGCAGTGACCTGGGCAGTGTGGTGCGTCGCGGCACCGCGGTGGTCGAGATTGAGGGGTCGCTGTTTTGCGACGTGCGCGAGCGGGCCCAGGCCCCTCTGTGCGGATTCTACGCCGCGCTGCTCGACCGCTACCTTGAATTTTTCGGGTTGCCTGGCGCCGCTGTGGTCTCGCGCTGCCGGGGCACGGGCGAGCCGTCCTGCGAGCTGATTGTTGACACCACCGTGGCGCCACCGCCTCTCACGGCGGGTACGACGGCGGAGGCTGGGAGCGCGGCTCCGGCGGATCCCGAGTGAGTGGTGTCCGCTCGACACGTGGTTGAGGGCCCGTGTCCAGCCGGTGACCTTGCGTTCCCGCGGGCACCGCGATACGGTGAGTCTCCTCCGCCCCTCTGCAGGTTCGCCGGGAGGCGGTGACCGGCGCTGGCCGTGATCCGGCCCTCAGGAACCGCCCATGACCGTTCAGCGCTCTCGGGCGGCAGCCCGGCTCTTGATGGCGAGCTGGATGACGCTGTCTTTGGCCAGCAGCATGTTGGTAGCGGGTCAGGCGTCTACCCGCCCGCCGGTGTTCGTGGCGGAGGTGGACGCACTCATTCAGCCGGCCTCCGCAGAGTTCATTAAGCAGACGCTCAGTCGCGCCGACGCCGCCAATGCCGCGGCGGTGGTGCTGGTGCTTCGCACGCCGGGCGGCCTCGTCGATTCCACCCGTGACATCAATACGGCCATTCTCGAGGCTGAGACCCCGGTTGTGGTCTACGTCGGCCCCAGCGGAGCGCGTGCGGCATCGGCGGGGTTTCTGATCACGATTGCCGCCGACGTGGCCGCGATGGCGCCGGGTACTCACATCGGGGCCGCCCACCCGGTGTCCGGGACCGGCGAAGCGATGGACGAGACGGCGGCGGCCAAAGCGGCGTCCGATGTCGCCGCGTACGCACGGTCGCTCGCCACTCAGCGTCGAAGGAATGTGGCCCTGTCTGAGCTGGCGGTAACCGACAGCCAGTCGTTCACGGACCAGGAGGCACTCGAGGCCGAGCCGCCGTTGATCGATGTGGTGGCCGAGGACCTTGACGCGCTCCTTGACGCGCTGGATGGTCGCGTGATCACGCGATGGGATGGCCGCACGCAGACCGTGCAGACAGCCGGGGCGCCGGTCGAGCGCGTAGAGATGAACTGGCGGCAGCGGCTGCTGAGCGCGATCGCCCATCCGCAGATCGCCGTGCTCCTGTTCAGCCTGGGGACCCTCGGATTGACCATCGAGCTGTGGAGCCCCGGGGCTGTGTTGCCTGGAGTGGCAGGCGGCGTGTGTCTGCTACTGGCGTTCTTCGCGTTTCAGATCCTGCCGATCAACTATGTGGGCCTGCTGCTGGTCGTCTTTGGGCTCGTGCTGCTTGTACTGGAGATGGTGACCGTGACGTTCGGGGTACTTGCGGCGGGTGGGGTGATCAGCATGATTTTCGGTCTCGCGATGCTGATCGACTCGCCCGCGCCGGAACTGCAGTTGGGCTGGCCCTTCATTCTGTCGACGATGCTGGCGCTGGCCGTGATTGTGGGGGGCCTGGCGCGGCTCTCGCTGCGGGCGCAGCGGCGTCGTCCGGTGACCGGCACCGCTGGTATGCTCAACGAGTCTGGCGTGGTCCTTGACGCAGTCGGTCCGGGTCGAGGAGGTCGGGTGTCGACCCACGGGGAGATCTGGTCGGCGACCGCGCCGGGACCGATTCCGCCGGGCACTCGTGTTCGCGTGGTGGCGATCGACGGAATGACACTGACGGTGTCGCCAGAGCATTCGGCCATGTCGGACCCTGAAGGAGCGCATGTATGAGTCCCATTTTGATTTTTGCCCTTGTGGTGGCGTTGTATCTCGCCAATTCCGTCAAGATCTTGAACGAGTACGATCGCGGGGTCATCTTCCGGCTGGGCAAGTTGTTGCCTCAACCTAAGGGACCCGGCGTCATTCTGGTGTTTGCCCCGATCGACCGGATGGTGCGAGTGGGCCTTCGCACCATTGTCATGGACGTGCCCCCACAGGACATCATCACCCGCGACAACGTGTCGGTGAAGGTGAACGCGGTCCTGTACTTCCGCGTCATGGACCCGGCGAAGGCGATCGTCGAGGTCGAGAGCTATACCTACGCGACGTCGCAATTGGCGCAGACGACGTTGCGCAGTGTGCTCGGACAGGTCGAACTGGACGACCTGCTCTCGGAACGCGATCGACTCAACCAGGACCTCCAGCGCCTGCTCGACGAGCAAACCGACCCGTGGGGTATCAAGATTGCCGCGGTCGAGGTCAAGCACGTGGATCTGCCGGAGAATATGCAGCGCGCCATGGCTCGCCAGGCGGAAGCCGAGCGCGAGAAGCGTGCTAAGATCATCCACGCGGAAGGCGAATTTAGCGCCTCGGAGCGCCTCTCGCAGGCGGCGAGTGTCATGGGCGGACAGCCGTTGGCCATCACCCTACGCTATCTCCAAACACTGACTGAGATTGCGGGCGAGAAGAACTCAACCATCGTCTTTCCGCTTCCGGTCGAATTCCTGAATCTGTTGCAGCCGAAGCAAGCCGCTGGCGCCGATGGTGAACAGCCCTCCGAGTGAGTCGGCCCCCAGCGCAAAGCAGCTGGTCTTCCTGGCGATCATGGCGACCGTTGTCGCGGTGGTCGTCTTTCTCTGTGGTGTGCTCGTCGGTCGCGGCGTGCCGCTCAGGCGCGCACAGGAGGCCACCGCTTCAGACGTGTTTCCCGGCGGCAGCGTACAGAACGCGGGTGATAGTGCGTCAGAGGGCCCTGCGGCAGAAGACGGCGACACGTCGTCAGCGCTGGCTGACCTGAGTTACTTCGAGCGGTTGAATGGCACAGATCCGGTCCAGGAGGCCGAGGGTCTTCAACAGGAGGATCCGGCCGAGCCTGCGGCGGACGGCACCGTGACAGGCGGGCTGTCTGCTGTCTCGCCAGCGGCCTCCTCGGCCGTCGCCGAGGCCGACCACGAACCCACCGCCTCGACGTTCGTGTTGCAGGTGACCGCCTTGCGCGAACGCGACCAGGCGGACCAGGTGGCCGAGGGGCTGGTGACGAGCGGGTATCCGGCGTTCGTCGTGGCCCCCGCCGACGACGCGCCTGTCGTCGTGTTTCGGGTGCGTGTGGGGCCCTACGAAGACCGCGCGGAGGCGGAAGCGGCTGGGCGGCGGTTGGAGGCAGAGCAGCGCCTCAGGCCTTGGGTCATCCAGCTGTAGGGCCCGTCTCGACGAGGTCCCATCAAGAAAGAGCGTGACCGTGGCAGTGGAACTCGAAGATCAGATTCGGCGCTACGAAGATCTCGTGGAGCGATCGGCCGCCTTGCGCGGCTATCTTTGACACGCCCGAGGTAGGACCGGAGCTGGCGGCGTTGGAGGCGAAGGCGGCCGCGCCGGATTTCTGGAAGCATCCCGAACAGGCACAAGACGTACTGCGCCGCCGGCGTCGGTTGCAGACGGAGCGCGACTTGTCGGAATCCCTTCAGCGGAGGGCCAACGACCTCCAGGTGCTGGTCGATTGGGCTGGCCAGGGGGAGGATGTCGGCGAGGACCTCCAAGCCGGGCTCGACGAGCTGGATACGGAAGTTGAGGCTGGTGAGGTCAAGAAGCTGCTCGGCGGCGAGCATGACGACAAGAACGCCATCCTGACGATACATCCAGGCGCAGGTGGCACCGAGTCGCAGGACTGGGCCGAAATGCTGGCCCGTGCCTACCTGCGTTGGGCGGAACGGCGCGACTTCAAGACGGAACTCATTGAGTGGCAGCCCGGCGATGAAGCGGGCGTCAAAGCGGTAACGATGACCGTGACCGGTGACTTCGCCTATGGCCTGTTGCTGGCGGAGGCCGGCGTGCATCGCCTCGTGCGCATTTCTCCGTTCGACCAGGCCGCTCGTCGGCACACATCGTTCGCGTCTGCGCATGTCTGGCCTGAGCTACCCGATGACATCGAAGTAGAGATCGAAGACAGGGACCTGCGCATTGATACGTTCCGCTCGAGTGGCGCGGGCGGTCAGCACGTCAATGTGACTGACTCGGCGGTGCGGATTACTCACCTCCCAACCAACATCGTGGTGTCGTGCCAAAACGAGCGGTCACAGCACCGGAACCGCGACGCGGCCATGAAGGTCCTGCGGTCGAGGCTCTATGACCAGCGGGAGCGGGAGCAGCAGGCCAAACTGGACGACCTTGGTGGCGAAAAACGGGCCAACGCGTTCGGTAGCCAGATCAGGAACTACGTGCTGCACCCGTATCAAATGGTCAAAGACCTGCGGACACTGGTCGAGACGGGCAATGTCGAGCGCGTCCTCGACGGCGACTTCGACCCGTTCATCAAGGCATACCTGTTGCGGAAAGCCGCCGGCACGCCATCCGCTGGCTAATCGTTAGTCCTGAAAGAAGCTGCCCGGCTGGGTGTTCGCGACGAACGCCTCCTGGATGGCGTTTGCCGCCCACGGTTCGGTGATTTGCCCCGTTGCGCTGTCGACCGTGGCGAAGACGATGTTGCTCGGCGGTACGAATCCGCCGGGTGCTGGACGGTCTTCAATATAGGCCCGCATGAAATCCCGCCAAATGGGGATGGCCACCGACGCGCCGTCTTGACTGTTGCCAAGTGAACGTTTCGTGTCGAATCCGACCCACACGCCAACGGTGATGTCGGGATCGAACCCGACGAACCACCCATCAGTGAAGTCGTCGACGGTGCCGGTCTTGCCCCCCATCGGCCAGTTCAGCGATTTGGCGCTTTGACCGGTGCCGCGCTGCACCACCCCACGCAGAATGTTCAACATCACATACGCGGTGTCGGCGCGAATCGCATCGTGTGCCTCCGGTCGGTTCTCTTCGAGCACCATGCCCTCGCGGTCGGAGATTCGGGTGATCTGGTAGGGCGCCATCCGGACTCCGCGGTTGGGAAAGACCGAATACGCGCTCGTGATTTCTTCCAGTGTCGCTTCCGCCGACCCAAGCGCGACGGACAGGAAGGGAGGGACCTCCGACGTGATGCCGAACCGAGGCGCGTAGGACACGACCGTCTCCGGTCCCATCGCATGCATGAGCTGGACGGCCGGGACGTTGATCGACTTTTCGAGCGCGTAGCGGAGCGTCATCGGACCGAGGAACTCGTTCTTGTAGTTGGAGGGTTCGTACGGCTCCTGATTCGGGCCCGGAATGATGCTGATCGGCTCGTCCATGATGATGGAGGCGGCGGTGTAGCCCTGGTCGATAGCAGCCGTGAACACGATGCCCTTGAAGAGCGAGCCCAGCTGGCGTTTGGCCTGAGTGGCCCGGTTGAATTTGCTGCGGTTGTAGTCGTACCCGCCGACCATCGATAACACCTGCCCGGTACGGTTGTCCACGGCGAGTAGCGCCGCTTCCACTTCCGGCTCTTGCTCAAGTGTGGTGGTCAACTCGCCGGACGCCTCGTCGACCCCCACCACGTGCACCTCTACCAGGTCGCCGGGTGTGGCCAAGTCCCCGGACCGCCGTCGGCGTGTCCAACTGAAGCCCTCAGGTGGAATCACGGTGGTGTAGCGGCCGACGCGCGCCTGCAAGGTGCCGCCGTCGGTGCCGGTAACAACGGCGGGAACGACATCGCCTTCTGCAATCGCAAACTGCCAGCGTCGGTCTGCGTAGTCGGCGATGGTGTCGCCCTCGTCGACGACGTTCCGGGTGGGGGCGCGATAGCCTTGGCGCTTGTCGATCACGCGGAGTTGCCGTTCGACCGCGGTGTCGGCCGCCGTCTGCAGACGAGCATCCATCGTGGTGTGCACTTCGAGGCCGTCCTCATACAGCGAACTGGCGCCGTAGGTCGCCTCGAGATGCTGGCGCACTTCTTCGACGAAGTACGGCCCGAGCATCTGATTCTGCTCCGCGCGCTTCGCGAGGACGATGTCGCTGGCGGCGGCGGCGTCCGCCTCGGAGGCGGTGATGTACCCGTTGTTCCGCATCTCGCCAAGCACGTAGTTGCGACGCTCGCGCGCCCGCTCCGGATTGATCAGCGGGCTCTGGCGCGAGGGCGTTTGCAAGATCCCAGCGATGAGCGCCGCTTCTGCCAGCTCGAGTTCGAGGGCCGGCTTACCAAAGTAGAGTCGCGAGGCGGCTTCGACGCCATAGGCGCCGCTGCCCAGATACATCTGGTTGCAATACAGCGTCAGAATTTCGCGTTTTGTGTACCGCTTCTCGATTTGTATGGCGAGGAGCGCCTCTTTCATCTTTCGAGTCACGAGCTTTTCGGTGCCCAGCGGTGCCGCGCCGTCGAGTGACACATGACGGGCAAGTTGCATGGTCAGCGTGCTCGCGCCCCGCCGACGCTGGCGCAACACGTTCTGTACCAACGTGACCGCCATCCGCCGCAGGTTGAAGCCGAAATGGTCGAAAAAGGCAGCGTCTTCAGAGGAAATGATGGCCTGGCGGAGCACCTCTGGTATGTCGTTGTGACCAATAACCACGCGGCGCTCAGTGGCAAACTGGCCTATCTCCTCGCCGCCGACGGCGTAGACACGCGTAATGGTGCCCGGTGCATAGTCGTCCAGGGTTGCGACTTCAGGAAGGTCCGGCGAGTAGGCGAACATCACGCCGCCGATGCCTCCGGCGAGGGCCGCTACCACGAGTGTGAAGACGACCTTGGCTTGTCCGGCGAACGGATTCCTTGAGAGGCCCATGACATTGCACTCCTAGCCCGAGACACGGCGTAGACCCCAGTATTCTACCGCAGCCTTTGGGTCCATTATGTGCCAAATGGTTCGCAATAATTGACATATGAAGACTCATATTTTATACTTTAGTTAGCATTAGATGAGGTGCCACCGGTGACGGGAGACACTCCTTAAACTCTTTCAGGAAATGGTGTTATGGGCAAGGTAATCGGAATCGATCTGGGGACGACCAACTCTGTGGTGGCAGTAATGGAAGCCGGCGAACCGGTTGTCGTGACCAACCCAGAGGGCAATCGAATCACCCCATCGATC
>CAWWAF010000039.1:0-30733 GCA_963934795.1 uncultured bacterium
CTTATGAGTCAGGTCGTTGTTGTCGACAGTATTCGCACCGGTCTCGCCAAGGCGCACCGGGGAACCTTCAACCTCACCCGCGGGGATGACCTCGTCGCCCATTGCATCGATGCCCTGCTCGAACGTAATCCGACCGTCGACCCGGGCGAGGTCGACGACGTCATCGTCGGGGTGGGGCGTCAGACCGGTGAACAGTCGGCGAACCTGGGGCGCTACGCGGTGGCTCTGTCGACGCTCCCGATTACAGTGCCTGCCACCACCATCAGCCGCGCCTGTTCCTCGGGCCTCAATTCGATTGCCATGGCGGCGACGCAGGTCGCGAGCGGATGCGCCGAGATTGCCCTGGCCGGTGGCGTCGAGTCGATCACGGGGCTCGGGCGCGGGACCCCTGCCGAATTCGACGAAAATCCTCGACTGCTTGAGGAGAAGCCGGAGATCTACATGGCGATGGGCAACACCGCCGAGGTCGTGGCCCGTCGGTACCACATCAGCCGGGAGGCGCAGGACGAGTATGCCCTGCAGAGCCAGCAGCGCTACGCCGCCGCACAGGAAGCGGGCAAGATCGGCGAGGAGATTGCGCCGATGCACGTGAAGTGGCGCAAGGTGGTCAACAAGGTGACGAAGGCGACGGAGATCGTCGATGGCACGGTAGACAGGGACGAGTGCAACCGCCCGACGACGACCCTGGAGGGGCTGGCCAAGCTGCGGCCGGCCTTCGAAGAGGATGGCAGCGTGACCGCCGGCAACTCCTCCCAGCTGTCCGATGGCGCGTCCATGGCGTTGCTGATGTCTGAACAGCGGGCCGAGCAGCTCGGTGTCGAGCCGATGGCCTACTTCCGCGGCTTCGCCGTGGCTGGGTGCGAGCCTGACGAGATGGGAATTGGACCGGTATTCGCCATCCCGAAGCTGCTCAAGTACAAGAACCTGTCTCTGAACGACATCGACCTCGTCGAGCTCAATGAAGCCTTCGCCTCACAGTGTCTGTATTGCCGGGACACGCTCGGCATCGACAACGAAATTTACAACGTCAACGGCGGTTCGATCGCCATCGGGCACCCTTTTGGCATGACCGGCGCGCGGCTCACCGGACTGCTCCTCCGCGAGCTCAAGCGTCGCGACAAGAAGCTCGGGCTCGTGTCGATGTGCGTCGGTAAGGGCATGGGCGCCGCCGGCCTCTTTGAAGCCTGCTGATGGAGGGTGCAGCACGCGTGGGTGAGAACACCTGTGTACTGTTGAAGGCACGACCGGTCGGCGTGCCCGGGCCAGAGTTCTTCGACGTGGTGACCCGGCCCGTCGCCGCGCTACAGGACGGCCAATTCCTGGTGCACAATGCCTATCTGTCGGTCGATCCCGCGATGCGGGGTTGGGTGAATGAGGCGGCGAACTACTCTCCGCCCGTGCCGGTTGGAGCCGTGATGCGCGCCAACGCCGTTGGCGAGGTTGTCGAATCCCGTCACGCTGAGTACAAGGTCGGCGACCGTGTGAGCGGCACGTTTGGGTGGCAGCGTTTCGCTGTCAGCGACGGCCGGAACGTGATGCGGACGCTGGCCTCCGGCGAGGAGATGTCGCGCGCGCTCGGTGTCCTCGGTGTGCAGGGCCTGACAGCCTACTTTGGGCTGCTCGATCTGTGCACGCCACAGGCCGGAGAGACGGTGGTGGTGTCGACGGCGGCCGGGTCCGTCGGTTCGTGTGTCGGGCAGATCGCCAAACTCCGCGGGTGCCGGACCGTTGGGATCACGGGCGGTCCAGACAAGGTCCGCCAGTGTGCGGAGGAGTTCGGATACGACCACGCCATTGACTACAAGCACTCACCGGATCTCGATGCCGACCTGGATGCGTGCTGCCCCGATGGGATCGATGTGTACTTCGACAATACCTGCGGGCCGACGAGCGATGCCGTGTTTCGCCACCTCGCGCTCGGCGCGCGGATCACGGTGTGCGGCACGGCCAGCGTTCAGGAATGGGACCCGGTGCCCGACGGACCTCGGGTCCATCGCCAGCTCCTGGTCGCGCGGGCGCGGATGAGCGGGTTGCTGGTCCATGACTTCAAGGACAGATTTGGCGAGGCCGTGGCCCAATTGACCGCCTGGATCGACGGAGGACAGATCGTCAGCCGTGAACACGTGCTCGCTGGCATTGCACAGGCGCCGGCCGCCTTGCAGATGCTGTATCGCGGCGAGAACCACGGCAAGCTGCTGGTAAAGGTAGAGCGGTAATTCCGAGCGCCCTGCCTGGAGCCCGAACTCCTGATCGACGGAGACACTCCCGCGATGAATCTATGACGAGCACTGTATTTCGGACGGCGGCGGTGGCGACCCTGGCTGGGCTGTTGACGCTCGGTGCGGCCGACGCGGGGGCGCAGGTTCTGCCCAATCCCTACCGACAGGTGGACGAGTGGGCCACGCTGCCAGACGGTCGCCCGATGGGCGCGGTTGGCGGCGTGACGATGGATGATGCGGGAGAGTTTCTGTGGGCGGTCATCCGGTGCGACGCAACTGCGCCGGAACGCTTTGGGAACGAATGTCTCGACTCGGACCTCGACCCGATTATCAAGTTCAACATGGACGGTGAGGTGGTCGAGAGCTTTGGCGGCGGCCTGTTCATCTGGCCGCATGGCATCGATGTCGACCCGGACGGCAACGTGTGGGTGACCGACGCGGTATTCGAGAGCCTGACGCCGGAGGGTACACGGGGCCATCAAGTCATCAAGTTCAGTCCCACCGGAGAGCTGCTCATGACGCTGGGCACACCGGGCAAAGCGGGGTTGGGCCCCGATCACTTCACGTCGCCGGCCGACGTCGCCGTGGCCGACAACGGTGACATCTTCGTGGCCGATGGACACGGACCGGCCATCACCAACAATCGCGTGGTGAAGTTCTCCAAGGACGGGACCTACCTCAAGGAGTGGGGCCAGACCGGCTATGGTCCAGGCGAGTTCCGCGGTCTCCACGCGATCGCGATCGACAACGACGGAAAGGTCTATGTCGCCGACCGGTCCAACAATCGAGTCCAGATCTTCGACCAGGAGGGGGAGTACCTGGCGCAGTGGAACCAGTTCGGCCGTCCGAGCGGGATCTATTTCGATCAGCACGGGCGGATCTATGTCGCGGATTCCGAGTCGGACGACGTCCAGAACCCGGGCTGGGAGATGGGGATTCGCATCGGCGACGTCGAGACCGGTTGGGTGACCGAGTTCATCCTGTATCCGTGGGGGGACCCGCGGAGCACCACGGGGAACGGCGCGGAGTTCGTCGCGGTCGATCGCGATGGCAATATCTACGGCGGGGAACCGGCGCCGCGGCGAATCCAGAAATACGTGAGAGTGAGGCCGTAAGCCTCGCATTGCCCTTAGGAGCTCAGTCAGTGATCCGACAAGAATTAGATCGACATCTTCCGGCTGACGGCGAAAGCCGTCGCAAGTTGTTCAAGCTGCTGGCCGCGAGCCCATTCTTGGGCTTGGCGGCATCGGGGCTACCAGCCAGCTGGCAGGACGCGCTGGCGCGGGAGGCGGAGCGACGCGCGATCCCATCGGCGCCTCTGCGTTGCTCTGGGTGTGGCCTGGAGCTGCCACCGTCACCGGCCTCGCCGCGTCTGGGACAGGTGCCCGAGGGACAGGCCCGGGACATCATGCGCGAGCAGGTCGACGGACAGATGATTACGTCGGCCGACGACGCGTTCAACGTGTGGGACTTCGAGCGGGTGACTCACGCCAACACCTTGGCGGAGCATTGGAGCTACCTGCATGTTGGCGTGGATGACTTCGAGACCCGCTGGGCCAACCGGGAAGGGTTCACGCGCCTCCAGATGCGAGCCCGGCGGCTCGGACCAGACGCGGATACACCGGACCTGTCGGTGGAGTTGTTCGGCACTCGCTATGAGTCGCCGTTGTTCCTGTGTCCAGTGTCCAGTCTCGAGGCGTATCACACCGAGGGCGAGTCCGGGGTCGCACGGGCCGCCGCGACGCACGGCGTTCTTCAAATGCAGTCGCATCGGAGTTCTCAGTCATACGACGCGATTGCCGAAGCGCGGGGTGGGCCCCACTGGTATCAGATCTACACCGACCCGGACTTCAACCTGAACAAGCGGGTGATTGAGCGGGTCGAGTCGGCCGGGTGCCAGGTGCTGGTCTGGACCCTCGATATGTTCGGGGGCAGCAACCGTGAGATGCATCGTCGGGCGTTGCATCCAGAAGGCTACCAGGGCGCTCTGTGCCAGCAGTGCCACAACCATCGGCCAGAGAATGAGCGGGTGATGACGAAGGGGCTGGACGGGCCGCGCGGAGAGACCTACCCCTACGATTGGGACTATGTGAAGCGGTTGAAAGACGCGACCCAGATGAAGCTCGTCCTCAAGGGCATCGTGACCGCCGAAGAGGCGGAACTCGCGGTGGAGAACGGGGCCGATGGCATCTGCGTGTCGAACCACGGCGGCCGGGCTGACAACAGCGGCTGGGCGACGATCGACTCATTGCCCGAGGTGGTGCTGGCGGTGCGTGGCCGCGTGCCGGTGCTCATCGACAGCGGCGTCCGACGGGGCACGGACATCTTCAAAGCACTGGCGCTCGGCGCGGATGCCGTTGGCATCGGCCGGCCCTATGTCTGGGGACTGGGTGCCTTCGGAGAAGACGGGACCGCCAAGGTGATCGAACTGCTTCACAACGAGCTGACCTTCGCCATGCGGCAGACGCGGACGGCATCGCTCGACCAGATCACGTCACGACTCATCATGAAGGGACCACACCCGATCATGATGCGAGAGAATCGTCTCGGCTTCGGCCTCTAGCGATCCCGAGCGCATCGGGCGGGTGGCTAGCGTACGGTGGGGGCTGACAACGCCAGCCGGTCGTAGCTCAACGGGTCGAGCGGCGCGACTCCAGCCAGCCGCCCGTTGTCTCGCAGGAGAAATGCGAGGATGTTGGCGTAGGCGTCACCGCGCGGACGCACGCCCATGGGCGGCATCCCGTCGCGCATGCGCACGAACAGGTCGCGCACTCGTCGGTCTCCCCACTTGCTACGAAAGCTCGGGCCACTCAGCGGCGGGGCCCTCCGCTCGGCGCCATCGGTTGGCGCGTGGCAGGGGGCGCAGGCGCGTTCGAATTCAGCTCGACCGGCGGTGGCTTGTTCGCTGGTGAAGCCCGGTCCGCTGGCTGCTGACGACTCCTGCTGAGCGGCGACCGAGGTCGATAACAGGAGACAGACGGCGAGCGTGGCCAATGTTCCAGCCAGATAGGCCTTCCGGTGAGTCGGCTCGAATTTTTCGATCGCGTAGCGCAGCATCGTTCGCGGCATGTGGCGATAGTGTTTCGCTAGGAACGTCTCTTCGACGGCCCGGTCGCGGTTGCCGACCTCGCGCAGCATCCAGCCCACGGCCTTGTGGATCAGATCGTGCTCGTGATCGCGGAGCTGAGCGGCAAGCGCGAGCGTGTCCTCGAAGTCGTTGCGCTTGATGAAGTGATAGGTCGCGATCATGGCGACGCGCTGGCGCCAGAGGTGCCCGCTCGAGGCATGCGTGTACAGGACAGCGCGGTCACGGCTCTCGAGCCACGCGCCCAAGATCTTGTGCGCCGAAGCGTCGACCAGATCCCAGTTGTTCACGAAGTCGAGGTGCTCGAGATAGAAGCGGACGGTGCGCTCGCGCTCGGCGTCCGCACCCCGCTCGAACTGGAGGACGAGGATGAGAAGCGCTGTCAGCCGGCACTCGTGAAACGGATCCCGCAGCAGGCCGCGAACCGACCGCAGCGGGAGCGACCTGTAGTGCTGCGCGATCTTGCGCTGCCTCGGGACCGTCACCCCCAGAAACCGGTCCCCTTCAGCGTATTCGCCTGGCCCGGCTTTGAAGAAGCGGGGGTAGAAGGCTGCCTTTTCGGGATCGGAGAGGGACCGTAGCTCAGCCCGGACGGCGTTGGCGGTCATTCGCAAAGCCTATCGACACGATCCAGGATGTCTCCCCGACGCTGGGTTCGTGGCACTTGGTTGGGTCTTGGTTGCGCCCGTTCACTCGTGGCGAAGGGCGATCATTGGCTCGACGCGCGAGGCACGCCACGCCGGCAAGGCGCCGGCGCTGAGCGCGACAACCGTCAGCGCGACGGCGGCCCCGATCATGACGCGGGGGTCCGAGTCTTGCACCTCGAACAGGAGGGATCTGGCTGCGCGACCCAGGGCGCCCGCCGCCACTAGCCCGGTGACGCCGCCGATGAGCGTCATGCGGACTACCTGTCGCATCACGAGCCTCCGCACCGTACCGGCGTCGGCGCCCAGCGCCATGCGTAGTCCGATTTCTCGAGTGCGTTGCGCCACCGCGTAGGCGAGCACCCCATACAGGCCGACGGCGGCCAACAGCGTGGCCAAGCTGGCGAACGCGGCCGACAGTATCCCGATGGCGCGGTCGGCGGCGACGTTGTCCAGCACCTGGGCTTCCATCGTGCGCAGGTGCTCGACCGGCAGGTTCGGGTCGATCCGACTGACCACGCGGGGCAGCGCCGAGAGGAGTTGCTCGCCGTTCGTTGCCGCGCGGACGTAGAAAAACATGGACCTGATATTCTCATTCTGGCGATAGGGCCGAAAAAACAGCGGCGGGATCTCTCCCCTGACCTGACTGTATTTCGCGTCCTGCGACAGACCGACGATTAGCGTATCGAGCTCCGCGTCTCGGCCGTCGCTGGACATCCACTTGCCGACGGCGTCCTGGCCAAGGCCGAATTTTTCGGCAAAGCGTCGGTTGACGATGGCGACCTTGGGTGCGTCGCCCGCATCGGCTGCGGTAAATTCGCGTCCGGCCAGCAGTGCCATCCCCATGGTTCTGAAATAGCCAGGTCCCACTTCGTTGAAGCGCGAGCCGGTATCGGTGTCTGGCCCGGCTTCAAACCCCTCCACGCGCACGCTACTACCCCAGTTGCTGCCTGCCAGCAGTGGCACTCTCGAGGCGGTCACGTGGGTGGCGCCTGGGACCGTGCGCAGCTCGTCTTCGAGCCGGACGACCAACGCCTGCGTTTGTTCGGGTGTGTAGCCGTTCAGGTTCGGCGACACGCTGAACGTCACCAGCTGGTTGACGTCGAGGCCCAGTTCGACTCGGCTCACGTTGTACAGGCTCATGGTGAAGAGCCCGGCCGAGACGAGCAACACCATCGAGAGTCCGATTTGCACCGTGGCGAGCGTCGTTCGGAAGCGTGCGGCGGTCCGTGACCCCGACGGTTGCCCCGCCTGTTGCTTCAACGACGTGGCCAGGTGGGGACGGGTACTTTGCCACGCGGGAAATAGACCGAACAGGAGACCCGTGACCAGCGCGAGGCCGCCCGTGAACACGAACGACGCGACGCCGAAGCTCGCGAGCGTACCTGCTGCTCGGGCTGGCAGGAACGACATGATCAGGGTCAGGGTCCATTGCGCCGCCACGAGGCCAGCCACGGCACCGAGTGATGCGAGGACACACGCTTCGAGCAGGAGCTGACCGACGAGTTGGCTGCGGTTCGCGCCGAGCGACAGACGCACGGCCATCTCCGCTTCGCGGGTGGCGCCGCGGGCCAGCAACAGGTTTGCGATGTTCGAGCAGGCGATGATGAGCACGATCGCGGTTACGCCGAACATGAGCAGGAGTGGGGCCTGCGCGTCATCGTCAAGGCTGCTCTGGCCCCGTGCGCCGTCCGCGAGTGTGACCGTGCGTGTCCGAAACCGGGCGAGCGTTCGTTCGCTCATGCCCTCTTGGAGCGGGGCTTCGACATCGTTGATGATGGCGCCGTACGGGACATTCACGGCGGTTTGCGCCTGCGCCAGCGAGGTGTCCGGATTGAGCCGACCAAACAGATACAGCCAGTAGCTGCGCCGCGCCTCGAAGGCGTCGTTGGCCCCGAGGCGCGCCCTGAGCGTCAGAGGAACAAAGATGAACGGCCGGTTCCCGAGGGTGGTGCCGGTGAAGTCGGGCGGCGCCACCCCGACGATGGTCAATGCCTGTCCGTTGACGATCAAGGTGTCGTTGATGACGTCGGGATCTTCGTCCAGACGCGACCGCCAGTAGTGATGGCTCAACACCACCACGGGCGACTCACCGATGACCCGATCGTCGGCAGGGCCGAGGAGCCGGCCCAGGGCCGGCTGAAGGCCCAACACGGGGAAGTAGCTCCCAGACACCAGCTCGCCGCCGGCGGAGATCGTTTCGCCGCCGTAGGCCAGGTTCGTGCCGAAACGTACGTGCGCCGCGATCTCCGTAAAGGGAGTCTGTTCACGCTGGAGATCGCGGAACATCGGGTAGCTGAAGACCTCGTCGCAGCCGCCAGCCTGGTTGCAGGATGTGGACCCGGGCTTGGGTCCAGGCGCGGCCAGGTTGACCAGATCTTGCGCGTCTTGAACCGGCAGCGGCCGAAGGAGAAATTGTTCGAACAGCGAGAAGATGGCTACGTTTGCGCCGATGCCCAGGGCAAGCGACGCTATGGCGACAATGGTGACGAAAGGGGACCGAAACAGCGCACGAATCGCGCGTTGGAGGGAGAGGGTGTGCATGCGAGCTTCGGGCTGTTAGACGACAGCGCCGGCCAGACGTTGCACGAAACGACGGCGGACCGCGACTGGGGTGTACCGGACGATGGTGCCCCCCCGTGCCCGCGTTCGGTGCCGCGGCCCTGTGCCTCAGTTCGCCAGTGGGTGCGGCCGAATCTGGAATTTCACCAGGTTCCCAGGCTCCACCGGGCCGCCTTCGACATGCCACGCGGCATCGGCCCCATAGGTCGCGTAGAGACCGCGTCCCTTCCAGCCGCCGTTCGGGTCGTCGATACGTCCGTCCACGCCTCGGCTGTGGAAGCCCTGCGGGTACGGGACGCGCATCACTACCCACTCTTTCGTGTCCGGCATCAAGGCGAGCAGCGAATCAGAACTGGACCCGTTGGCTATCGGCACGTTCTCACCCAAGCCGAGTGTATTGAACTGGTCGACCCAGTTGTAATAGTGGAAGTCGGTGCCGATGTCGGTCCCCTTGAAGTTGGGGCCCGGGGCCTTGAAGAACTCCCAGCCTTCGTCGCACTGGCGGCCGTCGCGCACCGTCGGACCGTTGAACACCGAGCACTTCGAACGGTCGAAGCTCGCGAAGTGGCTGCTGCCAGCCAGCGCGGCCCACAGGACGCCGTTGCGGTCGACATCGAGCCCGCGTGTGCGGTAGCCGTGTTCTGCGGGCACGGTGTACAGCTCGCTGATGCAGGTCTCGGGCGGGTTGTCGCCCGGATCCAGCCTGACGAGTTTCCCGGGATAATCGTCCGACACGACCCAGACGGCGTCGTCCACCGGGTTCGTGATCACGCCGTAGGCTCCCGCGTTGATCCGGGTGTCCAGCGCAGGGTCGAAGTCGGCCTCTTCGCCGCGACGTGCCGGCTCATTCCACGGCGTGGTGATTGAGCCGTCTCCGTTGGTGTCGAGCACCGTTGGGCACCAGCCTTGCGAGGCCCGCTCATCGCCGGTCTCGTCGTACATCTTCGTGTCTAGCCAGCCAACGACCTGGCCGCCGCCGCTGAAATAGAGCGTGTCGCTGTCGTCTTCGGCGAACTGCAGGTGATGAGTGCCGAAGCAGGTGTCTATCAACACGAACTTCTGGGCCTCGGGGTCGAAGTAGCCGGTATGCCGCCCCGATCGGTTGATCGGGAAGTTCTGGGCGTACGGGTTGTCAGACCCCTCCTTGCACCATGCGGGGTTGTCCGGTGCCCGCACGCGCGTGGTGAGCCAGACCCGTCCCTCAGCATCGAGCATCGGGTTGTGTGGATTGGCGGGGTCGTTCCAGACCGCTTCTTCGCCAAAGTCACGCCATGGCGCGAAGCCTTCGGTCGTGAACATGGAGGGCACCGTCGACCGTTCCGCCCGGAGCGGGATCTTGAGCATGGTGGACTGGTGCTCTTCGGTATCCGTGATCAGCAAGAAGTCGTTGCCGATGTCGACCCCGTAGATGGGACCGTTGGCGTTTACCCGCGGGTTGCGCTTGTCGGTCGCGATCTCGTCGTGGACGAAGGCGACGTTGTCGCCCCAGTTCCACATGGTCAACACCACGTTTCGCTCGATCCCGGACGGGCGCGGCGGTACCGGCGGGACGGCGCCTGCGGCGATGCGGTCGCTCCAGTTTGCCACCATCTGCAGACCGCGCTGTCGTCCAAACTGGGTGATGAAGCTGTTCATCAGCGAGCCGCGTTGACCACGCTGCGTGCGGTCCTCCCACGCGGCCACGGTCGAGTCGAACTGGTCCAGGTCCGGCACGACGCGGGTGCGCTCGCTGCCGACCTGGTGACACCGCTGGCAGCCCTTCAACACGTTGATCCACTCGCTCTGATCCTGCAGGCGCTCGTTGATGCCATTCCCGGCCTCTCCCGTGCCTGGGAATTCGTGGGCGCCCGGCAGGTCTATCAGCGCGAGCCAGTAGTTCGACGGGTACACCTGTGCCGCCTCTTGGGGCGTCGGCGCCACGGTCGCCGCCAATTGCAGATCTGCCCCAGGTCGGGCCGTGACGGGCGATGAGTCGAGCAGGCCGTAGCCTCGTACCCAGACGTCGTAGCCGGCGCCCGGCATCTCCGGCATCAAGAATTTTCCGGCGTCGTCGGTGACGACGATTTTGCGGAACACGGTCTCGAGGTCATCGGTTTCGGCAATGACCCAGACGCCCGCTTCGGCTCCGTCGCCGCTGGTGACCGTGCCGGTGATCACCCCATCGTCGGCTTGGGCCGCGACCGAATGGTCCTGCGTCATGCCCACCCAGACGGCGGCTAGCGCGACTGCGACAACGAGTCCGTAGGTCCTTCGCATGGTGTCCCTCTGTGTTGCGTACTCAGTCGGAGCGGCCGCCCCGTTCGCGTAGCAGCGCGACCGTGGCCGGCCACGCCTTTTCGGTGTTCGCCACAAACACCCCTTCGGCCACCATGAGCGGTGTCCATCCGAGTGCGGTTTGGGCGTTGATATCCGCGCCTTGGTCCAGCAGGTATTGCACCACGAGGTTCGAGCCGATCATGGCGGCACCGTGCAGCGCGGTACTGCCGCTCCAGCGCATATCGCCGCGATCGCGCTGCGGATCGAACGTGCCGAGATTGGGCGGATGCCGAAGCAGCAGCGTCCGGCCGTCGCCCTCGAGCTCCGTTGGGCCGAAGTCGGTCACGGCGTGGATGTCGTTTCCGAGTTCCACCGCCAGGCGCACGGCCTCGAGTCGCGTCGCTTCAGGTGTGCCATTCACTGGCCCCGGGCTCTCTCCGTCCCAAAAACCGACCCCCGCGGCTGCCATCAGCGGCGTGACCTGCTGGTCGGTCGGGGTCAGCGGGTCGGCGCCGTGCTCGACCAGCAGCCGCATCAGTTCGTCGTCGGCATGCTTCGCGGCCAGGTAGAACGGCGTCGCGCCGACGAAGCTCAGGAAGCTACGGCCGGTGGAGATACTCGGCGGTGGCCTGACGATGCCAAGGTCCACCTGGAACCGAATCTCATTCCAGCGCACCTGTCGGTTGGGGTCAGCGCCGGCTTCAAGCAGGGCCCGGGTGAGGTCGAGACTATCCAGTGTGCCGGTTGGGATAGGAGGACGCCCGGCTCCCGGTCGCCGCATCCAAGCCAGGGCGTGCAGCACCGAGCCGCGGGGATCGCCGGCGTTTGGATCGCCGCCGGCGTTCAGGAGCAGCGCGGCCAGTTCGTAGTGCGCATTGATGACGGCCAGACCCAGCGGACTCGTGTCGCCGTCTCCGGGCGCATTCACATCGGCGCCGGCCGCCAACAAGGCTTGCACCGAGCTCGTGTGTCCCTCGCGCACCGCGAACAGCAACGGCGACACGTCGCTCCAGGAGCGCGTTTCTACCCACGCGCCGGCCGCCACGAGTGCAGTGACGATGTCTCCGTGACCCTCGGCGGCGGCCCACATCAGGGCCGTCTGGCCCCTCCACTGTTCCGTCGCATCCACATCGGCGCCGGCGTCGAGCAGCAGACGGAGGACGTCAAGCCGGCCGGTTCGCGCCGCCAGCATCAGCGGTGTGTCGCCGCCGGGGCTCGGTGTGTCCGGCCGGGCGCCCGCTTTCAGTAATGTGTTGACCAGAGGCGCGCTGCCGTTGGTGGCGGCCAAGGCCAGAGGCGTGACTCCGTATCTGTTGGTGGCGTCGACGGCGGCGCCAGCGTCAAGGAGCGCGTGTGCGACATCCTGGTGGTCGCGTTGAATCGCCCAGTGCAGCGCGGTGGTGCCGTCCGGTTCGGCCCCGTTGACGTCCGCGCCGGCGCGCAGCCGCTCCTCAACGGCCGCACGCGACGCCCCACGCTCCGCGTGCCTGACGACGTCGATCAGACCGGGTCCGCTGGACTGCGCGATGGCAAGGGGCGCGTACACTGCGAACCCTGCGGCCCAGACGAATACGGTCAATTGCCGCCGGTGTGGGCGTCCGTCCATCATCCAATCATCCTCGTTGGCGCTCTGTCTTGCGTGGCCACACTATATACCGGCCCCGGGCCAATGTTGACAAGACGTCGCGCGAAGCGTATTAACAAGGTTCCAATGCAATACAAATGGGCGTGCTGTCTATCCGCGGTGCTGCTGGCGGTCGGGTTCAGTGTTCGCGTGGCTGCCGCACCGGGGCAGGCCCCGACCAGCGTCGCGGCGACGACGACGACGGCACCGATGACCGATACCGTGGTGGAGGGGGTCCTCGACCAGTATTGCGTTACGTGTCACAACGCGCAGGTGGTCGATGGCAGCGGAGCCGCACCGTCGGCGATGGTGACGCAGCTGCGGGCCGCGGGACTTGCGCTGGACGCCCTCGACCTTTCCCAGATCGGCTCGCACCCCGACGCGTGGGAATCGGTCGTACGGAAGTTACGTGTGGGCGCGATGCCCCCAACCGGCCGGCCGCGCCCTGACGACGCCACGATCGACGCCGTCGCGGGGTGGCTGGAGGGTGCGCTCGACCGCGCGGCCGCCGTCGCGCCGGACCCCGGTCGTCGCCCTGCGCTGCACCGGCTCAGCCGCACCGAGTACCAACACGCCGTGCGCGACCTGCTGGCCCTCGACCATTTGCCGAAGGAACTGGACATTGCGGTCATGCTGCCGGCCGACAACGCGACGAGCGGCTTTGACAATCTGGCCGACCTGCTGTTCGTGTCGCCCACATTGATGGAGCGGTACCTGGCGGCGGCGCGCAAGATCAGCCGGCTGGCGGTTGGCGATCCGACCATGTTGCCGATCGTCGACACGTACCAACTGGATCGCGACCTGGTGCAGGACCGCCACGTGCCGGGGCTGCCGCTCGGGACCCGGGGTGGCACGCGCGTCCAGAGTCACCTCCCGCTCGATGGGGAATATGTCATCACGGTCCAATTCACCGGGGCGGCGCGTGAGGCGCACGACGGGGAAATCAGTATCGATGGCGAGCGGGTCCACCTGTTTACCGTGGGGCTGACGCCGCCGAAGCGTACGGCCAGCGGCGTGTTTACGTTCGATGCCGATCCCGACGTGGACGTGCGGGTGCCGCTGCGCGCGGGGCCGCGCGATGTGGCGGTGTCGTTCATGCCAAAGAGTGGCGCGCTGCCCGAGCGCACCGTGCGCGCCTACCGGTCGCGCAGTCGGCAGCCGTCCATTGCCAGCGTGATCATCAGCGGGCCGTACGGTGCCGACGGGGCCGGCGACACACCGAGCCGACGGCAGATTTTTCAGTGTCGGCCTGGCGCCGCGGCATCTGATGTGGAGGCATCAACCTGCGCGCGCACCATTCTGTCGACACTGGCGCGGCGCGCCTACCGGCGTCCGGTGACCGAGGACGACCTCGGTCGTCTACTGCAGTTCTATGCGCAGGGTCGCATTGAGGGTGGCTTTGAACGGGGCATACAGCGGGCGATCGAGCGCGTGCTCGTGAGTCCCGAGTTTCTCTTCCGCATCGAGCGGAACCCGGATGGGGCGATGGCCGGCGATGTCTATAAGGTCAGCGATCTAGAGCTCGCGTCCCGCCTGTCGTTTTTCCTGTGGAGCAGCATCCCTGACGACGCCTTGCTCGACGTCGCGACGCGAGGCGAGTTGCGGGACCCGGCCGTGCTCGACCGTGAGGTGCGCCGTATGTTGGCTGACCCCCGGTCAACAGCCCTAGTGACGAACTTTGCCGAGCAGTGGCTGTTTCTTCGTGACGTTGACGCGAAGGAACCGGACGCCGGTTTCTTCCCCGGTTTCGACGAGAATCTGCGGCAGGCGTTTCGGACCGAGACCGAGCTGTTCGTCGACAGTGTGTTGCGCGACGATCGGAGTGTCCTGGATCTGCTGACGGCGAACCATACGTTCGTCAACGAGCGGTTGGCCAAACACTACGGCATTCCTCACGTCTACGGGAGTCACTTTCGCCGAGTCGATCTGGACGACAGTCGTCGACGCGGGTTGCTCGGGCAGGGCAGTATCTTGACGCTGACCTCCTACGGCACGCGCACATCACCGGTGCTTCGGGGAAAGTGGATTCTCGAGAACCTGCTGTCATCGCCACCGCCGCCACCGCCCCCGGACGTGCCCTCCTTGGACGCCACCACCGATGACGGGCAGCCACGGTCCATGCGAGAGGCGATGGAGCAGCACCGGGTCAACCCCGCGTGCGCCAGTTGCCACTCACAGATGGACCCGCTCGGTTTTGCGCTTGAGAATTTCGATGCGATCGGGCGCTGGAGAGACCGGGGCGAATCGAATCTTCCGATCGATGCCTCTGGTCTTCTACCGAACGGGACCCGGTTCGATGGACCGGCGGGCCTGCGGGCCGAGCTCGTGAAGTCGCCCGAACAGTTCACGACCACCATGACCGAGAAACTGTTGACCTACGCGCTTGGGCGCGGGGTCGATCACTTTGACGCCCCGACCATTCGCGCGATCGTGCGGGATGCCGGGCGGGACGATTACCGATTTGCGTCGGTCGTGAGTGGCATCGTCCATAGCACTCCGTTCCAGATGAGGAAGGCTCAGTAGATGTTCATCACCAAAATGGCGTTGCCCCGACGGACGTTCCTGCGTGGCATGGGCGCCAGCCTGGCGCTGCCGCTGTTGGAGGCGATGGTGCCGGCCGCGACCGCGCTGGCTCAGACTGCCGCCACGCCGGCTCGTCGCCTCGGCTTCGTCTACGTGCCGAACGGCGTCATCCAAGAGAGTTGGGTGCCCGCCACCACCGGCGCTGGTTTCCAGTTGTCTCCGACCTTGGGTCCGCTCGCGGCGTACCGGGACCAGTTGTTGGTGTTGAGTGGGCTCGCCCACCGGCAGGCCGACTCGTTCGGCGACGGCAACGGCGACCATCCCCGTGCGACAGCGGTCTGGTTGAGCGGTGTCCACGCGTGGGAGCGCCGCGGCCGTATCGGGCCGACCGCTATCCAGTTGGGGACGACCGCGGACCAAATTGCCGCCCGCGCGTTGGGGCAGTTCACGCCCCTCCCGTCGCTCGAACTCGTGCTCGAGAAACCGACCGCCATTTCCTGCGACTCGGGTGACTGTTTCTACTCGAACACGATCTCGTGGCGGGATCCGACGACGCCGCTCGAGATGGAGCCGCATCCCCGGGTCGTGTTCGAGCGGCTGTTTGGCGACGGTGGCAGCGCGGCGGACCGAAAGGCGCAGGTGCGTCAGACCGGGAGCATTCTCGATTCCGTGACCCAGGAGGCGCTCAGCCTCGAGCGCACGCTTGGGACATCGGACCGGAACAAGCTGAGTGAATACCTCGACTCCGTTCGGGATCTCGAGCAACGCATCGGGCGTTCGGAAGCTCGGGGCGACCAGGCGGAGATCGACCTGCCCGACCGACCGATCGATATCCCGGATGACTTCGGTGAGTACGCGAAGCAGATGTTCGACCTGATGGCGCTGGCCTACCAGGCTGACGTCACCCGCGTGGGGACCATGATGATGGCTCGCGAGACGAGTCCGCGCAGCTTCCCGCAGATCGGCGTACCGGACCAGCACCACACCGTGTCGCATCACCGGAACGACCCGGACTTCATCGCACGCAAGGCCAAGATCGACACATACCACATCACGTTGCTGGGGCACTTCCTCGAGAAGCTCCGAAACACCCCGGACGGCGACGGCACCCTGCTCGACCATTCGATGATCGTCTACGGCGGAGGTATCGGAAACGGCAACCTCCACGAGCACACCAACCTTCCGTGTCTGGTGGCTGGTGGCGGTGGTGGTCGGCTTCAGGGAGGACGCCACCTTGCCTACCCTGAGGACACCCCGATGGCGAATCTGCTGCTCAGCGTGCTGGACAAGGCTGGGGTGCAGTCAGAGGAGCTTGGTGACAGCACCGGGCTGCTCAACACCGGGACGCTCGCCAATCTGTAGTGTGGCCCTGACCGTCGGTCCAACGGGACCGGCGGTGCCTCTCCCCTCGCTTGCCCCGCCAGACCCGCGCTCAGCTTTCTCAAGAGCATGGCGCGTTCGTGGCATCGAGGTTAAACCCCCACCGCGCGGTTCGGTCTAACCCTTATAGAAGGCCAGTGGCGGCGTGCCCTGGTCGAGCAGCGTAGGGAGGCGGACCATGGTGACGACACGAACGAACCACTACCGCATGTTGAAGGTACTCGTGCTCGCGGGCGTGCTGGGGCTGTGGTCCTCAGACCTCGCGCAGGCTTAGCGTCGCGTCACCGTCAAGACCCCTCGTCGCGGGCATGTGGTTCGGGTGTTGCCCCGTGGACACGCGAACGTGACGGTCCAGGGTGTCCGCTACCACGCGGTTGGCGGGACGTTCTATCGGCCCCACACCCGCGGTTTTGTCGTCGTCACCCCACCCCTCGGTGCGAGCGTGAGAGTGCTGCCACGCGGCGCTGTGCGTGTCACTCGAGGCGGTGTGGCGTACTACCGGCACAACGACGTGCACTATCGACCAGTGACCGCGAACGGCGTCACGGCGTTCATCGTCGCACGGTTCTGACGGCGGGTCGACGGCCACAGGGGGGCGGGTGTCGCGGGCGGCGTGTCCGTGGCTCCGCCCGCCTGCGAGGCGGAGCGTGATACTTGATCAGAGTGATGTCTGACCAAGCCGCGCCAGCGAAATCAGCCCCCCGTCCCCTGGACGGGATCCGTATCGTGGACCTCAGCCGCGTTGTGGCGGGCCCTTTCTGCACCCAGCAACTCGGCGACATGGGCGCCGACGTCACTAAGATCGAGGAGCCCGGGCGGGGCGACGAATCACGGGCATTTGGTCCTCCGTTTCTTGGCGGCGAATCCCCGTACTACCTGTCAGTCAATCGGAGCAAGCGGAGCTGCACGCTCAACCTCAAGAGCGACGCCGGCAAGGCGATTCTGTGGCGGCTGCTCGAAGGGGCCGACGTGTTGATCGAGAACTTTCGACCAGGCGCGATGGCCCGACTCGGTTTCGATTATGAGACGGTCTCGGCTCGGCATCCTCGCATGATCTATTGCTCGATCTCCGGGTTCGGCGATTCAGGTCCCGATGCGGTGCGTCCCGGCTACGACCTGATCGTGCAGGGAGAGTCTGGATTGATGGATCTCACGGGGGAGGCCGACCGGCCGCCTACCCGTATCGGTATCCCCATTGGCGATTTGACCGCCGGGATGATGGCGTCGCAGGGAATTACCTTCGGATTACTGGCTCGACAGACCACCGGCCGGGGCCAGCACGTCAAGATCGCGATGCTCGACGCCGTGGCGTCCCTCTTGACCTACAACGCCGGCAACTACTTTGCGTCGGGCGAGAGTCCGACCCGGCGGGGTAACGACCATCCCTCGGTCGCGCCCTATCAGACGCTGCACGCCAAGGACGGATGGATGAATCTGGCCATCGCCAACGACTCCCTCTGGCGGCGCTACTGTGACGCCATCGAGCGGCCAGACCTTCGAGATGATTCCCGCTTCGCGCGCGCTCCTGATCGCGTCAAGCATCGGGAGGCCCTGATACCCGTCATCGTCGAGTTGACCGCGGCCCGCACCGTCCAGGAGTGGCTCGACCTGCTCGGCGCTGCCGGCGTCCCGTGTGGTCGTATTCGCAATGTGGCTGAGGTGTGCACGAACCCCCAACTCGTCGAACGGGGCATGTTGGTAGACCGTCCACATCCCACCGCGGATACCGTCCGGATGATCGGGATGCCGATCGAGTTGAGCGACACGCCCGGGCGAATCGAGGGCGCGCCGCCGCTCCTCGGTCAGCACACCGATGAGGTGCTGGCTGAGGCCGGGTATACCGAGGCAGAGGTCCGGGGGTTTCGCGACGAGGGGGTCGTCTGAGGCGATGTCCCGATCCGGATGGCGCCGTCTGAGGAATGTTCAGATGAGCGCGCCGGTCAGGTCACCATGGCGGCCCAGGAAGCCGCACCACGTTGACGACCATCTGCAGCAGCTCGACCGGGTCACCGTCATGGTGTGTTGGAATTCGACCTCTGCCTTGGTCACGTTCCCACTGATCGGCGCGACGCCGGTTGGGTCGGCGGTGGCCGCAACCGGCAGATGACCCTCCGCGGCGAACATGCCAGAGGTGGGATCGAGCCCCACCCATCCGGCGCCCGGCAGGTAGACCTCGGTCCAGGCGTGGAGGTCGGTGAAGTCGGTCTGCGGACCCTCTGGACCCTCGAGCGGCTTCTGGTCCGGGACCAACTGGATCAGGTAGCCCGATACGAATCGGGCGGCCAGACCCAAACGCCGCAGGCTTTGGACCAGCAGCCAGGCACTGTCGCGACACGATCCGCTCCGAAGCTTCAGCGTCTCTTCGCTGGTCTGTTCCCCTGGCTCCATGCGGATGACGTAGTCGATGTGCTGCGCCACCCGCTGGTTGAGTGCGACGAGAAAGTCGACGGTGCGACGTGGGGGCACATCGACCGAGTCGACGAACTTGCGGAGGCGGCGCCCTTTACGACCTTTCTTCAAGTACGGCCGCAGGTCCTTCGCGAGCCACTTCTCGTAACTGAATGGAAACTCTTCGGTCGACGGTTCGAGGAAGAAATCGAACGGATTGATCACCGTCATCTCGGCGACCAGATCGACCTCCACGCTCAGGTGTCGCGTGCGTTCTGGAAACACCACCCGGGCGAGATAGTTGCTATGGGGATCCTATTGCCAGTTCAGAAAATGTGTCGAGGGTTGTGCGGCTATCGCGTAGCTGACCACCGGCGTACGGCAATGCGGCGCAGGCCTGAGCCGGATGATGTGGGGTGACAGCGTGACGAGCCTGTCGTAGGTGTAGCTCGTCCGGTGATTGATAGCGACCTTGATGCCCATGGGAATCGCTGAGTTTACAGCGTTTCGGCCCAAATCTTGTGAGCGCGAGAGTTCGTATGAACACGGTCCGCGCCCCTCGCACGACTGGCGCGGGTTCCGAAACCTGTGTACCGTGGGGAGAGGAGAGAAGCGGCGATGGGGACGAGCAAGGCGCGAATCGGCATTCTGACATCAGGCGGAGATTGCCCAGGGCTGAACGCCGTCATTCGTGGCGCGGTCAAGTCGGCTGCGCGGCTTGACGCTGATGTCGTCGGGTTTCGTCGAGGCTACGAAGGGCTGGTCGACCCGGTCACCTACGTGGCGCTCGACACCACGAACACCTCCGGCATCATCAGTCGTGGCGGCACCATTCTCGGGTCGACCAACAAAGGACGGTTTGCGGCACGCTCCGGGATCGACGAGCGGCTGGAGCTCGATCCCCAGCTGCTGCGTGACGTCCAGCGCACCATGGACCAACTTGGGATCATGGGGCTGATTTGCATCGGTGGTGACGGTTCGCTGTCCGTCGCCCAGCAGTTTCACGAATTCGGTATTCCGGTCGTCGGTGTGCCGAAGACCATCGACAACGACCTGTCGGCGACGGCGTTCACGTTCGGGTTCGATAGTGCCGTGGCGTGCGCGACCGATGCTATGGACCGACTGCACACCACGGCCGAGAGCCATGAACGCATCATGGTGCTCGAGGTCATGGGGCGCCACACGGGTTGGATTGCGCTGCAGGCGGGCATCGCCGGTGCGGCGTCCGTCATTCTGATTCCTGAGATCCCTTGGACCTGGGAGAACGTCTGCCAGAAAATCTTGGAGCGGGATAACGCGGGTAAGCGTTTTTCGCTGATCGTGGTGGCTGAGGGCGCGGAACTGCCGGGTGGCGGTCTCGTCACCACCCCCGATAGCAGCGTGGTCGGCCAGGTGCGCCTGGGGGGCATTGGGCACGTGGTTGCCCGGCAGCTACATGAACGGCTCAAACGCGAGACCCGGGTCGTCGTGTTGGGACATCTGCAGCGCGGTGGGCCGCCAACCAATTTTGACCGTGCGCTGGCGACGCAATTCGGCGCGCACGCGGTGCGGCTCGTGCTCCAGCAGCAGTTCGGGCAGATGGTGGCCTACCATCCGCCGGACGTCAACAACGTGCCGATTCACGACGCGGTCAACAAGATTTCACGCGTGTCTCCCGATAGCTCGGCCGTGGTGGCCGCGCGCACATTGGGCGTGAGCTTTGGCCAGTTTCCACCCGGAGAGTCACCGCTGCTGCGGTCTCTGGTCGACGAGTCATCGTACCAGAGCACGGATCACATCGCCCCACCCGAGACGAGCGACCACTATGATGACGCCGTCGAACCGTCCTGACCCGATGAGCCGGACATTCCGGTCTGGCTACTGGTCAAGTTCCGCATAAATCTTGGTGGCGTTGTCTTCCGCACTGGTCAGCGTGCCGCGGCTCATCGCGTAGTTGGAATATCTGGCCGGCAGGTTCAATGATGCGGCCGCCTGGGCCGCCGTCTTGCCTTCGGCCTTGCCGCGTTGAACCGCCGCCAGAAAATCGCGGTTGAATTCGCCGAATTCGCGGAAGTCAGCCCAGGTCATGACCGGACTGTGGCCGGGAATCACGGTGTCGACGCCGGGGATGGTGTCGGCGGCCGTCAGCAGCGTGTTTGGGTAACTGACGCCGCTACCGCCGTTGTTCACGTCGATGTACGGGACACCCTTCCAGGCGAACATATCCCCTGTGTGCGCGACGCCCAGAGCCGGGAACACCACGATGGTGTCACCGCTCGTGTGGGCCTGCCCGAAGTAGTACAGGTCGATCTGGTCATCCCCGCTCAGCACCGATAGCCGGTCCGTATAGGTGCGGCTGGGCAGATACTGCTTGCCGCTGGCGGACTGGAACGCGGGCATCCGTTCCATGTTGGTCTTCGTGTTCGCGTGGGCCACGAACTCGATGGGCAGTTGGAAATCGATGTTGCTGCCGACATGGTCTCCATGCGTATGGGTGTTGATAATCATCGTCACCCTCTTGTCGGTGACGGTGCTGACCTTGTCGAGAATAGCGCTGCCCCATTCGGGGTTCTTGGTGTCCACCAGCACCACGCCGCCATCGGTCACGAAGGCGCCGGTGTTACCGCCCCCGCCGGTGATGACGTACAGGTTGTCCTTCACCTGTTCGATCTCCGCGACGTTGCCTTGCGCAATCGGACGGCTGATGGTGGCGACGAGGCCGAGCGCGACCAGGGTGCCGAGAATAGTGAGTCGTTTCATGACATTGCTCTCTGTATGTAGGGGCGGCAGATACATTGTGGATACGCCGCTCGCGTCGGTTTCGTGTACTCGTTCCGTCGAGACCCGGGTGAGCGGCTGCGCCGCACCTCAAGCCGTCAGCCGGTGTTCCAGGACCAATGCTTCCGTGAGTGTGGTGCCGAAGCCCGCCCCGGTCGGCGCGATGACCTCCCCATTTTCCACCGTGCAAGACATGGCGTCGAGAATCGTCGACCCGGCCGGAAAACTCTCGGCCATCGTGCAACTCGGGGATGTGAGCGCGATCGGGAACCCCCATGAGCTGCCACCCCGATGGGGGATGATCTCGAGTCCGGCCGCCTCTACCAGCGCCGCAATCCGGCGACCGGCAGTCGTGCCTCCGCACCAGGTGATGTCCGGCTGCAGGACTTCGGCCGAGTTGAGCCGAATGAGCACGTCGAAGCCATGCTCGGTGTACTCGTGCTCACCGCACGCGATTTTGGTCCAGCCGGGACCCCCGCCGCCGATGCGCGTGACCAGTTCGGCATACCCAAACACGTTGTCTGGCGATAGCAGTTCCTCCATGAAGTAGAGGTTGGCCGAACGCAGCCGTTCGGCCAGTCCCACCGCCCAGTCGACCGTCCCGTTGCGCGAGACACAATCGGTCATCAGATTGCCGTCCGGTCCCATCGCATCACGCGCCGCCAGCACGGAGTCGATTCGCCGTGTCATCTCCTCCGCTGAGGTGTGGGGGCCGATTGGGAGCGACCGCTTGAAATTTCGAACGCCCTTGGCCTTGCCTTCGACGACGTCGCCCCCTGTTTGGTAGATCGGAATCCGGTTCCTCCCGGAGAGCCCGCGTGCGCTCGATGCAGGAAGCCGTCCGGCGCCGGGGCCCCCCTGAGCCAGCAGCTCATGCACCGGTTGTCCGGCATGCTTGCCGACAATGTCCCACAACGCGTTGTCGACCGCGCTCAACGCCATCGCGAAGACGCCACGCCGCCCGTAGAGCACGGCCGACGTATACATCTGATCCCACAACTGCTCGACGTTGAGGGCATTGGCGCCCATCAGCAGATGCTTCAGGTGCCCGTCGATGATCTCGACCGCCACACTGCCGCCCGCGCCCATGCCAAACCCGGTAATGCCCTGGTCGGTCTTGATGATGGCGATGATGGCTGAGGGCAGTTGTTCAAATGGTCCGCCGAAACGCCAGCGGCGCGGATCGTCGTCTCCCGAAAACACCGGGGCGTCGAGCAATCCGTCGGAGCGCTGATTGATGTAAATCGGGTAGGCGTCGACGGCTCGAATCCGCACGGCTTGCGCCTGCGCTCCGAGCAGGGCCCGCGGTGCGCCGACGGTTGCCGCCAATGCGGCGAATCCGCCGGTTTCCCGGAGAAACCGACGACGGCTGTATGCCAGGTGTCGTGCCATGGGTGTCCTCAGCGAGTAATCAGCCTAGCGCGCTCACTCCGAATGCCGGAGCGTAGCACGCGGCGTGTCGGCCCGGAGGACCGAACCTGATAGCATGCTCTTCCGCCGAACCCTTCCAGCCCGTGCTCTTCACAGACACCTCGTTCCTGCTCCGCTTTCTGCCCACGGTCCTCGCACTGTTCTTCCTGGCGGTGGCGGTCACCCCGACGCGCTGGAAGGCCGATGGTCGGCGCTTCACCTTGCCCAATACCGTGCTCCTCGCCGGGAGCGTTGTCTTTCTGGCCCTGGGCACCGGTCCGTTCATGCGATGGGTCGTCGGCGCGGTGGTCTTCAACTATCTGGTGGCGCTCGCCATTGGTCGCGCCCGTCTGGCCGCCGCGTCGGCCTCGCGCCCAGGTCCGCTGCCGGAGGCACTGCTCACGCTGGGCGTCACTGGCAATGTCGTCTTGCTCGGGGTCAGCAAGTTCGCCTTGCCCCTCCCGGTGCTGTTCGCCGACCGGGGCTTTGCCGTGCCGCAATTGCTCGCGCCGCTGGGGCTGACCTTCTTCGTGTGTCATGCGTTGTCGTATCTGGCTGATGTTGCGCGCGGCGATGCCCCCGCCCAAGCCAGTCCGATTCGCGCCTCGCTCTATCTGCTGTGTTTCCCGCTGCTGTGCGGTGGGCCCCTCGCTCGCTACAGCGACATGAGTCCGCAACTTGCCCAGCGCCGAGCCACGCTCGCCGCGTTCGCCTTCGGTGTGCGCCGGTGGCTGGTCGGCTACTGCAAGGTCGTGTTTCTGGCGGCCGCCGTGGCCGGCCCGGCCGACATCGTGTTTGCCACGCCGGCGGCCGAGCTCGGCATGGCGCGGGCCTGGCTGGGGGCCCTCTGTTTCACGCTGCAGATCTACTTTGATCTCTCGGGTTACGCCGACATGGCGATCGGGTTCGGGAGAATGTTCGGGTTTCGTTTCGTGGAGAACTTTCGTGCGCCGTATCTGGCCGGCTCACTCACGGAATTCTGGCGGCGGTGGAACATCACGCTGCTGGACTGGTGCCGTCGATACCTGCATCTTGCACTCACGCCGACGCACGCGGGCGCCTGGGCCCGGGCCCGTCAGGCGGGGCTGCTCTTGCTGTGCGTGGGGGTGTGGCACGGCCCCGGGGCAACCGTGCTGGTGTGGGGCGGCCTGCACGGCGCCATCGTCATCGCCGAGCAGGCCTGGCTGGGGAAGCGCCTGGCTCGTCTGCCTGCCGCCCTTCGGCATGCCTACCTGCTGCTCGTCGTCATGCTGTTGTGGGTGGTGTTTCGGGCTGAGTCGCTGCCCGGCGCGTCTGTCGTGCTCGTGGCCATGAGCGGGCTTGGCAATGCCGTAGACATTGCGGAGGCGGTCCCCATCGCCACGACTCCATGGTTCTGGTCGATGCTGGGGTTCGGGGTGCTGTCCGTCTCGCCGCTCTGGCAGAGCGGCGGACGCTGGCTCGTGACGGTAGACGCTCTTACTACGTCGATCCTGATCTTGGTCTCGACCAGTTTCGTCTATATGTGGCGTCGGCTGGTCAACACCGCTCGGTTCATCACCGGCCGCCGCTAGCCCAGGGGTGTGCCCCGGCTAGGCTTTCGATTTTTTGGGCTTGATGCGCCACCGCGAAGGCTCGTGGTGCTCGAGGTATTCCCGCTTCGAGATTGAGCCGATAAGCATCGACTTTGTCAGCCACCAGTTCTTCCGCCTGGCGCCAAAAATGATGTGTGCCACGCTGAGCCCGGCAATCGACAGCCCGGTCATGCCGTGGAAGACGTAGACCCACCCCCAGGTGCCTTCCCCGAGGATGTAGGGGTTCGGTGTAATGAACGACGTGCCCATGCGCCACAGCATCACGCAGCCGGTCATGCTGACGATGCAGCCCGCGAAGGTCAGAACCAGGTGATACAGCCGGTTGCCGATGGGGTACTTGGCCGGATGCGGGCCGGGCACCTCCTGGCCGCCCTCGCGCATGATCTCCGCTTTGAACTCCGGGATGTCTCTCGGTCCCACCCAGATCGACCAGAAGTCGAGAAAGATGGTCGTGTGGAGGATGTGGTAGATGATGGCTCCGGTGAGCGTGAGCCCCGCCGTGTAATGGATGACGACCCAGTCGAATTGCCATCCCATAATCGGAAAGAACGCCGTGCCGAGCAGCGTGAAGATGGACCCGGCCATGACCCAGTGGAAGAGGCGTGCCATGAACGTGTGGCGCTTGATCCGCTTCGGGAGCTCGGCGTGTTTGGCTTCCAGCGCGTCAGTTTCTGTCTTCGCCCGGACGCGGTGCGCCGACAAGATGATGTACGACGCGTGGGCGATCAGGAAGGTGATGAAGACGAACACCGACACCCATAGGATGTTCCAGGCCACGTGGGTGAGCACGGTTCGTCCCCACGGGTCCATCGCTGTTTCAAAAATACCCACGTTGCCTTCCTGCTTGGGGGTGAGCGGCTGTTGACTCGTCCCTGGTCCGAGGCCCAGATTCTATCGTTGTTCCGCGACGCTGGCCGTCGTCTCTCCACCGCCGAGTAGAATGGCGAGGCTTTACGCCGCTGTTTCTTCACGTTCCACTGTCGAGTGCTGCGCACGCCTTCAGCACGAGGAGCACATATGTCGTTGGACCACTACGTCACCCTCGGGCGATCCGGATTACGCGTCAGCCCCTTCTGTCTGGGCGCCATGACGTTCGGCGAGGACTGGGGCTGGGGCTCGAGCGTGACTGACGCCGAAGCGATTCTGACCCGCTACCTCGAACAGGGCGGCAATTTCGTGGATACCGCGAACGCGTATACCAAGGGGCATTCGGAAAAGATCATCGGCGATTTCGTCCAGGCGGGGGGCGCGCGGCGCGACCAGCTCGTCATCGCGACCAAGTTCTTCGCGAACCTCTTTCCAGGCGATCCGAATGCCGGGGGTGCCAGCCGAAAGTCACTGACCGCGGCGTGCGACGAGTCGCTTCGCCGATTGCAGACCGACTACATTGATCTGTACTGGATGCATCTCTGGGACCAGTTCACGCCGATCGACGAAACGATGCGTGCCCTCGACGACCTGGTGACGGCCGGAAAGGTTCGCTACGTCGGCTTTTCTGATACGCCCGCTTGGAAAGTGGCGCAGGCTCAGGTCACTGCCAATTTTCGGGGGTGGGCGCCATTGGTGGCGCTGCAGGTCGAGTACTCGTTGCTCGAGCGGACCGTCGAGGGAGAACTGATCCCAATGGCGCAGGAGCTGGGTCTTGGCGTGACGCCATGGTCACCACTGCGCGGTGGCGTGCTGACCGGGAAGTACACGCGAGAGAATGCGGCGTCGGTTGAGCCGGGTCGCGGGGCCCGGGTCAAGTCGTACTTCAACGAACGCACGTTCGGGATCATCGACGAACTGGTACGCATCGCCGACGAACTGAACACCAAACCCGCGGCGGTGGCGCTGGCCTGGGTGCAGGCGCGGCCTGGTGTGGACTCGACGATCATCGGCGCGCGCACGATGGAGCAGCTCGAGAGCAACCTCTCGGGATTGGCGGTGACCCTGGACGCCGATCAGGTCGCGGCCCTGGACGCCGCGTCTACACCGACCTTCGGCTTTCCGCTGCCGTTTCTCGAAGGCGCCCCGATGATCATGCACGCTGGCGCCCAGGTTGATGGTGTGCCGTCTGAGGTGTGGCCGATGACGCCGCAGAGCGACGAAGAACGATATTGATCCTGAAGATTGGAGGATGACGATGGAGCGTGAGATCGAGAACCTGGTGACGCAATACGAATCCCGCGGCTTGACGCGACGTCAGCTGGTGGCCACGCTGGCCGCCATGGTTGGGGCCGGTTCGACCACGGTCGGTGCCGCTCGTCAGAACGGACCCGTGGCGCAGGGACGGACGATCAATCACGTGTCGCTGGCCGTGTCCGACGTTGAGGCATCGGCAGAGTTCTATCAGCGGCTGCTTGGACTCGACGTCGTCAGCCGGCCGTCGAACGGCGGGATCAACATGGGCCTGTCCGATGGGTTCCTGGGGGTCTACCCGATTCCGGAGCCCGGCCGGGTGCATCACTTTTGTATCGGGGTCGACGACTACGATGCGGACCGCATCAAGGGTCGCTTTGACGAGATCGGGTACGAGGCCAGTGTGAGCCGGGATCCGGCGAACCGGACCAGCGGCGGCGACCAACTGTATTTCTCGGATCCGGACGGCACGATGGTGCAGCTCGGCGAGAACGGCTACCAGGGCTAGGGTAGCTGGACATGCGAGCAACCGGCTGCGTATAGTGCCCCAAGACCCTTGTATCAGCTAGCTGCGGACCAGTAGATGCGTCTGATCTATATCGTCCTCGCCTCGTGTGCCCTAGTCTTGCCGACGCCCGCGGTGGCGCAGGATCTGCGTCTGGTGACCGCGGCCGCTGACCAGGATGCCGGCCGTGTCGCGACGCTGCTGGCTGACGATCTCGATCCGAACACCGCCCGCGGCGATGGTGCCACCGCGCTGCTGTGGGCGGCCCATTGGAACGACCTCCACACCGCCGGCCTGCTGCTCGCGGCCGGTGCAGACCCCGATGCGGCTGACGACCACGGCGTCACGCCGCTCGAGCGGGCGGCCGAGAACGCGAGCCTTGAGATGGTGGAGCGGCTGCTGGCCGCGGGCGCGGACGCGGCCGTGGCGCAGACCAGCGGATTGACCCCGTTGATGACCGCGTCCCGGACCGGCAACGCGGCGCTCGTCCGTGCGCTGCTGGACCAGGGAGCCCAGGTGAACGCCGCCACCGTCGAGACCAACAGCACCGCGTTGATGTGGGCACTGGCGGCGCCGCACCATGACATCGTGCGTTTGTTGCTTTCGCGGGACGCCGATCCGACCATCGAGATGACCCCCGGTTTTACGACGCTGATGGTCGCGGCTCGGAACGGCGATACCGAGATGGCCGACGCGCTCATCGAGGCTGGGGTCGACATCAATACCCCCAGTGGGGATGGGACGGACGTGCTCGCGTTCTCCATCGCGGCGGGTCGGTCGGCATTCGCGTTATTCCTGCTGGAGCGGGGAGCCGACCCCAATAGCTGGATGGGCGGCGTGAGCGCGCTGCACGCTGCGGCGGGCGGAGTCGGCACCTGGTTGACATCCTGGACCGCCGAACATGGTCGGGTCGGAGGGGGACGTCTGAACGCTCTGGACCGCCTCGTGCTGGTTGAGGCGTTGCTGGAGCACGGCGCCGACCCGAATGCCAGAATCACCACGTCGGCGATGTTGATGTTCTACATCGGATATCCGAAGAAAGGCGCGTTCGAACCGTTCGCTCCCGGCACCGGCGACCTGAAGGGCGCGAGCCCGCTCTGGGTCGCTGCCTTCGAATTGAATGGCGCGCCCAGTCTGATCTACAACGTCATGCCGAGCTTCCAGAGCACCGGTGTCGATGTGCTCCGGGCGCTGATTGACGGTGGCGCTGATCTGACGCTGACCAGCGACGATGGCACCACACCTCTGATGATGGCGGCGGGGCTCGGTAAGGCCACCTACACGCCGCGCGAGCCGCGAGGCGTGCGGTCGTCCAGTGCCGAGGCCGCGGTCCGATTTCTGATCGAAGCCGGCGCCGATGTCAACGCCGTCAACGAGGCGGATTTCACGGCGCTGCATGGAGCCACCTTCCGGGGACTCAATGAAGTCGTCGAGTATCTGGTCGCGCAGGGCGCCGACATCGACGCCCGGGACTTCCGCGGCCGGACGGCATACCGCATGGCGGAAGGTGCGAAGCAGTCGTTCCAATTCCAGAGCTGGCCCGAGACGGCGGAGTTGCTCACACGGCTCGGTGCCGACACCGCTCTCGGCGTCCCGGGCACCGTGCAGGAACGGCTGCGCGATGTGCCAGTCAACACCTCCGACCAACCCTAGCGGCCCCTCAGGTCGAGCCGAATAGGCAGAGCTGACGGGTTCAGGCCTGCCGTCTCATACAATCGGAGGTATGCACCCAGCAATCACTTGGCGGTTGGCAATCGTGCGTGCGGTCGTCCTGGCCGGCATCACGCTCGCTGCGCCGGCGGCGGCGCAGAACGGCTCGAGCTTCCTCGAGGCGTCGACCTCGGCCATCGACTACAGGGTGGCCCAGGTCCCGATGACACGCCCGGCGGCATCGTGCCGGTCAACACTCCAGCTGACCGGACATGACTACTCGGTCATTTCAGCCACGCTGGTCGCGGCGACCAGCGAGGTGCCGGAACACTGCCGGGTGTATGGCGTCATCCGACCTGAGATCAACTTCGGGGTCCATCTACCGACGCGATGGAACGGGCGGTTCTACATGCAGGGCAACGGCGGGTATGCCGGCAACGCCCCAGACGCGGAGGGGACGCTGCGCACGGCGATGCGTGCGGTCGCGAACGGATTCGCGGCCGCGTCGACGGACACGGGCCACGACGCCCGGGTCGAACCACTCGGCACCTTTGCCCACAACAACCAGGCGAAAGAGATCGACTATGCGTTCCGGGCCGTCCACCTGACGGCGGTGACGGCAAAAGCGGTCATCGCGGCTTACTACGAGACGCCCCAGCGGTATTCCTACTGGGATGGGTGTTCCACGGGCGGGCGACAGGGCCTGATGTCGGCGCAGCGGTTTCCCGGAGACTTCGACGGCATCATCGCCGGCGCGCCGGTGCAGAACTTCACCGACACGCAGATGGCCTACATCTGGAACAACCAGGCCCTCGCCGAGACGCCGCTCAGCGAGGCCAAGGTGGCCCAGGTGGGGGAAGCTGTCTACGAGCGGTGCGATGGCGTAGACGGCCTTGAAGACGGGCTCATCGGTGACCCACGACGATGTGACTTCGATCCGTCTCGTCACTTACCTGTCTGTTCCGGCTCGGCCAGTGACGAGTGCTTCACTCCCGGTGAGATAGAGACCTTACAGGCGATCTACGCCGGTCCGGTCGTGGGGGGACAGCAGTTGTTTCCTGGCCAACCGTTGGGGGCTGAACCGGGGGGATGGACCAACTGGATTGTCTCTGACCGGGGGACCACGATTGGGTCCCGATTCTCAGACACTTTCTTCAAGTATCTCGCGTTCACGCCGGACGAACCGGACTTCGACTGGCGCACGTTCGACTTCGCCACGGACCCGGCCAGAGCGACGAGCCGGGACATGCTCGATGCCATGGATCCGGATCTGTCGGCATTCCGCGCGCGGGGCGGCAAGATGATCACCCATTTCGGGTGGGCCGACACCGCCCTCAATCCGATGATGGGCGTGCACTACTACGAGGATGTCCTCGCCACAATGGGCCAGAGCGACACGCTCGATTTCTACCGGTTCTTCACGGTTCCCGGGATGTTCCACTGCGCTGGTGGGCTCGGGACCGATCGGTTCGATGTGATGACCCCGCTGGTGAACTGGGTGGAGGGTGGCGTGGCGCCGGATACGATTCCTGCCGCACGAGTCGAGAGCGGTCAGGTCACCCGCACTCGCCCGCTCTGCCCCTATCCCCAGGTTGCCCGATACACCGGCTCTGGCAGCATCGACGACGCGACCAACTTCGCGTGCGCCGCGCCGTAGCGACGGCGCTGCATGACCCTTCTTGCGCGAGGATGCGGATCACATCTGTCGATGCAGACGTACCTCGAGCGTCTACCATAGCGACATGACCAAAGCCGAGATCCTCGTGTGCCTGAAAGAGCATCAGGACCCGCGCGGGATCGCGCACTGGACGAAGAGGGAAGAGGAACGGAGCGGCCTGAAGAGCTACGGCATCGGGCTGACCAGGCTTCGGAAACTCGCCAAGCAGATCGGGCGCGACGCAAAGCTGGCTCGGCAGCTTTGGAAGGCCAAGATCTACGAGATGCGGATTCTCTCGCTGCTCATCGACGAACCCAAGACCCTGACGATGGCGCAGGCCGAGGCCCAGGTCGACGACCTGGCCGGCGGCTACCTCGC
>CAWWAF010000040.1:0-29780 GCA_963934795.1 uncultured bacterium
GGGTTGACTCTTATACTCATAGTTAGTATTTTATAGAAAATGACACTGAGATTTTCGTGAGCGAACGCCTTTGTAAAACTCAATATGAGCACAATGAATCGCCAACCGACGACTGCCCCCGACGCTGAGGGTCGGTCTTTGGCCTATACGCCGGCCGTGGCTGCAGCCACGGCAGCACTGTATGACCGCGTTCGAGCGGTGATGCCTGAGGCGGAATGGCCGGTGCACGCGCCCTACATCGACGCGATTGAGCGACTGAAGCGCAGTCGTGGGGCCGTGGTGTTGGCCCACAACTACCAGACGCCAGAGATTTTTCACGGGGTCGCCGACTTGTCAGGCGACTCGCTGGCGCTCGCACAGCAGGCGGCCGAAACGGATGCCGATGTCATCGTGATGTGCGGCGTGCACTTCATGGCCGAGACGGCCAAGATGCTGAGCCCCGAGAAGACCGTTCTCATCCCTGACCTCGAGGCCGGGTGTTCATTGGCGGCGTCCATCACCGCGGCCGACGTCAGACTCCTGCGCGACCGCTACCCAGGCGTGCCGGTGGTCACCTACGTCAACACCTCGGTGGAGGTGAAGGCGGAGTCTGATATTTGCTGCACCTCGTCCAATGCCGTCGAGGTGGTGGAGTCACTCGGGGTGGACCGCGTCATCTTTCTGCCAGATGAGTTTCTCGGGCGCTACGTTGCGGATAACACGGACGTCGAGGTCATTCTGTGGAAAGGGCACTGCGAAGTGCACGAACGCTTCACCGGCCAGGAGCTTCGTGACTATCGCCAGGCCTACCCGGGTATCCAGATCTTCGCGCACCCGGAGTGCCCGCCAGATGTCCTGAGCGAGGCGGACTACGTCGGGTCCACGGCAGGGCTGATCCGGCATGTCGACGCTACGCGACCCGAGCGTGTCGTGCTGGTGACCGAATGCTCGATGAGCGACAACGTGGCCGTCGCGCATCCGGACGTCGAATTCATCCGCCCCTGCAACCTGTGTCCGCACATGAAGCAGATCACCCTTCCGAAAATCCTCACCGCGCTCGAGCGTATGCAGCACGAGGTCACGATTGACCCCGCCATTGCCGCGCGCGGACGCCGAGCGGTGGAGCGCATGCTTGAGGTGGGTCGGGGGGCCGGCGGGTGAGACCACTGGCGCGGACCCCGAGTCGTCAGGCCGGTCAGATTGAGGCCGTTCACACCCATGACGTGCTGGTGATCGGCAGTGGTGTCGGGGGGCTGACGGTTGCCATCGAGACGCCGGACCTCCAGGCCGGGCTGCTGACCAAGACCCGGCTGGGTCAGGGCGGGTCCAGCCCCATGGCGCAAGGTGGGGTGGCGGCTGCGATCGGGGCCGGTGACTCACCGGCCGCGCATGCCGACGATACTGTGGCCGCCTCGGACGGGCTGGCCCAACCCGAGAGTGTCCGGATTCTCACCGAGGAGGGGCCCGCCCGTATCGCGGCGCTGCTTGCGCTTGGCACACGGTTCGACCGTCGCGCCGATGGCCAGTTGGCCCTCGGACGTGAGGCCGCGCACGGGCACGCACGGATCCTGCACGCGAATGGCGACGCTACCGGAGCCGAGGTGGTGCGCGCGCTGCGCGAGGCGGTGCAATCCTCGCCCAGCGTCGAGGTCTTCGAGCATGCGTTCGCGTGTGAGTTGGTGATCGAACAGGGCCGCGTGGTGGGTGCGCTTGCGCGTCATTCCGACGGCTCGGATACGGGTGATGGGGATGGTGGGCACCTCGTGCTGCACCTGGCCCGCGCCGTGGTCCTGGCCACCGGCGGTATCGGCCACGTCTACGCCCACACGACCAACCCGGCCGAAAGCACGGGGGACGGTCTGGCCATGGCGGCCCGAGCCGGGGCGCGTCTCGCGGATCTGGAGTTCGTGCAGTTTCACCCGACGGCCCTCGATGTTGGGGTCGACCCGATGCCCCTCCTGACGGAAGCCCTCCGGGGAGCCGGTGCCACGCTCGTTGACGAGGACGGGCGTCGCTTCATGTCAGATTTTCACGCGGCCGGAGAGCTCGCGCCGCGTGATGTCGTGGCTCGGGCGTTATGGGAGATGCGGCGACAGGGCCGGCAGACGCTGCTCGATGGCCGCACGGTAATCGGCGACCGCGAGACCGTGGCGTTCCCCACGGCGCTGCGGCATTGCCTGGCGCATGGGTTCGACCCGAGGCAGGTGCCGGTCCCGGTATCCCCAGCGGCGCACTATCACATGGGTGGGGTTGCGGTGGACACCGACGGACGTACGAGTCTGCCAGGCCTGTGGGCCTGCGGCGAAGTGGCCTGCGGGGGCGTTCACGGTGCCAACCGACTCGCGAGCAACTCGCTGCTCGAGGGGCTGGTGTTCGGGGCCCGCGTTGGGCGCGACTTGGCGAGCGCCGTGCAAGAGGTGCAGCCCGTCAAAGCACTCGTAGGATCGGTGCACGTGGCGTCCGACGAGACGCCTGACCCAGTGGTGCGTCAGGAAGTTCGTGCGGCCACTCGCGCCCTCATGTGGCGCGACGTCGGGCTGGTCCGTTCAAGGGACAGTCTGCAACGAGCCATCACAGCACTCGCGCCGCTGACCGAGCGACTCGGCGTTGGATCATCTGAGTCTCACAACCTGCTCACCGTCGCCGGTGTGGTCGCCAACGCGGCGCTCGCCAGACGCGACAGTCGGGGCGCGCATTTTCGTACCGACGGCCTCGCCACCTCCGGCTCTCGCCACGAGATGTCGCGTCGTCCTCGCTAACGAGTCTTCATGGCTACTGACACGGACCCCCGGCTCCCGATCGCCCCATTGAGCACGATCCAATACGAGGCGCTGGTTAGGCAGGAACTGGCCACCGATCTGGGGTCGGCTGGCGACATCACCACCAACGCCATCGTCGGAGCTGACGCCACGGCTCACGCACTGATCGTGGCCCGTCAGGACGGCCGGGTCTGTGGGCTCGGTCCAGCGCTGTGCGCCTTCTTCCTGTTGGGGCCGGTGCGTCAGAAACCGGTCGTCAGTGATGGCGCAGATGTGAAAGCCGGCGCCACTCTTGTCGAACTGCAGGGGTCGGCCCGGGTGCTGCTCTCGGCGGAACGGACCGCGTTGAACCTGCTGGGACACCTCTCGGGGATCGCCACGCTGACCCGAGCCGTGGTCGACACCGTGGCTGAGGTTGGACAGGCCCGTGTGGTCTGTACGCGGAAGACCACGCCCGGCCTGCGTGCCCTCGAGAAGTACGCCGTCCGCGTCGGCGGGGCCTCGAATCACAGGTTTGGTCTGCACGACGCCGTCCTCATCAAAGACAACCACCGGGAGATTGCCGGCGGTGTGCGACCGGCGGTCGAGGCGGCTCGCGCGACCCTGGGTCATCTGGTGGCTTTGGAGGTGGAGGTGGATACGCTTGAGCAGCTCGACGAGGCACTCGCGGCGGGCGCTGACGTGGTGCTGCTCGACAACATGCCAGTCGCGGATCTGACCCGGGCAGTCGGGATGGCACGGGGCCGGGCCACGACCGAGGCGTCGGGCGGCATCACGCCAGAGACGATTCGTGAGGTCGCGGCCACCGGTATCGACGTGATCTCAATCGGGTGGATTACTCATAGCGCGCCAGCGCTGGATGTTGCGTTGGATCTGTCCGTCTCGACCTAGCGGCGGCATTTCGTGGCCCCGTGTTGCAAGAGCGTGGCCACCACCGTGGTCGCCAGAGTTGCCGCCTGCTGACGGGCATATACTGAGCCCATTCCTGGCCGGCCCTGCTCGGACAAAAGGACAGCATGCTCCGCTCATCTGTGGCCCGTCTGTCGACCCGTGGCGCCCTGCACTCCCGAGTGCTCGGTTCGGTGTGCGTGCTCCTCTCTCTGGGCATGGCTGGCGCGGCCACGTCGGTCTCGGCGTTTCCTGTTCAGCCGGCTTCGCTCGACACCCGTCTTGACAGCTACGTTGGGCGCTACGAGCTGACCCCCAGCTTTCACCTCAATGTCACTCGCGTGGGTCGAGCGATCTATCTGCAGGCGACCGGGCAACCTCGCGCCCAGCTCACCCCGCGGAGCCTGCACGAGTTCGTGCTGGTGGGCAGTAGCCTCCGTGTCATGTTCAACGTGCGTGCGGCGACCGGTGAAGTGCTGGACCTGGTATTCGAGCAGGGAGGACTTGGCCGCAGGGCGGTCAAGCTGGATGCCGCGGCGGCTGCGCCTGGCCGGTCGAGCGTCGAACTGCCGCCCGACGTGTTGAGTGCCTATGTGGGGACATACGAGGAGCAGCCCGGCTTCGGCATCGTCGTCACGCCGACAGAGGGTGGGTTGCTGGCCCAGATGACAGAGATGCCCACATCGCCACTCGTTCCCGAATCGCGCACCGAATTTTATTACCGCGACATCCGGGCACGGATCACCTTTCGCGTGGATGGGACCGGCACCGCCACCGGACTCGTCCTGCACCAAGGTGGGAGTGACATCGAAATGCGTCGGGTGGCAGATTGACCCGCCCGTCGCCCTGACGAGGCCCACTTCGCCGCGACGGGTCTCAGGTACATCACCCGCAACAGGAGCTACAACATGCAGCTGATCTTCGAACAGATTCGTGTCGGTGGCGACCGCAACTTTGCCTATCTTTTCGGTGACCGCGACGCCGGGCAGGCCGTGCTGATTGATCCGTCGTACTCCCCACAAGCGGTGGTCGAGCGGGCGACCGCACAGGGGTTGACGGTCACGCACATCATTAATACCCATGGCCATTCGGACCACACGGAAGGGAACGCGACCGCTGTCGACCTGACCGGCGCACCGATCGCCGCCCATCCCGGCGCGCCGAACGCGCCCGGCGTGGCGCTGGCCGATGGCCAGGAACTGGCGGTCGGGGCGTTGGCGCTGCGTTGCCTCCACACGCCAGGTCATTGCGATGACCATCTGGTGCTGTACGAGCCCGCGAATCAGTTGCTGGTGACTGGCGACCTGATCTTCATCGGCAAGGTGGGCGGTGCGAAAACGGAGGACGACGCGCGCACGGAGTGGACCAGCTTGCAGCGGGTGCTCGACACGGTGCCGGACGAGGCCACGGTCTGGCCCGGTCATGACTACGGGGCGCGGCCGAGCTCCACGATTGGTCTCGAACGGCGAACGAACCCGTTCCTGCTCTGCGCCGATGTCGACGCGTTCCTGCGCTTGCGGACCGAGTGGCCTGGTTACAAGAAGCGGCTGGGGTTGAAGTAGTGCGCCTCCCCGTCTCGGTCGACGGGCGGCGGGACGGCGGAGGTCGGCGGGCACCCTAGCGGGTCAGCCACGCCTCCGGCAATCCGCGTTTCGTCTCTTGCACGATGGCGAGGACCGCCGCGCCGTCCTCCGGCAAGAGCCGCTCGAAGCCGTCCGCCCGCCCTTCCAGCACCACCACGAGCCGGGCGTAGACACCGTCGCGGATCGCGTCTGGCAGCCCGTCGAACAGGTCGCTATAGATCATGAAGCTGAGCGGATAGCTGAAGAGGCGGGTCTCCAGGTCGAAGTCGCGAAGCGACCGGCCCTCGGGGTCAACCGGTCCTCGGGTCGGAAACGTCTCGGTGAAGCTGGATACGCCGGCGATGGGTTCGCTGAGGGGCGCTTCGTCGGCGAATACCATGTAACGGACGATCTCTTCGATTCCAGCGCGACGCGCCGCCGCTTCCCCCACGTCCAGGGTGCCATCGTGGTCCGCGAGGCGGGCCTCCCAGCCGATACGCGTGAACAGATTGATCATCTGCGTCTGATGCTCGAATGTCATCAGCGCGACAAGGTCACTTGTCGGGACCAGCAAGCGGTCTGTGGCGACAAAGCGCGCCAGGGTGGTCAGGTTCTGGTTGGCCGGATCGACCAGTCCCGCCGGGGTCGCGGGGTCTCGAGCCACGGCGTTGCCACGGTGTCGCTGCCTCCCATGGGTGCCGGTGACATACCAACCGCCCCAGCGCTCGTCGAACGGCGTCCGGTGATCGGTGACCACCGACCCGAGTCGGAAATCAGGGCGCCCGGTCGCGCTCGCGGATACCGAACCGATGTAGGGACCCGGAACACCTAGCGTGGCCGCCTGCTGGTGGCATTGCAGACACCGGCTGGGGCGCTCGAATCGAGGACGTTCTGTGCGCGCGCTGTCGACGGTGTAGAACACCGCGCCGCGGCGTGCGTCGAAGGCGACCAATTCGATCAGCGGTGCCCCCTGGACCACTGCAATGGCCACGGCGTCCGAGAAATAGATGGCGCGGGGGGTCCGTGGGGAAATCAATGTCGCCTGGAGGCTGGTCTTCGAGAACACCAGCGCCTGGGTGTCCGCGTTGACGTCGAGAGACTCCAGCAGGCTCGGGAGATACCCGAACCGGTCGTCATGATCCAGGACGATGCTGCCTGAGGCGACCGCCTCCGCCAGTCGGCTCACGGGGTCGTCGACGTCGCCTGTCTCGTACCCAATCGCCGGGTGAGACGCGGGCAAGTTGTCCCGATACGGTTCGCTCGACTGGGCGAACGACGGCATTGCCGAGATCACCGCGCCGAGCACCGGGCCAAGCCATCGGACGGGCGTCGAAGAGGGCATTCGTCACCATCTTACCGCCGAGATTTCGTTTCGAGTTCACCACGCCGATCGGCTACCCTGGGAGGCACCACCGGAGTGTGTCGTGGCGAGACGGCCTGCCGCCGTGGCGCGACTGCTGTGGACTGCGTTCATGACCTCTCGACGTCTCTTCTTGTCGGGCCTACTGGCCATCGTTGCGACCAATCCGGTCGTGGCGCAGCCGGTGTCGCTGGCCAACGCCGTCGAGGCGCCTGCCGCGCCCTCGCGCGCGCTGCTCGATCAGTACTGCGTGACCTGCCACAGCGACGGTGCACGCCAGGGCGATCTCTCCTTGGAGGGGATCGACCTGAGCCGGCCCTCGGCCCACACCGAGACGTTGGAGAAAGTTGTACGGAAGCTTCGAGCTGGGCTGATGCCGCCGCCGCGTCGGCCGCGTCCCGACGAGTCGACCGTGACGGCGTTTGTCACCGGGCTCGAGGCCGCGATCGACTCGGCCGCGGCGAGTACGCCAAATCCTGGGCGTCCGGTGTTGCATCGGCTGAACCGCACGGAGTACGCGAACGTGGTGCGCGACCTGGTGGGGCTGGCGGTGGATGGCGAAACCTTGTTGCCACCAGACGACATGAGTCAGGGCTACGACAATATGTCGGATGTGCTGACGGTGTCGCCAGCGCTGCTCGAGAGCTATATCTCGGCCGCCGGCAAGATCAGCCGTCTGGCGCTTGGCGACGTCGAGGCGACGCCGCTCGTCGAGACCTACGTCGTGCCGCAGGCTGTCTCGCAGATGCGCCATATACCGGGCGCGCCGTTCGGGACGCGCGGCGGCACCGTCGCGACCCACAATTTTCCGGCCGACGGCGACTACCTGTTCCGTCTCTCCTTTTATTACTCGAGTATCGGCCCGGTGTTCGGCGACAACATCCTGGCCGACGGGGAGCAGATCGAGGTGTCGGTGGATGGCGAACGGGTGGCGCTGCTCGACTTCGACCGCAAGCTGAGAGCGACCGAGGACTTGAGAACCCCACCGGTCACGCTGACATCAGGACCACACGTCGTCTCGGCCGCGTTTGTGGAGCGAGCCTCCGGGCCGGTGCAGGACTTTGTGATGCCGTTCGAGCGCACCCTCGCGGATCTGTCAACCGGTCACTTTCCGGGGCTGACCGGGTTGCCGCACCTGAGAAATCTAGGCATCGATGGTCCCTATAACGTCACCGGGATCAGCGAGACGGCGAGTCGGGAGCGCGTCTTGTCGTGCCGGCCGGCGACCAGCGTCGAGGAGACGCCGTGTGCCCGCCAGATCGTCAGTCGGCTGGCCCGTCGGGCGTTTCGCCGGCCAGTGACCGACCGGGACGTTGAGCGTTTGATGGAGCTGTATGAGCCGGCTCGGGCCGAACACGGGTTCGAGGCGGGCATCCGGATGGCGCTGCAGGCGATGTTGGCGGATCCGGAGTTCGTGTTCCGGTTCGAGCGCACGCCGGACGGCGTCCGGGCTGGATCGAGTTATCGCGTCAGCGACCTGGAACTGGCCTCCCGACTGTCTTTCTTTCTGTGGAGCAGCATGCCGGACGAGCCGTTGCTTGCTTCAGCCGAGCAGGGCCGCTTGTCGGAGCCGGGTGAACTCGCTCGTCAGGTCACGCGGATGCTGGCCGACCCTCGCGCGGAGACGCTCTCCACCAATTTCGCGTCGCACTGGTTGCATCTGCAGAATCTCCGCGATGCGCACCCGGACGTGTATTTGTTCCCGGATTGGGACGAGAACCTCAATCGTTCGATGCGTCGCGAGACCGAACTGTTCTTCGACAGCGTGGTGCGTGAGGACCGCAGTGTGCGCGACTTGCTCGAGGCGGACTACACCTTCGTCGACCAGCGGCTGGCTACCCACTACGGGCTGCCGAATGTGATCGGGAATCGCTTTCGACGCGTGCCGGTGACCGACGAGCGGCGTCGCGGACTGCTTGGACACGCTAGCATCCTGACGCTGACCTCGGTGTCAAATCGTACGTCTCCCGTCATTCGAGGGGCGTGGGTCCTCGATGTGTTGCTGGGCACGCCGCCGCCGCGACCGCCGGCCGATGTGCCGCCGCTCGAGGAAAATGAAGCGGGAGCGCGTCACCTGTCTGTGCGAGAGCGGGTGACGGAGCATCGGGCGAATGCATTTTGCGCCTCTTGCCACAACGTCATGGACCCCGTCGGATTCTCGCTCGAGAATTTCGATGCGGTCGGCGCGTGGCGTACGCGGGACAGTGGGTTTCCGGTTGATCCGTCAGGGACGCTCTACGATGGGACGCCGATCGACGGGCCGGTGAGTCTTCGGCAGTTTCTGTTGCGGAACGACGATCTGTTTCTCACCAACTTCGCGAAGAATTTGTTGATGTATGCGAACGGTCGCGTCTTCCAACCGTATGACATGCCTGCCGTGCGGGCCATCGTCCATGCTGCGGCCCAGCAGGAGCATCGGTTCTCGGCGTACGTGATGGGAATCGTCACCAGCACACCGTTTCAGATGCGCCGGGCGGACATCGACACGGGCGCCGCCGCGGTTGGTCAGTAGTTGAGAGTTGAGCACGAGTCGAGCGGAGATTGCGATGTATATCACTAGGAAACACATCTCCCGGCGCACGGCGCTGAGAGGCGTCGGGGTCACGCTGGCGTTGCCGTGGCTCGAAGCGATGATGCCCGCGCAGACACCCATTCGCGGGTCTGTCGCGCAACCGCGGACACGATTCGCAGCGCTCGAGATGGTGCACGGATCGGCCGGGAGCACCGCCGAAGGAACGCGGTTGCACTATTGGTCACCCACGACGGTTGGGCGGAACTTCGAGACGACCCCCATCCTGCGATCGCTCGAGCCGTTGCGTGACTACGTAACCGTCGTCAGCCACACGGACATCGCTCCGGCGACGGCACAAGTCGACGCGGAGGCGGGTGCCGACCATACCCGTTCGTCTGCGGCCTTCCTGACGTCGGCCCATGCGCGGATGACCGAGGGCGCCGACATCTTCAACGGCGTGTCAATTGACCAGGTGTACGCGGAGGCGTTCGGGCAGGACACGCCGCTGCCGTCCATGCAGGTTTGCGTCGAGGATGTCGGGTCGCTGACCGGCGCGTGTGGCTATGGGTACAGCTGCGTGTATGCCAACACGGTCTCTTGGGCCTCGCCAACCACTCCGTTGCCGATGGAGCGCGACCCCCGCGTCGTGTTCGAGCGGCTGTTCGGCGATGGGGCGACCCCGGCCCAGCGGCTCGACCGTCGTCGAGCCAATGCGAGCATTCTTGATGCGATTCTCGGGAAGGTGTCGGACTTGCAACGAGACCTTGGCGCCGTCGACCGGGCCCGTCTAGACGACTACCTCGAAGACGTGCGGGAGATTGAGCGCCGGATTGAATTGGTCGAATCGCAGAACTCGACACGCCGTGGCATTGACTTGCCCGAGGCGCCGGTGGGCGTGCCGGACGCGTGGGTCGATCATGTACGCATGATGTTCGACCTGCAGGTGCTGGCGTTCACGACCGACGTCACGCGTGTTTCTACCTTTAAGATGGGACGCGACGTCAGTTCTCGGGTGTATGCGGACAGCGGCGTGGACACCCCGTTCCACTCGCTGTCCCATCACGGCAACCGCCCTCAGCAGTTGGCTGAATTTGCCAAACTCAACGAGTACCACGTCGACCAGGTCAGCTATTTCATCGACCGCCTGAAAAACACGCCGGACGGGGACGGCAACCTGCTCGACCATTCGATGGTGTTGTACGGCAGTCCCATGGGCGACGGCAGCGTGCACAATCACCTGCGCGTGCCGTTGTTCCTCGCCGGACACGCGAACGGTCAGCTCAAGGGCAATACGCACGTGCTGTGCGCCGACGGCACGCCGATGGCGAATCTGTTGCTCACCATGCTGCACAAGCTGGGTGTGCGCGCAGACGCCTTCGGCGACAGCACTGGCGAAGTCGCAATCTAGGAAGACATCCGATGCAAGTGAGGCATACCCGCTGCGGTGGGCCCGTCGTCGCGGCCACGCTTGTGGCCCTCATGGTCTCGATGGCGCAGACCGTGTCGGCCCAGGCCATCAAAACATCATTGACGGACGCCGCCATGAACGGGGACACGGAGACCGTCCGCGCCTTCCTGGCTGGCGGTCAGGATGTCGATGTGGCGCAGGGCGACGGGATGACGGCCCTGCACTGGGCCGCGTTTCGCGACGACGTAGAGATGGCGACCCTCTTGGTCCAGGCGGATGCCGATGTGGCCGCGGCCACGCGCGTTGGCGGGATCGTGCCGCTGTGGCTGGCGGCGACCAATGGCAGCGCGGCGATGACCGACGTGTTGGTCGACGGCGGAGCGCTTGTGAACTGGCCGACATCGACCGGGGCGACCCCGTTGATGGCCGCGGCGACCGCGGGACGTGTCGACGCCGTCGAGCGGCTCCTGCACCATGGGGCGTTCGTGAATGCCCGGGAGACGGCCAACGGCCAGACCGCGCTGATGTTCGCGGCCTGGGAGAATCGCGCGGACGTGATCCGGTTACTCGTCGAGCGCGGAGCCCACGTGGGTCTCACGTCGCTGGTGGTGACCATGGACGAACGTCGGTTCGACAACGATGGGAACGAGCTGCCGCGCGGGCGCCCGCGGGCACCGGGCGCCAACTCGATGATGGGGGGGATGACGGCGCTGCTCTACGCGGCGCGTGACGGTCATCTGGAGGCGGCTCGCGCCTTGGTTGAGCACGGCGCCATCGTCGATCAGGTTGCCGGCAGCGAAGGGTCGAGCCCGATGGTGATCGCGATCGCGAACGGGCACTACACGGTCGCGAAGCTGCTGCTGGACGCCGGCGCCGATCCGAACATCGCGAACATCGACGGCTTGGCTCCGCTCTACGCCACCATCAACATGCGTTTTGCGCCGGTGTCCTGGGCGCCAAATCCCAGGACCGATCAAGAACGCGTCGACGCCGTGGAACTACTCTCGGCGCTGCTCGATGCGGGCGCGGACCCGAACGCCCGAATTGCACGGGGGCTCTGGTTCAGCCCGACCTCGCATAACCGGCTCTGGATCAACCCGGCCGGCGCCACCCCGTTCTGGCGGGCCGCACAGGCCAGCGATGTGGAGTCCATGCGTCTACTGCTTGCCGCCGGCGCTGACGCGGACATCCCGACGTTCGGCGGGACGACGCCGTTGATGGTCGCCTCCGGTATCGGCTGGCGGGGCAATTTTTCGCAGAACGCACCCGAGTCGTGGATGAAGGCGGTGCACTTCTTGTCTGAGCTCGGCGCGGAGGTAACCGCGGCGGACGGGAGAGGCTATACCGCCCTGCATGGCGCTGCGGCGCTCGGCGACCATGAGATGGTGGAATTTCTCGTGTCTCTTGGCGCCGATGTGACGGCCATCAATCGGGACGGAAACTCGGCCGCCGACATGGCGTTTGGTCCGTCTCGGTTTTTTATTCCGAAGCCGGAGACGGCGCAACTGCTCGTCGCCCTTGGATCTCCGTTTCAGGACAATTGTCGGTCGGATCAGTGCGTGGACGGTAAGTTCTTCGGCGGCGCCACGGCGGCGCAGCCGTAGCGGATTGTCGCGGGCGTTCCCTCAGTCCTGAGCGGGCGTCAATCGCTCGCCGTCCGGGTCGGTGCGCACCACCATCGCATCCGGCGAGACCTCACGTAGCATAACGATCCCCGCACCCTCCAGTTGCATCGTGCGCATGCCCCGGCTGTTGGTGACGACCAGCGAGCCCGCTGGCGTGTCGTTCGTCCACTCGGGGAGGGCGCCGTGGAGGTAATACTCAAGTCCGTATTGCCAGGCGCGGTGCAACCCATACGTGTGCACGGCCTCACCACCGGCGAGACTCCTCGCTTCCTGCGCGGCGACCCGCGTACTGAGGCTGATGTCCAGTTGCGGCATCAGCGTCGTGTTTAGCTGCCAGAGCCCCAGCCCGATGGTGAGCGCCGCGACGGTGACCGCGGCGCGGAGTCGACCACGTCCGCCCAGATACCCTGTGGCCAGAGCGGCCACGGTGAGGATCAGCGCCAGAGGGCGGACCGCCCCCGGCGGGACCCCGGCGCTGGCGACGCCCGGCGCGGCGAAGAACGCGATGGCCATGGCGCTCAGGACGCCCGCAGTGCCGAGCCCCACGGTCCGTGCCGCCGCGGGTCGGCTGAGTGCGAGGGCCAGGGCTCGCGCCAGGAGGACGGTCGCCGCCGGTATCGCGGGCAGCACGTACCCTGGCAACTTCGATTGAGACAGGCTGAAGAACACGACGGGGAAGAGGACCCAACCGGCCAGAAACATGGAGGGAGATCCGGTCCAGTCGCGGCGCCTCAGGGTGGTGGCCACCCGGTGAATGGTGGCTCCGATGGCGGCCGTCCACGGAGCCAGGCCGAAGAGAAGGACCGGGCCGAAGTACCAGAACGCTTGCTGATGCTGAAAGACCGGAGTCAAGAAGCGCTCGACGTTGTGAGAAATGAAGAACACCTGGATGAACTCAGGGTTGCGGAGCGCGCACAGGACGTACCAAGGAAGCGCGACCAACGCGAAACTGACCAGTGACCACGGTCCTGCAAGTCGGAGTACCTGTCGTAACCGGCCGGAGGCCAGGGCGCCGATGAGAATACTGGCCCCCGCCAGCACGATTCCCGCGGGACCCTTGGCGAGCACGGCCAGGCCCAAGGCGGTGCCGAAACCGATCTGCCACCCCGTCATGCCGCGCGATTCTCGCGCGATTACCAGCGGCGCGGCTGTCGCCATGGAGAGCGCCAGTGTTGCCGTAAAGAGCATGTCGGTGGTGGCCGCCCGAGCGAACACCAGAATCGCGATACTGGACGGAAACAGCAGCAGGAACAGTCCGGCCGTCGGCGCCCCGTAAAAACGCCGGGTCAGCCAGCTCAGCGCGAGCATGGTCGTCGCCGCACCCGCGACGGACGGGAGTCGGGCCGCGATTTCCGTGTCTCCGAAGAGGCGGTAGCCGACGGCCGCCACCCAGTAATACAGGATCGGTTTTTCGAGCCAGGGTTCGCCGTGAAGCCGGGGGGTGACCCAATCGTCGCCTTCGGCCATGTCGCGAGCGATGGCCGCATAGCGCGGTTCGTCAGGGCCCACCAGGCCGAACGAGGTGAGACCGTGGAACAGGCAGACAGAAGTGACGAGGGCGGCGACCACCAGATGCGCGGACCTGGACATCAGGCCAGAACGTCTCGCTGAGGGATGGATCCGATCCGCCATATCTTCGTCGATTGCCTGGTGCCGTCTCGAGCTCTCGCATCCCGACCCGCAGTCTGCAGAGCTCGGTTTGCAGCGCGATTGTATGCTGACCTCCGGGGCGGCCGCGACAAATGTGGCTGGACTGTGTCTTGGGAAACCGTGGGATGTCTCAGGAGATCGACAGATCACAAAATTGATCTGATCCTTTCGAGTGATTGCGTGGTATCGTCGGTTCTTCGCACAGTGGGCCGGCTATGGAAGCGCGGCCTGCAAGGGACCCCGCACGACCGATGGAGGTGATCGTCCCATGAGTCAGGAGATCATCGAGTTGACTGAAGAGACCGCCCAGCAGGGTGTATCCAGACGTGGTTTCATCAAAGGCGCAATTGCCGCAAGCGCGGCTGTTTCGTCATCAAATTACTTGTTCCGCGCAAACGGTGGGGCCTTGCTGGCCCAGTCCGCTGCGGCGGGTGCCGTTGAACGGTTGATAACCGTCAACGTCAACGGCCGCAGCCGGCGTGTGCAGGTGCCTCCAATGGAGACCCTGTCCACTACATTGCGCTACACGATGGGATTGACCGGCACCAAAATTGGTTGCGACCGCGCCGAGTGCGGGGCCTGCACCGTATTGGTGGACGGTGTGCCCCACTACGCCTGCTCCTCGTTGACCCACACGGTCCGCGGCCGCGAGGTCACGACGATCGAAGGGCTCGAGGGCGAGGACGGCACGCTGCATCCGATGCAGCAGGCGGTTCTGGAAGAGCAGGGTTTCCAGTGCGCGTTCTGCATGTCCGGGTTCATCATGAACACGGTCGCGCTTCTGAACGAGAACCAAAGTCCGACGCGGAAAGACGCGGCGGAGTGGCTCTCTGGCAACCTATGTCGGTGCGCCGACTACGACAAAATCCTGACGAGCGTCGAGCGTGCGGCGGCTATCACGCGGGGGGCCTGACGTGGCTGATTACAAACTGCTCGGAAAGAACTACCAACTCCCGGATCTGTACGCGAAGGTCACGGGACGCTCCAAGTATGCGGAAGACCATCGTGCTGAGGGCATGGTGTTCGCCAAATTGCTGGTGAGCCCGATGCCACACGCGCGGGTCGTCTCCATAGACACGAGCGCGGCTGAACGGCTTCCTGGCGTCGAAGGCATCCTCTTGCCGTCCGACTTGCCAGAGGAAGCGGAAGCGCCGAACGAGTCGGCGTTGACGATGGAGCCGAAGTATGAGGGCGAGCCGATTCTCGCCGTCGCGGCGGTCACCGAGCAGATTGCTTCTGATGCCATCGAGCTCATCAATATCCAGTTCGAACCGCTACCGTTTGTGCTTGACCCGCTGGACAGCCTCAAGCCGGGTGGCCCGAATGGCCGCCTCGACGGGAACACGTCCCTCGGTCGTGAGCTTGGCGAGGTCAAGTGGACCGAAGCGGACATGGCCGGTCTGGCGCCTGGCGAAATCCCGATGGACGGCGCGACCGCTGCTGAGTGGGCCTACGGCGACCTTGAGGCTGGCTTCGCAGACGCGGACGTCATCATCGAGGAGCACTCCTACAACCAGTCAACGTCGCACCAGCCCCTGGAGAGCCGGACGACGATGGCCTACTGGGAGGGCGGCAAGCTCTACATCTATCCGTCGGTGCAGAGCACCGCGCGCAGCGTGGGACCGATGGCACGCTGGGCCGGCATCGAGCCGTCGAATGTGGTGCTCATCAACGAGTTCACGGGCGGCGGGTTCGGCGGCAAGATTAGCGGATATGTGCACGCGCAAATCCCCATTCTACTGTCGAAGAATATTGGAAAACCGGTGATGATGCGCATCTCCAGACGTGAGGAGAACGCTATCGGCCGGGCCCGTCCTGGTGTGCAGGCTCGGATCAAGCTGGGCATGCGGAGCGACGGCAAGATCACCGCCTTGGACATTCACTGCGTCGGCGACCAGGGTCCCTACGGGCGGTCCGGTGACGCGATGAACGTGGCCGGCATCGGGTCCTTGTGCTACCAGCCTGACGCGGTGCGCACGCGGGGCACGAACGTCTTCACGAACACGCCACCTCGGGGGCCACAGCGGGGGCCGGGCGGCGTGCAATCGATGACGATGCTTGAGCCGATGATTCAGCGGGCGGCCAAGCAGCTTGGCCTCGATCAGGTCGACGTACGCAGGCTCAACGCGCCAGAGGGACAGGCCAAGTTCGGTCCTCCCGGACGCGACGGAGAGCAAGGGCACGTGTCGAGTGCATTCGCCAAGGAGGCGATCGACAAGGGCGCCGAGCTGTTCAACTGGACCGAGCGGAAGGCCATCAGCGGGCGTCGGAACGGCTCCAAGGTCACGGGCATTGGAACCTGTCTCAGCGCCTACTCCGCCGGTGCATCCGGTGTTGACGGCCTGTTCGTTATCCGGCCCGACGGTCGCATGTATATCCAGTCCGGTATCGGCAACCTCGGCACCGGGTCGACCTTCGACATGATGCGCGCGGCGGCCGAGGGCATGGACATGCCGTGGGAGAAGTGTGAAGTTGCCTGGGGCAACAGCGCACTGCACCTGCCCTGGAGTTGTTCGCAGGGCGGCAGTTCCACGACCCACGCGCACACACGTGCAAACTGGGCGGCGGTCGAGGATGCCACTCGCAAAATGAAGGCCATTGCGGCGCAGGATCTTGGCGGGTCTGCCGACAGCTACGAAGTCAGTGGCGAACGGGTGCACCGCCGGGGCAATCGGTCGCAGGGACTGAGCTTTGCGCAGGTCGCGCAGCGTGCGGTTGACCTGGGTGGCGAGTTCGACGGTCACGAGTTGCCAGAAGACATCAACGGTATGACCACGGCGTCGGCGACGGCGTTGGCGGGGCAGGGCCTCATGGGCGTGGCCAAGGACAACTACGAAGAGGGCGGTCGTCGGATGTCGTTCGCCGCCGGATTCGCCGAGGTCGAGGTTGACATCGAGACCGGCGATATCAAGGTTAAGGACTACGCGGTTGGCTCCGACGCCGGAACCATCATGCACCCGAAGACCTACTCAGCGCAGTTGTTCGGTGGTGCGATTCAGGGCTTCTCCGTAGCTCTGAGTTCCAAGTGGGTCTATGACCGCCGCTGGGGTCTGCTCGTTGCGAAACGGTTCTACAACAACCGTCCGCCGGGCATCCTGGATGTGCCGCATGAGCAGCCGATGAAGTGGGGCAATGCGGATCTGCCGGATCCGTTCAATCCGCTCGGCGCCAAGGGTATCGGCGAGGCAGCGCAGGGCGCTGGGTCCGGTGCCGTTGTGAACGCCATTGCGGATGCGCTTGATTCGCTTGGTGACGGCTTCGGTGACTTCTACCGCTCGCCGGTCACACGAGACATGATTCTGACGATGCTCGAGCAGGCACCAACAGGCCACGACCGGCTGATGGCGCACGTTTAAGGGGAGGCGAGAAAAATGGCCGTAATTCGCGACGTAATACCTCAGCTCGAGCTGTTCCAGCCCGGTACCGCGGACGATGCACTGGCGTTGCTGTCAGAGCATGGGTCTGATGCCTGGGTGTTTGCCGGTGGGCTCGACACGCTCGACTGGTTCAAAGATAGGGTGAAGCGACCGAAGGTGGTCGTTGACCTGGGTGGCATCGACTCGCTTCGCGAGATTCGTACCACCGCCGATGGCATCGAGATTGGGGCGATGGCCCGCTTGATTGATGTCGTCAACAACGCGGACATCAAGGCGCAGTTCCCGGCGCTGGCGCTTGCGGCCAAGTCGGCCGCGTCTCCGCAAATCAGAAACGTTGGCACCATCGGCGGCAACATCGGGCAGGATACCCGATGCTGGTACTATCGTGATGGGTGGACGTGCTACCGGGCGGGTGGAAACATTTGCTACGCAAGCCCTCCGACCGCGATGAACCGAGAGCACTGTATTCTCGGTGCCAGCCGTTGCGTGGCGGTGAACCCGTCCGATACCGCACCGGTGCTGGTGGCACTGGAGGCGGAAATGGTCGTCCGACGCGGCAGCGCCGAGCGTGTCATTCCAGCCGAGGAGTTCTTCGTCGGCCCGGAGATTGACATCGAGCGGATGACCGCGCTTGAGCCTGGCGACCTGTTGATGTCGATTCGCATACCGTCCAAGTGGGCCGGCGCGCGCGTCTACTTCGAGAAGGTGAGAGACCGAGACAGCTGGGACTTCCCGATCGTCAACGTGGCCACGGCGATTAAGGAGAGCAGCGGGTCCATCGAGGACGCGCGGGTCGTGGTCAATGGCGTTGCGCCGACCCCGGTTCGGCTCACCGCGGTCGAGAGCGCCATCGTCGGGCAGTCTCTCAACGAGCAGACCGCCGAGCAGGCGGGTAACGTCTCCATCCAGGGCGTTGCGCCGCTGACTCACAATGGGTTCAAAGTAAATCTGATGAAGAACCTGGTGAAGCGGTCGATTCGCGACGAACCGATGAACGCGTAGGGCTCTAGTCCACGTTCATCACAGTAGTGTGAAGGGCCGAGGCGGCGACGTCTCGGCCCTTCGTATGTACGGCCAGCCCGAGCATCTTCCCTGTCTGCGCCACGGCAAGGAGCACGACCGATGACACGCAACGAGACCGCGACCCGTCGAGAGTCACGCCGCCAGTTTGTCCGGCGGGCGCTGAGCGGTGGGATGGGAGCCACGCTGGCCGTCGCCGGCGGTTCCAGCGAGCCGGCCGCTCAGCTGGCCGGTCCGATCCGGGCGTTCGACCATGTCGCGATTCCGATGCGCGACACAGAGGCCATGCTCCCGTTCTACCGCGCGCTTGGATTTATTGTGATGGAGGGGGCCAACACCTGCTCGGTGCACTTCGGAGACAACAAGATCAATCTGCACCGCCCGGAGCACTGGCAGAGCGGAACCTTCACGCTGCGGGCGTCAGCAGCGGAGCCGCCGTGTGGCGATTTCTGCTTCGTCTGGGACGACACGCTGGCGGCGCTCCGCGCGACCCTGGACGGGGCCGGCGCCACGGTCATCATCGGGCCGGTGGAGCGGACTGGCGGACGCGACGGTGGCGCGGCGAACGGCACGAGCCACTACACGCGCGACCCGGACGGCAACCTGTTGGAGTTCATTGTCTATCCTTAGGTCGGGGCTTCGCCCCGAACTCCTGATCACTTTCTTCCAGCGGAGCCCAAGCCGATGAACCGAATCACGATGTGTGCCGTCGCCTGCGTATTCGTCGTAGCGACCAGCGGGGCGGCGGCGGGCCAGGGCCCGACGCCTGGACTCGACGACGGAACAGCCCTGCTTGTGGAGTGCGGCTCCGCGTTGCGGGCCGCCGACGGGGGAGCCGTACTCGAGGAGAACCCCGTGGAGCGCGGCGTGCACATGGGCCAGTGTCTGGGTTTGGTCAGCGCCGTCTGGCATACACACAAGCTAATGGTCGACGCGTTCGAGAGTCGTCAAGCCTTCTGCCCAACCGCCATCCTCAGCGCGGGACAGATGGCCCGGCTGGTGCACGCCTATCTCACCGTGCATCCGGACGAGCTCGACCGCTGGGACACCCAGTTGATTCTCGAGGCGTACGCGGACGCCTATCCCTGCCGCACGCGCTAGGCTGTCGCGCGGATTACTCCCCACCCAACTCGGCGTACACCGCGGTCAGGAAGCGCTCCGGGTCTCCCCATTTGTCTCTGTATTCCCGCGTGGGGTCCGCGGCCACCACTTCATCGTAGCTGCGGCCCTGGGCCACCAGCGCCGCCACCCGTTCGGCTACCGCGATTACCATGTCGCGGAATTCGATGACGTCGGCCCGGCCCGACACGACCCCATGGCCCGGCAGGATCTTGGTGTCTGGCCCCGCCATCCCCGCGAGCAGTCCCAGCGCCTCGATGGTGCCGCCCAACGTCCCGCCGTTGTTCCGGTCGATAACGGGAAACGCCACCGTTCGAAACATGTCCCCCGTGTGGATCACGTCAGACTCGACAAAGTGAATGATGCTGTCCCCGTCCGTGTGAGCAGCCGGCATCGGGATGACATGCGCTGGATCGCCGTTGAGATTGATGGTGATGTCTTCGCTGAAGGTCAGGACCGGTAGGGCGGCATCCGGCTGGTACGCCGCCAGGCGGGCACGGACCCGATCCTGGGCCAGAATCGGCACGCCCATCGCCGCGAAGCTCGCATTTCCGCCGGTGTGATCGCCATGCACGTGGGTGTTGATCAGAAAGCGGATGTTCCCGTTGGAGATGCCACCGATGGTTTCCCGAATTCGGTCTGCCAACGGCCCGTATTGGTCGTCAATCATCACGACCCCATCCTCCCCAACCGACAGTCCGATGTTTCCCCCTCGGCCTTCGAGATAATGCACCGTGCCGGCCACGTGGTGCGTCGACAGATTGACCGCGCTCCAATCCACCTCGCCTGGTTGCGCCTCCACCCCTGTTCCGAAGCTCACCACCAACCCGATCATCAACGCGAACCCAACCGAGACCGCCAGGCGGAGTCGAGCATTCGTCCTCATGTCGTGCCCCCTGTGTCAAATACAGATGTGCCGAAGGTGTTCCGACCATCATATCGGACGCGTCCTAGCTTAGCCTGGCATCCGCTCCGTCGCGCAGACCATCTGGACCGATGTCGGCGAAGGCGAGCATTTTCGGTCCATTGGCGGTAGTATCCAAACATCACCACGCAGTCGAACGCTGTCGACTACCGGGAGTCCTGGTCTGGAGGCCGATTGAGAGCGCCGGTCATCTTGTTGTTGGCGGGAGCGCTGGTCGCAGCGGCGGCCGGGTCGGTATCCGTTCGCGCGGCCGAGCTCGCCCAATCCCAGGTTGCCGAGACCGGCTCCGACCAGCGTGCCTTGTTGGATCGCTACTGCGTGACGTGCCACAACCAACGCCAGCAGATCGCGGGCCTCGCGTTGGACACCGAGGACGTGACGGACGTCTCGGCGCATCCTGCCGTGTGGGAGAAGGTCGTCCGCAAGTTGCGGGCAGGTGCCATGCCGCCGGCCCCGAGACCGCGTCCCGATGCGAAGACCTACCAAAACTTCACCGTCTGGCTCGAGACCCAGTTGGACCGCGCGGCACTGGCGCATCCAGACCCCGGCCGTACCGACACGTTCCACCGACTGAATCGCAGTGAGTATCACAACGTGGTGCGCGACCTGCTGGCGCTCGACGTCGACGTACGAGAGTTGCTTCCGGCCGATGACGGGAGCTACGGATTCGACAACATCGCGGGTGTGCTTGGCATGTCGCCAACCTTGCTGGAGCGCTACCTGTCGGCCGCGAAGAAGATCAGCCGGCTGGCGGTCGGTCGCCCGGCGCCCTCGGCGACGGCCGAAACGTTTCGACTCGCAACCGATTTGACCCAGGACGACCACGCCGACGGCCTCCCGTTTGGCACGCGCGGCGGCACCCAATTCGAGTTCACGTTCCCAGAGGACGCGGAATACGCACTTCGCGTGCAGCTCGGCCGAGATGCCGCCGGCACGCTGAGAGTGTTCAATAAGCCGCACCGGCTCGAGGTGAGTCTGGACGGAGAGCCCGTTGGGACGTTCGTGGTCGGCGAGGCTCCGCCAGCGGGGGCGGAGCGCAGTAGCCCCGAATATCAAGCGTATCTGACGCGCCAGCGCACCATTGATGCCGACTGGGAGGTCCGCGTCCCGGTGCGGGCCGGCCCTCACACGGTGCAGGCCACATTCCATCAGAAAACGACCGCCTATACGGAAACACTCCGGCGGCCGTTCCTGCGTCCCTATATCAGCATCACCGGAGGCGACACGCGGTATCAGCCCTATGTGGGCAGTGTGACGGTCGCCGGGCCGTTCGAGGGGAGTGGCGTTCGTCCCGTCGACGAGACACCCAGCCGGCAACGCGTGTTTTCGTGCCACCCGCTCGCGGCGGCATCAGATACCGGCATCACCGGTGCGGGTCGCACGCCCGACCAATGCGCTCGGGATATCTTGTCGAGGCTGGCCCGCCGCGCCTATCGCCGGCCCGTCACGGACCGAGACCTCGAGGTGTTGCTGGCGTTCTATGACGACGGAGAGGCCGACGGCGGTTTCGAAGCGGGTATCGAGCTGGCGCTACGGCGTCTGTTGGCGAGCCCCGAGTTCCTGTTTCGGGTCGAACGCGATCCCGTAGGTCGCGAACCGGACACCCCGTATCGGATCAGCGATCTCGAGTTGGCCTCGCGACTGTCGTTCTTCCTGTGGAGCAGCATTCCCGACGACGAACTGCTTGACGCGGCCATCGCCGGCACCCTGCACGAGCCGCCGGTGCTTGAGGCCCAGACGCGCCGCCTCCTGGCGGACAGCCGGGCCGATGCGATGGTCGAGAACTTTGCTGGCCAGTGGCTGTATCTCCGGAACGTGCCGGCGCTGACCCCCGATGCGGATCTCTTTCCTGACTTTGGTGAGTCCCTGCGGGTGGCGTTCCAGCGCGAGACCGAGCTGTTCTTCGCGAGCGTGCTGCAGGAAGATCGGGGCGTACTCGAGTTTCTGACCGCCGACTACACCTTCGTCAACGAGCGGCTGGCACGACACTACGGGATTCCACATATCTACGGCAGTCACTTTCGCCGTGTCACGTTGCCTGACACGAACCGGCGTGGACTCCTGGGACACGGCAGTATTCTGGCCGCCACGGCCTATCCGAATCGCACTTCACCGGTCCTGCGCGGCAAGTGGGTGCTCGAGAACCTGCTCGGTACCCCGCCGCCCCTGCCGCCACCCGACGTGCCGTCGCTCGAAGAGACGACGGAAGACGGGACCGTGCTCTCCATGCGTGAGGCGATGGAGCGGCACCGCGCAAATCCCGTCTGCGCGAGTTGTCATCGGTTGATGGACCCGCCCGGGTTCGCGCTTGAGCAGTTCGATGCGGTGGGCCGCTATCGGACCCGAAATGAATCGAACCGGTCGATCGACGCCTCCGGCGTCCTCCCTGACGGGACGGCGTTCAACGGGGCGGCCGGCCTCCGGACGGCGCTGCTCGGGCGTCCGACGCTGTTTGTCACGACGTTGACCGAGAAGCTGCTGACGTACGGCCTCGGCCGTGGAGTGGAGTATCACGACGCGCCGGCCATCCGGGCCATCACGCGCGATGCGGCCGCCGACGACTATCGGTTTTCGTCGCTTATTCTCGGGGTCATCAAGAGCCAACCGTTTCAGATGCGGAGAACTGGCGCCTCCAATTAGGCCTCGGGGTCTGGAAAACATCATGTTTATCAAGAAGCTGTCGCTGCCACGTCGGACATTCCTGCGCGGAGTCGGCGCGACCATGGCGTTGCCGCTGCTCGACGCGATGGTTCCGGCGTTGTCGGCGCTCTCCATCACCGCGGCGGCACCGGTCCGGCGACTCGGCTTCGTCTATATCCCGAACGGTGCCGTCATGCAGCAGTGGACCCCGGCCGAGACAGGGCGCGGGTTCGCGCTGTCGCCCATCTTGCAGCCGTTGGCTCCCTACAAAGATCACCTGACGGTCCTCACCGGTTTGGCGCACGGTCAGGCAGAACCGCTGGGTGACGGCAACGGCGAGCATTCTCGAGCCAGCGCCACCTGGCTGAACGGTGTGCATCCGAAGCAGACCGAGGGGGCGGATGTGCAGGCCGGGATGACCGCTGACCAGATCGCCGCTGCCACACTTGGGCGCGACACCCCGCTTCCCTCATTGGAGCTGGCGATCGATCTGGACGGATTGGTCGGCAACTGCGAGAACGGGTACAGCTGCGTGTATCTCAATACGGTGGCTTGGCGTTCGTCGACCACCCCGCTTCCGATGGAGAACAACCCACGTGTCGTATTCGAGCGTCTCTTTGGCGACGGCGGCACCCCGGAACAACGCGTGGCCGAAATGCGACGCGACCGCAGCATTCTTGACTCGGTCACCGACGACCTCGCCGCGCTCGAGCGGGTTGTTGGGAGCGGCGACCGAGCGCGACTCGACCAGTATCTCGACTCGGTGCGTTCGCTCGAGCGCCGGATACAACTGACCGAGGCGCAGGGCGCCGATGCCGAACTTCCCGATCTCGACCGGCCAGTGGGGATTCCAGGGACCTACGAAGACCACGTCAAGCTGATGTTCGATCTGCTGGCGCTGGCCTATCAGGCAGATATTACGCGCGTGTTTACGTTCATGCTGGGTCGCGAGCTAGGTGGCCGCACGTACCCGCACCTCGGCGTGCCCGACCCGCATCACGGGCTGTCCCATCACCGGAACGACCCGGAGAAGCTCGACAAGTTGGCGAGAATCAACACGTACCACATGGGGCTGTTCGCGCACTTTCTTGAGAGTCTCCAATCCACCGAGGATGGCGATGGGTCGCTCTTGGAACACTCGATGGTGATGTACGGCGGCGGTCTCGGCGACAGCAACGATCACGCACATTTCGATCTGCCTGAACTGGTTGTCGGAGGCGGCTCCGGCCGGCTCCGGGGCGGTCGTCACTTGCGGTACCCCAAAGACACCCCGGTGAACAACCTGCTGGTCAGCATGCTTGGCAAATCTGGCTTGCCGGCGGAACGGTTCGGCGACGCCACCGGACAGATCAAGGAGCTGGCGGATATCTAGGCAGATGTCTCGGCGGAAAACCTCGGCGTAGATTGCACAGCGTCCGTGATGTCACGTGGCCCTCGCTTCGACCCGGGCGCACGGCGACGCCGCGCGGCGCCCCACGCCGTTGTTGTGGCGCTGGCGGCGCAAGAGCGCCTGGACCGGACGACACCGACACGTAGAAATGCGAACCCGATTGATGGATCACGTTAAGTGCCGTGCGTTGCTGGCGGGGCTGGTCATGTCCGGCGTATTCGTCGTGCCGACGCTCGGCGCGACGGTCGTCGGGGCCGACCTGCCTTTGATGGACGCCGTCCGCGCCGGTGACGTCGAGGAGGTCCGCGCGCTGCTGGTGCAAGGCGCAGACCCGAATGCACAGACCCCAGACGGTTCCACCGCATTGCTGTGGGCGGCGCATCGAGAGGACCTGACCATAGCCGAATTGTTGTTGCGTGCCGGCGGGCGGGCGGGGGACGCGAATCGGTATGGCGCCACCGCACTGCTCGAAGCTGCGACGACCGGGAATGCGCCGATGCTGGCGTTGTTGCTCGACGCCGGAGCTGACGCCAATACCGCGATGCCGGAGGGGGAGACCCCACTCATGCGCGCGGCCAGAGCCGGTCGGGCCGACGCCGTGACGCTGTTGCTGTCGCATGGCGCAGTCGTCGATGTGCGCGAAACCTGGCGTGGGCAAACGGCACTGATGTGGGCAACGGTGGAGGGGAATACAGAGGCGGCCGGGGCGCTGCTTGCGGGTGGGGCCGACGTACATGCACGGTCCACCGGCGGGTTTACGCCGCTGCTGTTTGCGGTGCGGCACGATCAGAGGGACACCGTGCGCGCGCTGGTCGAGGCAGGAGCCGATATCGAGGACACGTTGCCGAGCGGCATGAGTGCGTTGGCGCTGGCGACACTCAACGCCAACTACGACCTTGGTGTCTGGTTGCTTGAGGCCGGTGCCGACCCGAACGCGGCGGAGCAAGGGTGGACGCCGCTGCACCAGCTCGTCTGGGCCCGCCGGCCCAATCTCGGCTACAACAACCCCGCACCGCTCCCGACTGGGCTTGTCTCCGACCTGGCATTTGTCGAAGCGCTCGCCGCACATGGCGCCGACCTCAACGCGCTGGAAACGAAGGAGCCGCGTAGCGGCGACGGGTCCGGTGCCCCGGGGGGGTATCGCAACGTGCTCAACCGGGTCGGGGCCACGCCATTCCTGCTCGCGGCCAAGGCGGTCGACCTAGAACTGATGCAGTTGCTCGTTCGACTCGGAGCAGATCCGCTGAGGGCGAACGAAGATGGGACGACGCCACTCATGGTGGCCGCCGGTGTTGGCATCTGGGCGGTTGGCGAGAGCCCGGGAACGAACGAGGAAGCTCTCGCCGCCGTAGAACTGATGCTGGAACTGGGTGACGTGGCGACGACGACGGACGCCAATGGCGACACGGCCCTGCACGGCGCCGTCATCCGCGGGTCCGAGCCATTGGTGCGGCTGTTGCTCGACCTGGGGGTCGACCTGGACGCCGTGAACAAGAAGGGCTGGACCCCCCTCACCATCGCCAAGGGAGTGTTCTACTCCAACACCGGGAAGCGGTGGCCAGAGATGGAGCGGCTTCTTCTGGAACTCGGGGCTCGTCCCACCGCGCCATAGACGGGGCACCCGGCCCCGCCGTCAGGGTTCAGCGGGTGTGCTGACCGGCGCGCCGATTGTCTTGATGATGTGCACCAGAAACCTGGCCGGCTCCGTGTTGCTGGCGTTTTGCGACACGACGTGGATGTCATCCGGGGTTTCGTAGAACATCTCGCCCGGCGACAGCGTCACGATCTCCCCGCCTTTGACCTGCATGTTCACCTGACCCTCGAGCACGTACACATACACGTGCGCATTGTGGCGATGAGGCGCAGATTCTTGCCCAGGCGTGAGGTTGACCTCCAGCACGAGGACTTCCTGATTGTCGGGCAGCGCAGGCAACGGAAGGTTGAGCACTTGCGCCTCGGCCGGGCTGGCGAACGGATTGAGCCCTGACAGCATCAGCAACAGACACATGCAGAACAGATACTTCATGGTGGCGCCTCATCCTTCAGTTGATGTTCGGAATGGTGGCCGGTCGATTGTCACCGCGTGATCTCGTCTGTCTGCCGAGCGTCGCACACCCACGGGCGTCCGCGCGCGTGGGTCCAGTGTATCCTCTGGCGAGCACGTGGGCACCGCGCAGTGGCGCAGTCATCCGTGCTGTCCGACGGTGGTCGTGTACGTAGCTTCGTCGCCGACACACAACCGTCTCTCACTTGGGGAAAGTCATGCAGATGTGTCTCAACGGTACAAACGACCGACCGGGAAGAACCCGCACCAGGATGGCGTCGGGGTGGGTCAACGGGGTTCTGGCGGCGTGCCTGCTCATGGGCGGCGTGACCGTCTCGGCGCAGTCGCCGGCGGAGGACTACACGCCGGTGACCGAAGAGATGCTCGTGGATCCGCCGCCGGGCGACTGGCCAATGTGGCGGAGGACGTACAACCATTGGGGACATAGCCCGCTCGATCAAATCGATGCCACCAACGTCGGCAGTCTTCGGCTCGCGTGGGCCTGGACCATGGCCGAGGGGAAACAGGAAACGACCCCCCTGGTCCACGACGGCATCATGTTTCTCGTCCAGGCCTGCGACTTCGTCGAAGCGCTGGATGTGCGGGATGGGTCAAGACTGTGGCAATACCGGCGAACCCAGGTCGAGCACGCGGCGAGCATGGCCTGCGCGAACCGCAACGGCGCGCTGTGGGAAGACAAGCTCATCATCGGCACCCACGATGCGCATCTGGTCGCGTTGAATGTGCGGACGGGCGAGGTGGAGTGGGACGAGCCGGTCGGCGATTGGACGGTCGGACACCACTACTCGGGTGGGCCGCAGGTCATCAAGGGCCAGGTCGTCGCCGGCATGTCCGGCTGCTACCAGCTGAACACGCGATGCTGGGTCTCGGCGCACGATGTCGAGACGGGCGCCGAGGTCTGGCGCACCTACACCATTCCCGGCCCCGGCGAGTTCGGATACGACACCTGGGGCGGGATCCCCGACAACGAGCGCCGCGGCGGCTCGGCGTGGAACGCCCCAAGCTACGACCCCGAACTGAATCTCATTTACATCGGGGTTGGGGTGCCGATCCCCTGGGGATCTGTGCAACGCGGTACCGGTGATGGTGACGTCTTGTTCACGAACTCGACGCTCGCCCTGAACGCCGACACCGGCGAGATCGTCTGGTACTTCCAACACATTCCCAATGACGAGTGGGACCTCGACCATCCATTCGCGCGGATGATCGTCGAGACCGTCGTGGCCCCGCAGGCCGACGCCGTGCAATGGATGAACACGTCGGTCACGCCGGGTGAACCTCGCAAGATCGTGACCGGGATCCCAGGCAAGACCGGCATCGTCTGGGCGCTGGACGCCGCCACGGGAGATTTTCTCTGGGCTCGACCGACCAACTTCCAGAATGTCGTGGTCGACATCGACGCGGAGAGCAGGCGAGTCCTGCTGAACCCAGAGCTAAAACTCCGGAAGGTCGGCGAGCCGGTCTTTGTGTGCCCCAGCTTGACGGGTGGGATCAACTGGCAGGCCACGGCCTATCACCCAGGGACCAACGCGCTCTACGCACCGACGAACAACACCTGCAATGAGCTGACGCTCAACGAGTTTCGCCTGCGTCCGGGCGCGCACCACGGTTCGGCACGGGTGGCATTGTCCGAGCCCCCAGACGGCGATGGGCAAATCGGACAGTTCACCGCGGTCGATCTCAGTACGGGCGAAACGCTGTGGGTGCACCGTCAGCGGGCCGGGTTCGGCGGCTCCGTGCTGACCACCGGGGGAGGACTGGTTTTCGTGACCGACGACGCCCGGCGCTTCCGCGCCTTCGACGCCCAGACCGGTGAGGTCCACTGGGAGCAGATTTTGAACTCAAGTGCGGGCGGGTACCCCGTGTCCTACATGCACGATGGCGTGCAGTATGTCGCCATCGCGGCTGGCGGTGGGGTCAACTTCCGCGGCTTGACGCCGGAGATTCGGCAGCCAGGACGCGGAAACATGCTCTTCGTGTTTCGGCTGCCCTGAGTCCGCCGGCGCTTAGGGCGCCAGCTCGATCGTCGAGACACGCAGGACCGTCGCCCCGCCAGCCTGGCTCGTCTGCCCGGTGGCCCGCACGCGTTTGGCCATCATCTCGGTGAGGTCGTCCGGGTGCGTGGCGGCCCAGTCGCCAGTGATGGTGACGATGCCGTCGTCGGTCAGAATCCCGATGGGGTCGCCCTCCTTCGCGCAACGGACCATGCAAGCCACGTGCTCATCACTGGGCTCGGCGCTTCCCATGGCGGCACAGCCTGATTCCACGAGCCTCCCGGTGATGGTCTCTTCCGCGGCGACGGTTGCCCGCGCCGTTGAGGTCGATGTCCAGGCCACCAGGATCAGCGCACAGACGCCAGCGAACGCAAGGGCAGTGAATGTCTTCATGTTCGTTCTTCCCATCGTTGTCGAGTGTATCAAGACCTGGGGTCATGGCGGCCGTTGCCCAGCAGATCGAGCGCGACCGGGTGCTACAATGCAAGCGATTCACGGACAATTTCTTCGAGGAGCCACCATGTTGCCATCAGGTCGCGTTGCCCGAATGCTCGCACCCCTCGCGCTCAGTGTTGCGTTGACGCTGGGGCTCTCGCCCCTCGCGTCTGCCCAGATCCTGGATGCGCCCGACCCGGCACAGATGGAAGACGCGCCGCCTCTTGGGTATACCGCGGTTCCTCACGGATTGCAGATTCCCGCGCATATCGAAATGGGTGCACCGTCTAGCGTCGTCTGGACCCCCAAGGACACGTTGCTGGTCTTCAACCGGGGCCCACATCCGCTGCTCGAGTTTAATCCCGACGGCTCCTTCGTACGGGCGTTCGGCGAAGGGGAGTACGTCAGGCCGCATGGCATGCGTCTGGACCCCGAGGGCAACATCTGGACAACTGACGTGAACGGTCATACGGTGCGGAAGCTGAATCAGGACGGTGACGTGCTGATGACCATCGGCACCCATGGGCAGCCGGGCGAGGCGAGCGCTGGCCTGTTGAACGAGCCGACCGATCTGACCGTCAACAAGGCCGGTGAGATTTTCATCCTCGTGGGTCATGGCCGCGGTGAACCGCGTCTTGTGAAATTTGACCGTTCTGGCAAATTGTTGACCTCATGGGGTGGGCCCGGCACCGCTCCCGGCAAGTTCGATACGCCGCATTCGATTGTGGTCGATGATGCTGGATTGCTCTATGTGGCCGACCGCCAGAACCGCCGCGTGCAGATCTTTGATGAGGATGGGACCTACATCAAAGAGTGGGCCTACAAGGGACTTCCTTGCGGTCTGCACCTCCATTCGGACCAGCAGATGTATCTGGCCAGCGGATTCGCCGGCGAGATTCTGCGCCTCGACACAAACGGCAAGGCGCTCGGGCGCACGGGCCAGCCCGGCAAAGGCCTTGGGGAATTTGGCGAAGCGCACTACATGACCGTCGCACCGAATGGGGACATTTGGGTCGCCGATACGGTCAAACCGGCGTTGCACAAGTTCGTCAAGCGATAGCACCTTCTACGG
>CAWWAF010000041.1:0-29425 GCA_963934795.1 uncultured bacterium
CGGTGGACGGCAAGGAGTATGTCGTGGCCAGTATGAGCGACGAGAGCAACAGCCCGTTGATGGCCGCCAGGCAGTGTCGCAGCTGGTGCCCTCCGATGGAGATCAGGAAGATGGTGAGTTGGATCCCCTCGGCGCGGTCACCGCGGATCCACGTCATCCCGTCGTGCAGATCGCCTAGCGAAGCGTTGTTGTTGATCTGTATGGTCACCATCGCATCCCGTTGCCGCTGATGGAGAGAGTGTACGTCGTCAAACCAATCTGGACCACTGAAGCTATGTCGTAAGTGAGACTTCTTGCTGGCATTGTCACGTTGAGATCGTCGATGACAGAGTGGTTCGATCACGTCCGACTCCCTCAACTACTGTGACTACCGATTCCCGCCGGAGATCATCCGCCACGCCGTGTGGATCTATTACCGCTTTTATCTGGGTTTCCGTGACGTCGAAGATTTGCTCGCCGAGAGCAGTCGCCAAGTGTTGACCTTCTCGCCAGCGTGCGCGCATTGCGTCTTTGCTGACGAAAGAGAATCAGTCTGGGATGGCTCGCAAGCGCCTCTGAGAGCCTCTCAGGGACGCTGAGAGGCCGTTATCCCCGTAATTCGTTAAAAAGGATGGTGCCGGAGGTGGGGGTCGAACCCACACGGACCGAAGTCCACGGGATTTTGAGTCCCGCGCGTCTGCCAGTTTCACCACTCCGGCACGGAGGGTGGGATGTATCGCGCCCGGGCGGGTCTTGTCGCCGCCGATACGCGGCGTCCCTAGAGGGCTCTTGCGACCGCTCAGTGGCCCGGAGGGGGATGTCCCACCAAGGGCGGCGTTATGGTCTCACGGTTCCGTCGGCGCGCCAAAGATGAATCGTGCGGGTGTTGCCACGCTGGTCTTCGAAGCTCTGCGTCTCCTCCGGCTCCCAGTTGCCCATCCGAAAGGCGTGCGACACGATGCGCGACCCTGGCTGCAGCTGCGCCGTGAGGTTGGGTCTGAGCTTCCGGTTCGACGACGAGAGGAGATAGAGGGTCACGACGGTGGCCTCGGACACGTCCGTCGTCAGCGCGTCTTCCTGACGGAAGGTCACGAGGTGATCCAGACCCCGCCGCTTCGCCGTGGCCCGGGCCTCGGCGATACGCTCCGGGTCGTAGTCGATGCCGACACCGCGTGAACCATAGCGCTGTGCCGCCTCGATGACGATACGTCCGTCTCCGCAGCCCAGGTCGTAGAGCACGTCGTCCTTGGTGACGTTAGCGAGTTCCAGCATGCGATGCACGACATCAATCGGCGTCGGGACGTACGGGGCCAAATTGGGTGATGGTTGCCACGCGGCCAGTGGCGACACGATCAAGATTGCCAGCAACGCCGCCGCCAGTGCCGTCTGCTTTCGCATGGGGTCTTACTTTACCAGTAATTTGAGTGCGGGGTGCCGTGCCGTTGCGGTCCGCGACGCCGCCAGAAGGCCAAATCTGTATCAGTCGAATGACCTATCTCAAAAGTTCAACTATGACGATATTGTCATCCAATTAATTGGATATGTGGGTCATCGCGTGCAACCGCCTGAAATGGCATGAATTTAGCGGCGCGCATGGGCTCACGCCGAGCCCACACAAGGGCCCATCCGAGCAGCTAACTCTCTCTTGTAGCTAGGTTTGCGGTTGATCGACACTGTCCAATCGGCTATACTCGTAAGGCTAAGGGCACGACGGAAACTCGTATCCCACTGGGGGCAGTGTGACATTCGAGGTTGGAGACAAGGTCATTTACCCGAATCACGGTCTCGGCGTTGTCGAACGCATCGAGGACCGCACGATTATGGGGACGACCTGCGGTTTTTACTCACTACGCATGGCGGACAGCGACACGATTGTGTTGGTGCCGCTTGATAATGTGGACGGCGTCGGGCTTCGGCGCGCCATCGGTGACACTGAAGTCAAGAAGCTGTTCACCTTGCTTGGGAACGGCAAGATCGACAGTCACCAGAACTGGAAGGGCCGCTTCAAGGACAATTCGGACAAGATGCGCACCGGGTCGATTTACGACGTGGTGGATGTGCTCAAGAACCTGACGTTCCTGTCTAAATCGAAGAATCTGTCGTTTCGAGAGAAGCGGATGCTTGACCGGGCCAAGTTCCTGGTGGTGTCCGAAATCTCTGAGGTCGTCGGCGAGACAGCAGAGGCGACCGACGTCAAGGTGGACAAGGCGCTCGGTCGGTGCTTCGTCAATCGCGAGCGGGCAATCGCCAGGGCGAAACTGAAACTGGAGAAGGCCAAAACCACCGCCAAGGCATCCTGAGCCTGACGCGGCACCGCAGCGACGGCGCATCACGACATTGCGAGCCCGATTCGGTAGCCCCGGATCGGGCTCGTGTCGTTTTTAGCTCAGCGAGGCGGATGTGTGCCGACGCTCGACTCGACAGGGGCACCCATGTTCGAACCGCTGTTGACCGCCGTCGCCGCCGTGCGCTCCATTGCGGCCTATGTGTTGGTGTCGCTGTATGTGCTGGTGGTGGCGCCGCCAGGTATTGTCATCGCGATACTGACGGGACGGCCGTGGTTGCTCTACTGGCTTGGTCGGCAAGGCGTGCGGTTGGGGCTCGTGACGGTCGGCATCCGGTATCGGGTGGTTGGGGCCGACCACGTCGATCGCGAGCGAGCCTCGGTCTACTGCGTCAACCACGCGAGCAATCTGGAGCCACCGGTGGTGTATATGGCTCTGGCGGCGGCGCATCCCAAGTTGCGGATCCTGTACAAGGCTGAGATTCACAAGATTCCGATTCTGTCGACGGTGTTCGATACGGCCGGCTTTGTGCCGATCCAACGGCGTCATCGAGAGCAGAGCCGGGTAGCCATCGAGACCGCGGCGGCGGCACTGCGAGCCGGTAACTCATTTTTGATTTTCCCGGAAGGTACCCGAAGTCGGACTGGCGAACTCCTGCCGTTCAAGAAGGGCGGATTCGTCATGGCCGACCGTGGCCGAGCCGCCATCGTGCCGATAGCTATTCTTGGTACGCGCGAGGCGATGCGACGGGGGAGTCCCATCATCCGTCCGGTGACCGTGACGGTGCGGATTGGCGCCCCGATCGAGACGGTGGCGGTTGCCACCAGCAAGCGCGATGGGTTGATGCAGGCCACGCGGGCCGAAATGGCGGACCTACTGGCGGCTGGACATTAGGCTTCGGTTCTCACGACCCGCCAGTCGAGAACCGAAGCGTGTAGGGCACCAGCGAGGCGGTGTCGGATGCGAGAACACCGTCGCCGAGCGTGACGGTGAGCGTCGCGTATGCGCGAAGCGGCTCGACCAGCGTGACGGTCAGAACGCGGTTGCGAGGCCGATAGGACACGGTGAACTCGGGCGCCTCCTCGTCGGCAACTCCCTGGTAGGCGACCGCGACATTCCCGTCGAACGACTCGTCGTCCATATCGCGCGAGAACTGAAGACGCAGCAAGGCATCGGTTGCGATGTTCGTGTCGTCCTGCGTGGGGGTCGAGAAAATGACCTCCGGTGCGGGACCGAGGCGGCGATCCGTGGTGGTTGTCGCACGCGGCACGGCTGCCGGTCGCTCGACTTGTGCCAGGTCTGTGGCGGCTATCTCGGTCAGCTGCTCGTCGCCCTGGACGAGCCCGGTCACTTCAAGCCACCGGCCGGTGTCGACGCGAGCCATGACGTCGAGCTTGAAGCCCGAGCCGCGCGGTTCCTTGTCCACAACCCAGATGGCCGCATTCCCCGATTGCAGCACGAAGTCATAGGGGCTCGACCCCGGGGCTTCCGGCAGGTCACCGTAGAGGTTGCGACCCCGGAACCGTCCGATCACTGTGACGGTTTGGTCGAGATAGCGGGCCGGGTCCAGGCTGATCGCTTGAATGGTCAGCGACTGCGGTTCATCCGTCCGTCTGGAGTCTTCGGCGATGAGGAGCATCAGTTCGCCGCTCACCGGCCACGGCCGGTTGAAGAGCCGTTCGGACAGTCGCCCGATCAGAAACGTATCGAGTCGTGAGTCGTCAGGCTGCAGTCGGCCCACATCCCAGAAGGTACCCTCGATCTCAAGCTGCTCACGGTCGCCAGGGGCTGGGGCGGGCGGGGCCATATTGAGGACCCGAATCCGATGCTCGCCATCGGTCACGAAGACGTCCTGCAGGTCGCCGTCCGGCCAGGCACGTAGCAGCACGGGGCGGCTGTGGAAAAAACTGGTGTAGGCGCTCAAGGCGGCGACGGTCGTGGAGGTGCGCTGGGCGGACTGGGCCGACGCACCGACGGGGCCAAGTGGGCCGTTCGCCATTGCCATCAACACGAGACTGACGGTGGCGCGCCATCGGGGGATCATAAAAACAATTTAACATATACTTCCCGAAGGGTTTGCGGCGATTTCTCGCCAACTCGGCTGGTGCCGATTGTGACGATACGGGTATGACGGATCAGGTTTCCGAGCAGACCACGAACCGCCTTTCGCTCTACCTGCGGTTCCTGAACGAACTCGAAGCCAACGGCGTGCGGACCGTGTCGTCCAAGGTACTGGCGGCCGAGTTCGACCTCAACGCCGCTCTGATTCGGAAAGATCTGTCGCATTTCGGCGACCTCGGAGTGCGAGGGGTCGGCTACGTGGTCGCGGATCTCCGCCTTCGCCTACGTCAGATTCTTGGGCTTGATCGCCGACTGAACGTGGCCATCATCGGGGCTGGCAACCTCGGGTTCGCGTTGGCCGACTACCCCGGCTTTCGGCAGGACGGGTTCCGCGTCGTCGCGCTGTTCGATTCGTTGCCTGACAAGGTCGGGACGCGATCGCGTGGTGGCATCTTGATTTACGACATCCGCGACCTGAAGCGGGTGGCCAAGCGGGAAGGCATCACCATTGCGGTGGTGGCCGTTCCGTCCGGCTCCGCGCAGATCGTGGTGAACACCGTGGTGGACGCCGGAATCAAGGCGCTGCTGAATTTTTCGCCCGGCTCGCTTCGGGTGCCACGCGACGTCAAACTGAAGAGCGTCGACGTGACCGTCTCGCTCGAGAGCCTCTCATTCTTCCTGGCCAAAGGCTGACGGCCACGGCGTTCCCGACTGCCTCACACGATGCCCACCACAAAGAAGCGACTCGCCAGCCTGTCCAAGCGGCCACGTCTGTCTCATGTCGATGCTGACGGCAGCGCAAGAATGGTGGATGTTGGGGCCAAAGCGGTGACCCGTCGCGAGGCGGTGGCGCGTGGCACCATCACCATTGCGCCCGATGCGCTCGAGCTGATTCGCAGTGGGCAGATCGCGAAAGGGGACCCGCTGCAGACAGCCCGCTTGGCCGGAATCATGGCGGCGAAGCGCACCGCCGACCTGATTCCACTGTGTCATCCACTTCCGCTGTCGCATGTCGACGTTGAACTGTTGGCCCGAGAGGATGGCTACGACATTCAGGCGGTGGCGCGTACGACGGCGCAGACCGGCGTGGAAATGGAAGCATTGACCGCCGTGGCGGCCGCGGCCCTCACCGTGTACGACATGGTGAAGGCCGTCGACAAGACCATGGTGATTGGCGACATCCGGCTCATGAAAAAGACCGGTGGACGAAGCGGCGTCTATTGCCGCACCTGAGATGACTGAACCACTCATTCGCACGCTGGCCGAGCTCCCCTTCCACGTCTCCGGCCGATATCCGAAGCCGGTGCTTATCCGCTGTTGCGTCGGTGACGGGTTGGTCGACCGGTCCAGCCGGGAGCTGTTTGACGAGGTGCGTGACCTCAGCTTGGGGCTCGAGGGCCTCGGAGTGGGACCGGGAGACCGTGTCGCCATTCTGTCGAACAGTCGACCGGAGTGGACCATCACCGACCTGGCCATTCTCACCGCGGGTGCGGTCACCGTGCCGGTGTATGCGACCTTGCCGGCCAGTCAAGTCGGCTACATTCTGGCGCACGCCGGAGCCCGTCTGGTGGTCGTGTCCGATGAAGCGCAGGCGGCGAAAGTGCGGGCAGAGCGGCATCGGCTGCCCGCGCTCGAAATTGTGGTGGTGCTCGACCGTGAGGCGGGCGTCGACGGTGACGAGACCCTGTGGGTCGATATCGTCGAGCGTGGTCATCAGCGGTTGATGAGCGAGAACGGCTTGGGACGACGCTACAAGGAACGTGCCCTGGCGATCGAGCCGGACGCGCTGGCCACCATCATCTACACGTCGGGCACCACGGGACAGCCGAAGGGTGTGATGCTCTCGCACCGCAATTTCGTCATCAATGTGCTCGACCTCGATGCTTTGGTGACGATCACCGACGACGACACGGCGTTGTCCTTTCTTCCGCTCAGTCATGCGTTCGAGCGGATGATCGTCTACCTGTATCTCTACAAGGGTGTAACGATCGCGTTTGGGGAGGCGTTCGCCACGCTCGGGCGGGACATGGGTCTAGTCCGTCCGACAGTGATGACCGGCGTGCCCCGGGTGTATGAAAAATTGCGGGCTCGAATCGTCGACGCCGTGGCGACGGCACCACGAGTGCGACAGGGACTCTTTGCCTGGGCCGTCGGCGTGGGGCACGCGGCGGCCACCGCACGACTGGCTGGTCGTGCGCCGGGTGCGCTGACTCGACTGCAGGTGCCGCTGGCCGACCGACTGGTGCTCGCGAAAATACGGGCGCGGACTGGCGGACGCCTGCGGTTCGTGGTGTCCGGGAGCGCGCCGCTGGGGTTGGATGTGGCCGAGTTTCTCTTCGCCATCGGACTGCCGGTGCTCGAGGGCTATGGGCTGACCGAAACCTCGCCGGCGCTGACAGCCAACCCGCTCGAGGCGCCGAGACTTGGCTCGGTCGGCAAAGTACTGCCCAACGTGCAATTGCGGGTCGCTGATGACGGCGAGATTCTGGCCAGAGGCCCGAATGTGATGATTGGCTATTACGACGACCCCGAGGCGACAGCCGCTGCGATTAGGGACGGGTGGTTCCACACCGGCGACATCGGGCAGATTGACGCCGATGGCTACGTGTCGATCACGGATCGCAAGAAGGAGCTACTGGTGACGGCTGGTGGCAAGAACGTGGCACCCCAGCCTATCGAGGCGCTGCTGAAACGTGACCCGATCGTGGCTGAGGCCGTGCTGCTCGGCGACCGTCGCCGTTTCGTATCGGCGTTGTTGGTCCCTGATTTCGCCATCCTCGAACAACGTTTGCCTGGCGGGGGAGCGGGGGCCAGTCCTGATGAGCTATCGGTCCGAGCGGATGTGCGGGCACTGTTTCAGCCGATCGTCGACCGTGCGAACGGTGGACTGGCGAGTTTCGAACGGGTGAAGTCGTTCGCCATTCTGCCGGCTGAATTCACGGTGGAGAGTGGCGAACTGACCCCGACATTGAAGGTCAAACGCCGCGTGGTACAGGAACGCTGGAGCGCGGTGATTGACGCGATTTACTCAGCTGCTCCCCCTCCCGAGGCTCCCTCAAGTTCGGCACCCTAATCCGCCTCAGGAACCTGCTACCGGTGCACCGCTACCATCTACTTGGCGACGGGGTAAATCGTGTCCGTGCGCGAGGAGGACGGCGCTGCTTGTCGCTCGCATGCTCCCGGATCGTCGCGAGCCATGGGCACTGTTCTCACTCTCGCGGTTCGGTGAACGCATGACCGCCGGCGGCGATTGCGCGTAACCCGACGAACAGCGCGGCGTGCGCGCCGACTGACAGGAGCAACAGAAGCGTCAACCCGGCCCCGCCGAAACGATGTCGCAATCTGGCCCACACGGTCGCCCGCGTGGCCCGAGTCTCGAACACCAGTTCAGCGTAGGCGCTCTGGCCATTGATGAACAGCGACCCATCCTCGGACGAGCGACCGTCGGTCGCCCACAGGCTGATCCCCACTTCGGGTCTCGGCTCAGGCATCCAGATATCGATCCGGAATGAACGGTCGGCCGTGTCGTCCACGCGGGGCACAGCGAACCGAAAGGTGGGGTAACGGGTCAGGGCGCCTGCCGTCACGCGGTCGCGAAACAGTAGTCGCTCCGCGCCGTCCCGGTCCCTCCATACCTCGTACAAGGCCACCGCCAGATTTCCCGCACCCGCCTCATCCTGGGCCACGGCACTGAGTCGGACCTCGTCGAGTCCGCCGGCGCGCATCAAGAACGTCTGACTGATCCGAACCCCCTGGCCGAGTCCGTTGACCAGAAAGCTCTGGTCGGTCTTGGGCACCCGCGCCCCGCTGACCGTTCTGTCAACGACGATGAGATAGGTCTCGGTCGCCAGTGTGGCTATCATGGCCGCGACGAGGGCGGCGCCGGTCCAGCGACCGGGCGCGCGGGCATGGCGTGCCGGCGCGACCGACGGAGGTTCCTGTTTCCGCACCGTCCTCATTCGAGAAACACCGGGAGAATGACGCTGCCCCATCCGACCGCGTCGAAGACCGCGAAGAACGCCACTACGCCGATACTGACATACGCCCAGGATCGGCGTGGCCACCAGGCGTGGATCCCAACCCAGACCAGCGCCATAAACGGTCCGATGGCGGGGAACAGGTAGTGTCCTTGCGGGCCGTACCCGTTCATGTAGATGCCCCCGTAGACGCCGGCGACTTGTATGGCCACCAGAGCCCCGGCCAGGATGAATCCGGTATGCCAGACCGCCATCGCCGGACGTCTCAGGCCGACCAGACAGCCGCCGACGGCGACGACCACCAGCAGGCGCATCAGAGCTAGCCAGACGGAGGGCGCGGGATATCGGAGCCAGCCTGCCACGAGCCAGGCGCTATCGAGCAGCCCGGTGGTGAAGCGCCGAAAAAAACCCCAGTCGCGCGCGCGGTCGGCCCACGAGAACCTGAGGGCGTAGGACCAGCTGTCGGCCAGTCGATCCACCTCTGGCCAGAGCCAGACGGCTGCTAGCAGCCCGGTCACGACGAGACCACCTGCCGTGCCCACCACCGTCCGCCAATTCGCGCGCCAGGGGCCGATGCGACCGTGTGCCCAGGCGATGATCGTCACCGTTGCCAGCATCAGCACCAATGGGGCGCCGGCCCGTTTGGTGAACACGCCGACGAGGGTTGCCCCCGTGAGCAGGGCCAGGGTGGCGGCCGCTGGTGCCCCCGTCAGTAAGCGAGCGGCCTGCCACCAGAACACCGCGCCACACAGATTGACCAGCGCCGCCGGGTTCACCGCCGTCGACATAAGCACGAACTGCGGGTGGAGCGCGGTCAGCACGGTGGCGCCGCCGGCGACCCAGGGCCCGAACAATCGGTGGGTGCCGGCCCAGAGACACAGCAGGGTCGGCGCCGCCAGGGCCAACGCCATCCAGCGCAGGGCATAGCTCTGCGCGACCAGATCCTCGATGCCGCTGAGGGCGAGGACTGCGGAGGCGAGGAGGTAGTAGACAGGGGGGGCTGTGACGGTTGTTGATATGTGCTCCGGCACACCGTCAAAGCTCGCCGGTATGGGGTCCGGCTCAATTTCTCCGTAGTGCTGCCACCACCCATGGGCGGCCATCGACCGCAGGATGCGGTGCTCGACGTCGAGGTCACGGCGGTCCGATAAGTCGAGTCGGGTCTGTCGTGCGAGGACATGGGCCAGAGCCAGATGCTGAGGCTCGTCGGGGTGCTGCCAGGGAGGTACGACCGCAATGGCCAGCGCGCCGCGAAGCACGAAGATCAGAACGAGCAAGGCCGGCAGACTTCTCCCACCGGCCGCGAGGCCTGTGGTTGCCGAGCCAGCGTAAGCCGTGAGAGTCGACACCATCCGTCGCATGTGTCCGGCGCTCCTTAGCCTGTGGCGTCCACGGGGTCGGACACCGGGGACGTGGCGTCGTCATTCGGCCCGGTTCGTGCGTCCCATCGCGGCCAGCGGCCGCCGGTTGCGACGTGGATGCCAAACCCGGCACTCCACGCCCAATGCATCACCATGAAGGCGGCCGGCAGCGCCGCGAGCATGTCCCACCGACGGCGTCGTCGAAGAAGGTCGACGGCGGCCAGGCAGACCACCGCACCGTAGACCGGGAGAACCGCGCTGGCGGGCCTACTGGTCGCCACGTTACGGCTCAAGGTGAACGGGCGCGGCCAGGCAGGGTCGTGGCAGACTAGCTCCGCGTTGTTTACAGCTCGTCTAAAAAACAGTCGCGTTGGTGAGCGGCCACCAGCGCAGGTGCACCCTGCCGATGACGTACCTCTCCGGGACCTGGCCCCAGTGCCGACTATCCGAGCTGTTGTTGCGGTGGTCACCCATGACGAAGTAGTGGGCTTCCTGCACGACCTCTGGGCCGTGGTTTTCGTGGCTCCGAAAGTCCGGTGGTACGTATTCGTCGCGGAGGAGCACCTCGTTGACGTAGACACGCCCGTCTTCGATGCGTACCGTGTCACCCTCTTCGGCGATGACCCGCTTGACGAACGACTTGTCTGGGTCCCGCGGGTAGTAGAGCATCACGATGTCGCCCGGTTTCGGCAGGCCGAAGAAACGGTACAGCGCCTTGTTGACGATGAGCCGGTCCTGATCTTCCAGGGTGGGCTCCATGCTCTTACCTTCGACGCGCGCCACCTGAAACCCGAAGGTGACGATCAGCGTGGCATACACCGCCGCCGACGCGAACGTCTTCAACCAGGCCATCACCTCCTCGCCCACGCGGGCCAACATGGCGGATCGACGCGAGCTGCGGTCAAGCTCGTAGGCCTGGCTCGGCGATAGCAAGTAGGCTGGCGTCTCCGGATCGTCGTCAGTCGACGGTGGCCGTGACAGCGAGTGAGCAGGGGTTACAGGCTCAGATACTCCCGGAAGCGCTTGGTTTGCGCCCGGCTGACCGGAATCTCCGTCCCCTTTGCGTCCTTCATCCTCAGGATGTAGTTGCGACTGAACCAGGGCACTATCTCCTTGATTTTGTTGATGTTGACAAGGTGCGACCGGTGGACCCGCCAAAATACCGAGGGGTCGAGGTGTGAGTGCAACTCATCGAGCGTTCTATAGTTTGATGTGCCCGTCACTGTGTCGGTCACGATCGTGATCACGTCGTCGGCGAGCGACACGCACACGATGTCATCGGCTTGCACCAACAGCAGGCGATCGCCGATCTTGACTGCCACCCGCTCCCGGCGACTCTGACGTTCCGCTACATATTCGACGATGCGTTCGAGTTCCTGGTTCACCTCAGCGCGATGCGACGGGTCCGATGTTGTCACCAAACGCCGGATTCGTTCAATCGTACGCACCAGTCGCGGCGGCTCCACCGGCTTGAGCAGGTAGTCGACCGCATGTACCTCGAAGGCGTCCATGGCGTACTGATCGAACGCCGTCACGAACACAACGTGGCTCGATACGCCCCGATCGAGCAGTTGTCGAGCCACTTCGAAGCCCGTGAGACCGGGCATCTGGATATCGAGCAGCACCAGGTCTGGCTCGAGTGTCTCTGCGAGCGAGACCGCTTGTGGTCCGTCGCCCGCCTGCCCGACGATCTCGACATGATCCAACTGCTCAAGCTGGAAACAGAGCTCGTTGCGGGCGAGCTGTTCATCGTCAGCGATCAGAACTCTGAGAGCCATTCTATCAACACCCTGCGCTGCGCACGACGTTCCCCGATGGCGCATCGGTTCGGCGCGGGCTGTGGGTCATGCTGTGACCGACTGAGGGAGCACCAGTTCCGGAATTTCGATTCGGGCGCAGGTGCCTTCACCGGGCACGCTGCTGAGCTGTAACCGATAGTTCGCACCATAGATCACACGAAGCCGCTCATCGACGTTACGCAGACCGATGCCGCCGGACCGGCCCTGGTCCGGACCATCCGCCACCATGCCCAGGCCGTCGTCGACGACCTGAATCACGGTATGTCCAGGCGTGCGCTCGCTTGAGATGGTAATGCGTCCACCGCCCACCTTGCGGGTCAGCCCGTGTTTGATCGAGTTCTCGACGAGGGGTTGCAGCAACATGCTGGGCACCGTCTGGTCGAGCGTGTCTGGAGCGATACGCTTCTCGACCACCAGCGTGGGCCCGAACCGCACCGTCTCGATATCGAGGTATTGGTCAATTGACGCGAGCTCGTCCCGAAGAGTCACGAAATGATCCTGGCTCCGGAGCAACTGGCGCAGCAAGCCTGAGAGCTTGCCGATCAGCAGGCGGGCAGTTTCGGGGCGTGACCGGATCAGCGACGAGATCGAGGTGAGCGTGTTGAACAGGAAGTGCGGATTGATCTGACTCGCTAGTGCTTCCAAGCGTGCCGTCATCAGCAGCTTCTCTTGCTCCTGCAGGCGGTGCTCGGTGCGCGCCGTGCTCCAAATTTTGATCGGCACCGCCACCGAGAGAACCGTTGTCAGCACAACCAGCCCCAGCAACCAGGGGTTCGGTGAGGCCAAATAGAACAGTCGCGCATGGTCGACACTCGTGAATCGAGCGCCGAGTGCTTGTCGCAGAAGTTCGAGGCCAATCGGGGCTGCCAGTAGGGTGAACTGCCAGTCGATACGAAACCGACCAAAGAGCTTCCACGAGTGCCGGTGGAGCGCCGTCACCAGGAGTGGCGACACGTGCCAGATTGCCTCTTTCGGAGAGAGTTCTCGCAGGCCACCGCCGGCGAATCCGGCCCCAACCGTGATCATGATGGCGATCCACTCGCCAGCGGCCAGCGCTGGCAGCCCGACAAAGCAGCCGACGATGGCCCCCGCGTAGGGTCCGGCGATGAGGCCGGCGAGAAACGAGCCAGACACCGAGAGGTCTGCCGCATCGTAGTTGAGGAGCAGACGCGACACCACGCCGAGCATGGCCGGAATACCAAACGCCAGCGCAAACGTGAGTCGCTCACGCCAGGCCCGTTTTTCTGTCAGCAGGATGCGTCGGAACTGGCCGAACCGGACGAGCATGGTCGCCAGGACCGCCGCTACTGCGACCTTGACGACAAGGGTCGTGAGCAGCTGTGACTCAAGGGAGAGGAGCCTGACTTCCTGAGGCACGGCGTGGTCTCTGAGGCCCGGTGCTACAACAGATACATCGTGGAGGCCGACTATAACGGCGGCTGGTGTCGCGTGTCAAACAGTGAGGCCCTTACAAGGCATTGCGATGTAAGGGTTTACGCCGAATCTAGCGAACGACGCGGTAGACGAAGGCGGGGGGCATGTTGCGCCACACGACGTGCGATTGTTCGACCTCGGTGAACCGCTCGTGCAGTTTGCGTCGGAACCCTCGGCCACCTGGCAAGAGCAACGAGGACACGTAGGTGAACGCGACGAACGTGCCGCCCGGTCTGAGGGCGTCTGAGATCGCATCGAGCAACTCGTCCTGCAACGTCTCGGAGAACGTCGCCCACGGAAGACCGCTGACGACCGAGTCGCAATGCTCGAGTCCAGATTCGTTGAGATACTTCCTCGCGTGGACGGCCGACTCCTGCACGACCGTGCAGCGCGGACAGCGACGGCGGGTGACCTCGACGAATTTGGGGTTGATCTCGAAGGCAAGAAATGTGCTGCCTGCTCGGATCTTCTCGACGATCTTCTCAGTGAAGACGCCGGTCCCCGGGCCCAGTTCGATGACTGAGTCGGCGGTCTCGAGCGAGGCGAGATCGGTGATGAGCTCGGCGAGCCCCTGAGAACTGCTGGCGAGGGCCCGCACCTCGTTGTGCGAGGTGACGCTCTCCACGAGAAACTCCTGCCAAGTCACGTCGATACCTCCAGCGTCGAAAAGAACGCCCTATATTACTCGCTTCGTCCTAGGCACTTGCTGGAGAGGAGGTCAGACGTAACGTGTGAGATGCCGCGCGATGACCTGGGCCCCATCGCATCGCGGGCGGTTGACCCGCGGTTGGTTCAGCACTCGACGCACCGCCGGCATCCAGCGGCCCGCGTACAGATCGTCTTGCTCAAGATAGGCGCATCGTAGCAGCGTCGGCATCGCGGCGACCAGCACAGCGTATTCGGCGAAGTCACCCCGCGACGTGTAGACCAACGCCGTGTCGTTGGCGGCGCACTCGGCGATGATGCCGTAGCCGGGCTTCGTGAACACGACGTCGGCGGCGGCCACCACGTCTTCATAGCGGATACCCTGCCTCGCCAGAGCGGGCATGTCCAGATGGACGACGTTCCGAGCCACCGCGGAGGGGACTCGCTGTTCGGAGTCCACCGGGTCGTGAGTCACGATGACGGTCAAGTCGGGGTCTCGGCCCACGGCGGCCCAGTCAATCGTGCCAAGTCCATACCGGCCAAAGGACAGGAGCGCCACGGGACGGTCGCTGGGCAGGCCCAGGAGCCGCCGGGTCTCGGCGGCCGAGCGCCGGGCGTGCCGCGCTACCAACGGCACATCGACGACCGTGTCGAATGACTCGAAGCCGCCCGCCATCGGAAGGCGGAGTGCGGTGTCGGCAGTGCGGTATGCGTCTCGAATGGTCGGCATGAGCGCCGGTGCGTCGCGGAGCCACCGCGCGTAGTGCGCATAAATCCAGTCCCACGTGAAATTGCTGACAATGACCGCCGGGATTCCGGCACGGCGGGCGGCGGCGCACGCAAGCGCGGGTACATCGCCCACGACCAGACGCGCGTCGTGTTGGGCGAGCAGTGCCGACTCCGTGGCGGCGTGCTCGTCGAGGCAGCGATGGAATGCCCACGCTTGGGCGATTGATGCCGGCGCGTCGACATGAAGACTGTCGACCTGGACCACGCCCGTGTCCGTGTCACCGCCGACGAACGTGAACGGTTCCGTGACCGAGCGGTCGAACAGCCATCGCGGGGCGTTGGTGCGCACGACGACGTGCCCGGCGGGCCGGAGGGCGAAGAGCGCGTTGATGATCTCGACCTGTCGCGAGGCGTGACCGAACCCGTGCCCGGAGATGTAGAAGACGACCGATCCTATCGGAGCCACGCGTATGATCTTCACACGACCCGCGCGAGGACGGTCGGCGTCGGGTCCGGCGGCACGGATATAATCGAGACATCCATGACGGAGATGGACCGACACGCGGAGCGATAGAGAGGATTACGCGCACCGATGAGCAGTCCTGATTGCCAGATTCGCCGCCTCCCACTAGTCGGGGTGCTCGCCTGTGTGGCGCTCCTGGGCGCGCTTCCTGCCGTCGCGCAAGTGACGCGTGCGCAAGAGACAGAGTTTCACCGTGCGGTGACACGCGCGCTCGCCCACGGGGATCACGACGAGGCCCGCCGCTTGGCCGAGGCGCGCGACGCCGCTGACCCATCCGCGGTCGCGGTATTGGCACGGCTGGACATCGTGCGCGGCGAGTATGCCGCGGCAGAGGAGCGGTTGACCCCGGTGGCGGCCGCCAACCCGGTCAGCGGCGCCGGTCTCGAACTGGCCCTGCTCTACGACTATCTCGGGCGACGTGACGAAGCACGACCGCGGTTGCAGCTGATGCTGGACCGTTTGCGACGCTCGCCCGAATCGCTGGACCTCTACCGGGCGACGCTGGCGGCCAGGGCCCTGGGCGACTACCGGTTGGCCAATACGCTCATTCGCGCTGCTTCGTTGGAGGCGCCGGATGACCCGGCCATTCAGACGCTGTGGGGCGAGCTGTTCGTCGAAAAGTACGACAACCTCGAGGCCTCGACCTCATTCCAGGATGTCCTCAAGCTGGATGACCAGTGGGCTCCAGCTCACCTGGGTCTCGCCCGCTCGCTGGCTGACACGAATCCGCCGGCAGCGCGCGAGTTGGCCGCCGCGGCGCTCGAGATTGCACCGGACTATCTTGAGGCCCATCTGTTTCTCGCTCAGCGCGACCTCGACGACCGGGACCACGACGCCGCAGCAGTGGCCATCGCGCGCGCACTCGCGATCAATCCCCGAAGCCTGGAGGCGCGATCCCTGATCGCTGCGGTGGCCTACGTCGAGGACCGTCTCGACGACTTTGACGCCGAGGTCGCACGGGTATTGGCGATCAACGCGGCGTACGGTGACGTCTACCGGATGGCCGGGAATCTGGCCGCTCGCAATTACCGGTTCCCGGAGGCCGTCGTACTGGTTCGACACGGACTGGAGGTCGACCCGAACAACACCCGGAGCTATGCGGAGCTGGGATTGCACCTGCTGCGCACCGGGGACGAGCCGGCCGCGCGTGAAGCGCTCGAGCGGTCGTTCGCTGAAGACCCGTATGACGTCGTGACCTACAACCTGCTCGATCTGCTTGATGCGTTGGAGGAATTCGAGACGTTCGAAGTGGGCGACCTTGTCGTTCGATTGCACCGGGACGAAGCGCCGGTCATGAAGCACTATGTGCTGTCGCTGGCCCAGCAAGCCCTGGAGGATCTCTCGGCGCGTTATCAATTCCAGCCGACTGGACCCATTCTGATCGAGATGTTTCCGCGCCACGATGACTTCGCCGTGCGCACGCTCGGCCTGCCAGGGATGATCGGCGCGCTGGGCGCGTGTTTCGGCAGCGTGGTCACGCTCGACTCTCCGCGGGCCCGCACCCCTGGCGAGTTCAACTGGGAGGCGACGCTCTGGCACGAAATCGCCCACGTCATTACCTTGCAGATGTCGAACCAGCGCATTCCGCGCTGGATGAGCGAGGGGTTGTCGACCTTCGAGGAAAAGCGGGCCCGACTCGACTGGGGGCGCGACCAGGATCTGGGCTTTGCCACCGCGTTGAACGAGGACAACGTGCTCTCGCTGCGTGACCTGAATGGCGGGTTCTCGAGACCGGAGACGATCTCGATGGCCTATTTCCAGGCGTCCGTGCTCGTCGAGCACATTATCGATGCGCATGGGGAGACCACCATTCACGAGTTGCTGCGCGCGTGGGGCGACGGGCTCGACACCGAGGCGGCGTTGGCGCGAGTCGGTCTGGATTTCGACTCCTTGCAGGCCTCATTCGACGTGGCGGTCGAAGCGCGGTTTGGCGCACTGCGTCGCGCCATGCAGGGCCCGGAGGAGGACGCTCCCGCGCCGGACGATGTCGCCCGCCTGGCGTTGCTCCGGTCGCTGGCCGAGGAACACCCCGGGAGCTTTCCGACCCAGATGTCTCTGGGGCGTACCCTCCGGGAGGTCGGTGAAACAGACGCCGCCGTCGCCGCCTTCACCGCCGCGGCGGCGCTGGCGCCGATGGCGACCGGAGCGAGCAGCCCACGCGTACCGCTCGCTGAGATCGCCGTCGAGCAGGGCGACCCGGGCCTGGCGATGGACCACCTGGTGGCCCATCTCACCTACGACGCGCGCGATATCGTCTCGGCACGCCAACTGGCCGGTCTAGCCGAAGACGCGGGCGACGATGCGCGTCTGCGCCGAGCCTACGAACTGATCATCGAAATCGACCCGTTCGACCCCACGCCACATCAAGCATTGGGGCGTTTGGCGAAGGCGCGCGAAGACTACACCGCGGCGGTGCGCGAGTTTGAAGTCAGTCTGGCCATTGGCCCGCTCGACCGCGTCGCGACGCAAATTGATCTCGCCGAGAGCTATCTGGCCGGTGGCCGCGCCGATGAGGCAAAGCGCGAGGTGATCGCGGCGCTCGAGACCGCGCCTTCCTACGAGCGGGCACTGGAGCTGTTGCTGCAGATCGTGGAGGCCGGGTAGTTGAGCCCACCTCGTGCAGGTGTGCCTGGCCTCGCCCTCGCTGTTCTCCTGATCGGGCTGTCGCCGTTGAGTCGCTCGGCCGCGATGGAGCAGCCGCCGGGATCCGTGATTACCGATATCGACTCGGGGCAGCCGGCGGCGCAGCTCGACGGGCTCGAGTGGACCTTTGTTCGGATTCACTACACCTCTCCAGAGGACAAGTTGAGCGCCTTTCGAGCCCATTACTGGAGTGACCCGTGGGTCATCGACGGTCCGGCCGCTGAACAGAATCTCTCTCGGCGTCTTGGGCGCGTGACCTCCATTCACGTCAACGAGCCCATCGTGCTCACGCTGGAGGACGAGCGCCTCTGGGAATATCCGTGGATCTATTTCGTCGAGCCAGGCAACTTGCGCTTCACGCCGCGTGAGGTGGAGATTATGCGGGAGTTCTTGACCCGCGGCGGCACCGCCACCTTCGACGACTTTCACGGCCCCATTGAGTGGGAGTCTGTCGCGGGAGAACTGCGGCGGGTGTTTCCCGACCGCGAGATCGTCCCGCTGCCGCTCGACCATCCGATCTTTAGTTGTTTCTACCAGTTGGCCGCGTATCCGCAAATTCCGGGCCTGGGATCGTTCTTCAACGGTGTCACCTCGGAGAAGGGGGGCATCGATGCGGGTGTGCATGCCGTGCTCGACGACGACGGCCGCGCGATGGTGTTGCTCAACTTCAATACAGACATGGGCGATGGATGGGAATGGTCGAACGTTGAGGATTATCCCGGGTATCTCGAATTCACTGCCCAGGCCTATCGCATGATGATTAACGAGGTGGTGTATACCCTCACGCATTGAGGTCGGAGCCACCGTGTTCCGCGATGAGGAGCACCGCGATTCACGGTCCTTGCGGCCACAGACGATATGAATATTGCGATCTCGGACGTGGCAGCGGATGCAGAGCGGCTCGCAGCCAGTCGCCAGCGAGTCCTGGATGAGCTGCGCAAGGCGATCGTCGGGCAGGACGCGGTGATCGACCTGGTCCTGACGGCGTTGTTCACAGGTGGACACTGCTTGCTCACCGGTGTGCCGGGTCTAGCCAAGACACACCTGATCAAGTCGCTGGCGCAGATTCTTGATCTCCAATTCAAGCGGATCCAGTTCACGCCGGATCTGATGCCGGCCGACATCACCGGCACCGAGATTCTGGAAGAGTCCGGCGGCCACCGCAGCCTCACGTTCGTCGAAGGGCCCATCTTCGCGCAGGTGGTGCTGGCCGACGAGATCAACCGGACCCCGCCCAAGACCCAGGCCGCGTTGTTGGAGGCGATGCAGGAGTTTCATGTCACGGCGGCCGGACGTACGTACCCACTGCAGCGTCCGTTTTTTGTCTTGGCCACGCAGAACCCGATCGAGCTGGAGGGCACGTACCCACTGCCGGAAGCGCAGTTGGATCGATTCATGTTCAACGTCGTCATGCACTACTTGTCCGAGGATGACGAAGTGCGCGTCGTCACCCGGACCACCGGCGACGAACCATCGGCGCTCGCCTGCGTGCTCGACGGTACGGAGATCCTGGCGGCGCAGCGACTGGTCCGTCGGGTGCCCGTTGCCGAAGAGGTGGCTCGCTACGCCGTTCGGCTTGTGGACGCCTCGCGCCCGGGCCAGCCACACAGCCCTGATTTCGTGGGCAAGTGGGTGAGGTGGGGCGCAAGTCTCCGCGCGTCCCAGGCGTTGATTCTTGGAGGGAAGGCCCGCGCGTTGATGCACGGCCGCTATCATGTGTCGGTCGCCGATGTCCGCGCCCTCGCGCCGGCCGTCTTGCGCCACCGCATCGTGACCAACTTCTTCGCGGAGTCGGACGGGGTCACCGCTGACGACGTGGTGACCCGATTGCTGGAGTCCGTCCCGGCGCCCGCCAGCGGGCTGTGACATGCCGACTGTCACTGGCCGCGAACGGGCACTCCTCGACCCCGCGGTTGTGTCCCGGATCGGATCACTTGAGCTGATTGCCCGAACCGTCGTCGAAGGATTCTTCGCCGGCCTCCATCGGAGCCCGTTCAAGGGTTTCAGCGTCGAGTTCAGCGAGTATCGGTCCTACTTGCCCGGCGACGACCCCAGTACGATCGATTGGAAGCTGTACGCCAAGAGTGACCGGCACTACGTGAAGAAGTTCGAGGAAGAGACCAATCTTGAGTGCCACCTCTTGCTCGACGTCAGCGCGTCGATGGGCTACAGCTCGCAGACCGTCTCGAAGTTGCGCTTCGGGGTCTGTCTGGCGGCGGCGCTCGCCTATCTGATGCGTCGGCAGCGTGACGCGGTCGGCGTCACGCTCTTCGACGATCATGTCGTCGACGCCGTGCCGGCGGGAACCCGTAACGGACAGCTTCGCGCCGTGCTCGCAAGCTTGGACCGAGCCGTCCCCGGCGCCGGATCCGATGTCAAGCTACCGCTCCATCAGCTGGCGGCGCGCATGACCCGTCGCGGGTTGGTCGTCCTGATCTCCGATCTCCTTGACGAACCAACCGGCATCATCGAAGGGTTGAAGCACCTCCGATTTCAGGGCTCGGAGGTGCTGGTGCTTCAAACTCTGGACCCGGCCGAGCTGACGTTCCCGTTTGAGGAGACGGCGCGCTTTGAGGACCTCGAAACCGCCGACGAGGTGCCAATCGTGCCGGCGCAGGTGCGCGGGCACTATCTGGAGCAGATGCGCTCCGTGCGTGAGCAGTATCGGCGCGACCTCCGGCTGGCCGGAGTCGACTATCACCAGTTGGATACGACGACCCCGCTCGACACGGCGCTGATGGCGTACCTGTCGACGCGCGGTCGGCGATGGTGAACGGTCATGTTCGGTGTGTCGTTTCTCGTCCCGGCGTTCTTGGTGGGTGGGTTGGCCGCGCTGGTGCCACTGGTGCTGCACCTCCGCCGCCGCGAGCAGATACCGCGTCTGCCCTTCAGTGATGTTCGCTTCTTGCGTGGGGCGCCCGTGGAACAGGCTCGCCGCCGTCGGCTGCGGGAGTGGTTGCTGCTGGCGCTCCGGATGCTCGCCCTGCTCTTGCTGGCCCTCGCCTTTGCCCGTCCGTTTCTGAATGACACGGCGTCGTCATCGCAGGCGGCGACAGTCGTGCTGTTCGACACGTCCTTCAGCATGTCGACGCCGGCTCAGGTGGCGCGGGCCCGTGCCCTCGCCCTCGAAGCCATCGAGACGGCCCCAGACGGACACCTCGTGGGGGTGGTCGCGTTTGACGAGCAGGCGCGGGTGATGGCTGAACTCGGGACCCGGGCCGCCGCGGGGGCCGCGGTGGAGCGTGTGGTCCCCGGAGTGCGCGGGACGCGCTACGCGACCGGGCTGATGGCGGCGTCGACCCTGCTGGGGGCTCGCGGCGGGCGGGTTGTGGTCGTGACCGACCTGCAGTCTGGCGGGTGGGATGCGGGCGAGGGCTATGTGTCGCCAGGTGTCGACGTGGCCGTCCGCGATGTGGGCACACCGGAGGGCAATCTGGCCGTCCTGTCCATCGAGCCGGTGCCGGGTGCGACCGTCGCGGTACTGTTCCGGTTCGGGGCGGTCGCCGACGAGGTCACCGCGGAGTTGGCCGTCGACGGTGAGGTGCTGGCCGTTCTGGCGCTGACACCGGCACTGGGCCGAGCCGAGGTGCAGTTTCCGCTGGTGCTCCCCGACGCGGGGGTCGCCACCGTGTCTGTTACCGACGGGGTTGGGTACGAGGTAGACGACCGGCGCTATCGGTTGTTGGACCCGCCGGACCCGGCGCTGGTGCTCCTCGTGGCAGATGACGATGCCTCGCCTGACGAGGACGCCGTGTTCTATCTGCAACGGGCCTTGGCACCCGGGGATGGGGTCGGGGCTTTTTTGCCTCAGACGGTGCGAGCCGACGCGTTGGCCACCCGGACCGGGTTGGACCAGTCGGACGGCGAGGTCGGCGCCATCGTGCTGACGGGGCTACGCGGGTTGGGCCGGCGTGGCCGTGCGCGGTTGGCTGGCTATGTGCGTGGTGGGGGAGGCCTGCTCGTGGTTGGCGGCGACGGCCTGTCGCCGGCGCTCCTCGATGGCCTATTCGAAGGCGATCTGGACTTGGGATTAGGAGAGCCGGTGACGCATGCGGCGCCGGTGGCACTGGTGAGTCAGGCATCCAGGCATCCGATCGTGCGCGGCCTGGGTAGCGTGGCCGCCGCGCTCGGTGAGGCCCTGTTTCGTCGCACCAGACCAATAGTGGCCGGCTCTGGACTGGTGCTCGCTCGCTTCGGCGACGGGGGGCCGGCCCTGGTCGAACATGCCGTCGGTGCCGGACGAATTTTGGTGTTCGGAGCCGGTTTGGGGGACCAGTGGAGTGATTTTCCGCGGCGCGTGGCGTTCGTCCCGTTTCTGCACGAGACGCTGCGCTATTTGACGTCTGGGGAGTCGAGTCCCCGGGAATTCACCGTCGGCGACCAACCGACGGATCCCTTGAGTCAGCCGGGTGTGATGACCGGGGCGGATGGGCGGCGTCGTGTTGTCGTGAACGTGGACCCGCGAGAATCGGATCCGAGCGCCTTGACCGCGGAGCAATTTGTCGCGTCGGTCGGCAGGCGCTCTCAGGTGGTCGAGCGGGAAGGATCCGACCCGGCGACTGGCCGCGAGTCCGGGCCCAGACTGTGGCGCGTCCTGCTGGTGTTGATGGGGCTGGTGCTCGTGGCCGAAGGCCTGCTGGCTCGTCGCATGGCCTGACCGGCTGCGCCGTTCGGTGAGAGAATTGAGGCGATGCACGAGGACCACCTCGCGGAGCTACGAGCGGCGCTGACGCGTGTACGGCGCCGCTGGGTTGCGGCTCGAGCGCTTCGGGCCGTGGCGCGCGTCATGGCTGGGATCGGCAGCGCGGTCCTGGTGCTCCTAGTGGTGGAACTCTGGCTCGCGCCACCAGATCTCGCGATCGTGCTCCTTGGTGCCGCCGCACTGCTGGCGACCCTGGTGTTCGCGACCCGTCTGTTGTGGCCGTTGCGAGAGCGGCCGAATGACCAGCGCGTTGCACGTCTCGTGGAGGAACGGTGCCCCGAGTTCGAAGACCGGGTCGCCAGCGCCACGGAGCTTGTCGAGCGGGATGGCGAGACGGCGTTCCAGCGACTCGTGGTGGCCGACGCGGCCGCGAAGCTTCGAGAGATGGACCCGGCCGGCGTCGTGGTGCCTCCGGCGCAGCTTCGGGCCGCCGTGGTGCGAGGGGTGCTGGCGACCGTCGCACTTCTGGCATTGCTGGCCTTTGGCGGCGACCCCATCGGACGGGTGGCACGGACCGCGTGGCTCTTCGCGTTTCCAGCGGACCTGACGCTCGTGGTCGAGCCGGGTGACGTGCAGGTCTCGGCCGGCCAGCCGGTGACCGTTCGCGTGCGCCTGCGCGGGCGCGTGTCGACGCCGGTGAGAACTTCTCCCACCCTCATGCACCGGTCGGGTGACGAGTCACGCATGGTGCAGATGCGGGCCGCGGACGATGGCGACGGGTATGTCGCGGAGTTCCCGGACGTGACCGAGAGCTTCACCTACCGCGTGAGTGTCGCCACCGTGCGGTCGAGGGTGTACACCGTCGACGCCTTGGTGGCTCCACGAATTCGCCGAGTCGACGTGGAGTATCTCTATCCCGACTTTATCGGCCTGCCGCCGCGCGTCGAGGAGGACGGGGGAGACGTCTATGCACCGGCGGGCACGACCGTCCGGCTCACGGTGTACGCCGATGCGCCAGTCGTCGCTGGGCGCCTGGTTTTCAACGATGGACGCCAGCAAGCGCTTGAGGCGGGCGCAGCCGACACCCTCCAGGGGACCTTTACCGTCGAGACCGACGGCGAATACACGCTCAGCGTGACTGACAGGGCTGGGCTGAGCAGCCCCGACGACACTGGGTACTTTATTCGCGCCACCGCGGACCGTCCGCCCGATGTGCAGGTGCTCCGTCCGAGAGGCGATCAGGAGATCACCTCACTGGAAGAGGTGACCATCGCGGCCCGCGCCGACGACGACTACCGAATCGGGGCGTTGGAACTCCTGTACACCGTGGCCGGCCGGGCCGAGCGGGTCGTCAGTCTCGGCCCGGCGGATACTGCCGCCGCGCCCGCCTCGGTCACGGGCCGGTACACGCTCTTCGCGGAAGATCTCGATCTCAGCCCTGGCGACTTCCTGACTTACTACGCCCGTGCCCGCGACGTGGGGTACACCGGGCACGCGAACGAGGTGCGCTCGGACATCTTCTTCCTGGAGGTACGTCCGTTCGACAACGAGTTTGAAGAGGCCCAAAGCCAGTCGGCGACGGGGCAGGACGCCGAGCGGTTGGGTGACCTCGCGGCGGTGCAGAAAGAAATTATCGTGGCGACGTGGCGGCTCGACGCCATCACCCGAACCGAGGCGGTTGACGATGACATCCGGACTGTCGCGCGAGCCCAGGCTGAGTTGCGCGGCCGCACATCCAGCGCTGCCGACACGCTCCGTGGCCGGGGACGCGGCAATGCGACCGGTGCGACCGGCCGTCCACCACAACAGGTCGCCATGTCGGCTGCGGTCGCGGCGATGGCCGCGGCACACACGGCGCTGCAGGGGATGCGGACGGGAGCGGCGCTTCCATCCGAAATGGAGGCGTTGAACCAGTTGCTCCGCGCGCAGGCTGAGATTCGTCGCCAGCAGGTGTCGTCGCAGAGCGGGCAGGGGGCGCAGACGCCCGGGACCCAGGCCCAAGAGGATCTCTCGGAATTGTTCGACCGTGAGCTCCGCCGCGATCAGGAAACGAACTACGAGACAGGTTCGCGTGCCGCCGAGTCCGACCCAGCGGAACTGAGTCAGACCCTCCGCCGTGTCCGGGAACTGGCGGAGCGCCAGGCCGAGGTAAACCGAGAGCTGGACCGCTCGAGTGAGGAGACCTCGGAGGAGGCCAGACGGCGCGCGTTGGAGCGGTTGACACGCGAGCAGCAGGCGCTCCGCGAGCAGTTGGAGCAGCTGGCACAGGAGTTCGGTGACACCCAGCGACGCGGTGGGGGAGGCCAGGGCGGACAGACCAATGTGGCACAGCTGGACCGCGCCGCCGAGCAAATGCGGCGAGCGACGAGCGAGCTGCGCCGAGAGGACGCTGAGCAGGCGCGGGCAGAGGGTCAACAGGTAGTGGATGAGCTCCGGCGGATCGAGCGACGGCTCGGTGGCGAGGCTGAGAATGAGGACGAGCACGGGGGCGCCGTGGCCGAGTCGGCGCTCGAGGCTCGGCAGATCGCCGAGGCGCAGCGTCAGGTCGCCGCGGAAGCGGCAGAGGTCGCCGCTGGCAATCGAACAGACGGGTCGCGCGCCCGGCTGGCCGACGGCAAGGACCGGCTTGCGGATCGTGTCGACGCGCTTGGTGACCAGCTGCGCGAATTGAGTCAGAAGTCGGAAGACGCTCCGCCTGGTGGTGCGGTTGGTTCGGTGTTGGACGCGCTCACTCAGGAAGACGTGGGTGGGCGCATGCGCGCGGGCGCGGAACGACTGCGGACCTCGCCGGCCGGCGGCGACCCCGATGCAGAGGCCTCGCTGGCGGAGGTGCTCGCAGGGATTGCTGACCAGCTGGGCCGGGCTGGGAGCGAGGATGGCGCTGAGGTGCGGCGACTCGTCGAACAACTCGATGCCGTTCAGGAGCTGCGTCAGGCGCTCCAACGGCTCGGCGGTGACCGGCGTGGGGCAGATGCGTCTGGCGAACCGACGGGTTCCGTCGAGCCCCGATCCGCGGATCGGTCGGCGGCGGCGTCGTCCTCGCCCAGCGAGAGCACGGGCGGCTTGCGCCGGGAGTATATGGCTGGACTCGAGCGGAATCCTGGTCTGCTGGAGGAGCTGCGGCAGGACAGCTCGGAGCTACGCCGAGACCTCGACGCGTGGGCAGAACACCAGGTGAGCGGCGCGGCGCCGGGTGCTGAGGCGTCGAAACGAGATTTCGCGGATTGGGAGTCGCTGCGGCGAAACCTCGATACCGGGCTCCAACGTCTCGAAGAGGCGCACTCGCGGGACCTCGCCGCGACCGACCTGCGAGACCGTGTCACCGCGGGAAGCGAGGAGCCGGTACCGGCCCGCTACCAGCGGCTGGTCGACCAGTATTATCGGGCGCTGGCCGCCGAGCCCGTGTCTCCATAGCCGACACCATGCGATTCGCGGCTTCGGTTCCCTGGTGGATGGCGTGCCTGCTTGTCGTCGGTGCCGGTGCGGTGGCCGTGTACGCCTACTCTGGTCTGATCCGGCCGCTGTCGATCGGGCGCCGAAGCGCACTCGTCGGACTGCGATTCCTGGCGCTGGTGTTGCTGTTGCTCGGGCTGGCCGAGCCGGTGCGCTTAGCACCGGCGCCGCCCGCCGACACGGTGGTCCCAATTCTGCTTGACCGGTCGCGCAGCATGGCGCTCCGCGATGCCGACGGCACGTCGCGACTGGCTGCGGCGGTAGAGCTTATCCGCGACCGTTTGACGCCTGCCATTGCCGACCGGGTTCGCGTCGAGGTCTGGGGTGCCGGCGACGCCGTGAGCCGGACCGATCTCGATTCGGTGCGACCCGAGGCGGGTCGGAGCGACATCATGGGCGCCATCGAGACGGTCCGCGCACACTACCAGGGTCGCCCGGTGGCCGGTCTGGTCGTGGTGTCTGATGGCGCGGACACAGGAGATGGTTCGGGAGAGATGTCGCCCGGTCCCCCGGTGTATACGGTGGGGGTCGGGGACCCGACGGTTGCGCGTGATCGCGAGCTGCTCGACGTGACGGTTGGCCAGATGGCGGTCCGTGAATCGGTGGCCGAGCTGACGGTGACGGCCGTGTCCCACGGGTTCGGGACCGATCCGTTCGAGATTCGGGTCCTCGAGAACGGGCAACCCAGCCGAGTCATTCGCGTGACCCCTCCTCGCGACGGCGCCGTCATTCGCGAGGTCGTGTCGGTGTCACCGGACCCGGACCAGTCGACGGTGTATACCGTCGAGATCCCGGTGGAGGCCACGGAGGTCGTGCCGGAGAACAACCGGCGCACCGTCCTGGCGGCGCCGGCCGGGCGACCACGGCGTGTGCTACTGGTCGAGGGGGCTCCAGGCTATGAGCACGCCTTCTTGAAGCGGGTCCTGTCCGACGATGCCGGCCTGACGGTCGATGCCGTCATTCACAAGGGTCAGAACGACCGTGGCGAGCGGACGTTCTATATCCAGGGTGCCACCGGCGGGGGCGCCGAGTTGGGCGAGGGGTATCCGACGACACGGGAGGCGCTGTTCGCGTACGACGCGGTCATTTTGGCGAACGTTGACCCAGCATCTCTGCGCGCGAATCAGGTAGAGATGACCATCGCGTTCGTATCCGAGCGTGGCGGGGGTGTGCTGATCATGGGCGCCCGATCGTTCGAGGGACCCAGCCTCGGTCGTAGCGCATTGGCCACATTGCTGCCGTTGCAGGTCGTCCGGCGGGCCGGCGTTGACCTCCGCTTGTCCAACGAGGCGTCCTTACCGCATCAGGCGGCGCCCACCACGGACGGTGCAGCGCATCCGGTGATGCGGCTCGCCGAGACAGTGGCGGAGACGCGGCGTCGCTGGTCGGCGGCGCCGACGGTGGGGCGAGTGGCTACGCTGGGCGCCGCTCGTCCTGGCGCGACGGTGCTGGCCACGGCGCAAGGAGACGGCGCGGGTGGGGGCGCGCCGCTTCTGGCGATTCAGCGACTTGGGCGGGGCCGGACGATGGTGTTCACGGGTGAAGCGAGCTGGCGATGGAAGATGCTGGCGCCGTCGACCGACGACCACTACGACCGTTTTTGGCGGCAGACTGCGCGCTGGCTGGCCGCGGACACGCCGGAGCGGATCGTGGTGCGGGCAGAGGGTGGTCGGCTGGAGGGCGATCCTCTGCGCGTTGATGTATTCGTGTCCGACGCTGTGTTTACGCCGGTGACGGTCGCCGCGGTCCGGCTGCAGATTCGCGATCCGCAGGGGACTGTCACCGAGTCGTCAGCGGCGCCGGTGACCGGTGACCCGGGGCGGCATGTGGTCGAGGTGCCGGGTCAAGGAGCCGGGGTCTACCAGGTCACCGCGATCGCGGACCACGACGGGGCTGAGCTAGGACGCGCCGAGATCTCGGTGCTGGTTGGCGGCGCCGACATCGAGTTGACGGATCCGCGGCGGCACGACGCCGTGTTGCAACGAATCGCTGATACCTCGGGTGGGCAGTTCTTGCTAGCGGATGAGATCGATGCCTTGAGCGCGGTGCTGCGTGGGGCCGCGCTGAAGCCGGGTCCGCCGATAGCGCATGACCTCTGGCACACGGTCTGGTCCTTCTTGCTGGTCGCCGGGGTCGTGTCGGCCGAATGGGTGTTGCGCCGGCAGTGGGGGCTACGGTGATCGCCGCCGCGCCTCAGCGTGGAGCGGCCCGGGTCCGGCACTGGGCCGTCGTTGCCCTAGCTGCCGTCGGGATGGTGGCGGTCAGCTGTACCGCGGCGTTGGCGCAGAACCAGTACACGCTGCTCGTGACCGGGGCGTCAGGTGGGGCCGCCTACGCGACCCGTCACGGCGAGTGGCGCTCAACCCTGATCACGGCTCTACGAAATCTGCCCGGGTTCGACGATCAGTACCTCGAGGTGTTGGCTGAGACGCCGGGGCCTGGCGTCGGGCGTGCCTCGCGCGAGGGGGTGCACCAGGCGATCGGGCGTCTGGCCGAGCGGATGGATATTGACGACGTCCTGTATGTCGTGATGCTGGGGCATGGATCATTCGACGGGGTCGACGCGAAGTTCAATCTCGTCGGACCTGATGTGGAGGCGCGCGAATGGAGCGCGTGGCTGGATCGGGTGCCGGGTCGCGTGGTGGTCGTGAACACCACGAGTGTGAGTTCGCCGTTTATCGAGCGGCTGTCCGGCCGTCGGCGTACGATCGTGACGGCCACGGAGTCGACTGTTCAACGCTACGACACCGTGTTTCCTGAGTTTTTCGTCGATGCGTATGTAGACCGTGCTGGCGATGCCGACAAGAACGGTTTGGTGTCGATCCTCGAAGCCTTCGACTACGCGAGCCAGGGCGTGCGGCGGTGGTATCAGGAGCGCGGTCGCCTTGCAACCGAGCGGGCGCTCCTGGATGACAGCGGTGATGGTCGGGGCCGAGAGGCGGGCGAAACCGGGCCGGATGGGCTGAGGGCGGCCAGCCAGTTTCTCGGGGCTGGCCCTGTCCGGACCCGTGCGGTGACCGACCCGTTGCTGGCCCCCCTGGTCGCCAAACGAGAGGAGTTGATCGACAGCGTGCAGGAGCTGCGCGCCGCGAAGGGGGAGATGAGCTCCGAGGCGTATCTGCGTGAATTGGAGCGCATTCTGGTGGAATTGGCCCTTCTGTCGCGACGTCTCAATCGCGGGTCGAGCTAGTCCCCTGCAACCATCGTTCGTTATCCAAATCGCCAACGTGCTCTCTTGCTACCCCTTTTTGCACGCGTGCCGGGCCACTGACCTATGCAACGAATGACGGCTACGCGGGACTAGAAAACTATGCAGTGTGTGACATGTCAGACCGAGATTGCCGACAATGCGCTGATTTGCTTCCGTTGCGGCACCAGCACGACTGATCGGCGGCGTGAGCCGGCGGCGGCGGCTCACGCGCGGTCGCCCCTGTGGTTATGGGCGGCATTGGCGCTGGTGCTGCTGGTGGCGGCAACCGCCGATTGGTGGTTGGAGGCCCCTGTCGCCAGGGCGGCGTCGGCCGCGGTGTGGAGCGCGACAGCGCTGGCAGCGTGGTGGGCGCGGCACCGACTGGGATCGTGATCCGGCGGCCGGACGCCGCTAGCCGCGTTGGGCTGCGTTTGGGTATGATGCGACTATCATTTTTGCACGCACCACAGTCCTACACCTGCCCCCGGCAGCATCAAGCGCAGACTATCTATCGTTCAGGCCAGACTTGAAGTTACCGACCAACTAGGTCGGTGGGTCGTTGAGATATCGAAGGACCCTTTTCAAATCGGGAGGCGGGTCACGAGCGATCTCCACCTGCCGAGCGGAGAGGTCTCTCGTGATCACGCTGAAATCGTCGCCGTCGGTGACGGCTACGCCCTGCGTGATCGCGGCTCTCGCTATGG
>CAWWAF010000042.1:0-27878 GCA_963934795.1 uncultured bacterium
ACGTCGCGAACTCGCCTTCACCGCTGTGCGTCGCCACCACCAGCGGACTGGCGCCGGTCGGCGCCGGGTCGTCGACATCGGCTCCTGCCGCCAGCAGGCTGCGAGCGGCAGCGAGCCGCCCATGCCGAGCCGCGAACAACAGCGGTGTGAACGCGCCCTGATTCCACACGAAGCCCTGATCGTATTGCCCGGCGTTGACGCTGTCGGAGAACATCATGCGAGGACGAGGCCGTGAGCGGGCCGAGACGTCGGCGCCATGCGCGATGAGCACGTCGACCACGTCCGAGTGCCCTTGCGCTACCGCCCACATGAGCGCAGTCTGGCCGCGCGTGTCCTCGGCCACATTCACGTCGGCCCCGGCCGCGACCAGCAGTGTCACCGCGTCGACGTTTCCAGTTCGGGACGCGGTCATGACCGGCGTCTCGCCCTCCGGCAGACGCACATCAGGCGCGGCCCCCGCCGCCAGCAGCCGTGCCACCATCGCCGCACTGCCGTTTTCGGCGGCCAGCCACAGCGGAGTCGCACCCAAATCGTTCGCCGCGTTGACATCGGCGCCGGCCGTCAGCAGTAATGCCGCAATCTCCGCGTCGTCGCGAAACGATGCCCAATGCAAGGCTGTGGCGCCATCTGGCTGACGGGCGTTGACGTCCTCACCCTGCGCGAGCGCGGCCCGGACGGCCGCCGCGTCCTGAGCCCGCACGGCCGCGATCACAGGCCCCTCGTCAGCCCCGACGGACGCCCTGGCGGCCGACGGCACGACCATGATGAAGACTAGGAGAAGGGGCAGCGGGAATTGCATGCGCGCTGCGCTGTGCAGGGTCATAGGAGCTCGCTCCGGTGATGTTGCAGGGGGCTCGCGGCACGACTCTGTCGGGCCGCATCAACGAACCCGATCCTACTCCAGCCCCCTGCCATTGACAACGAAGCGGGGCGCAGACCAGACTACCCTGTCTCAAAGACCATCTGGCGCACGAGCCCTAGAGGGAAATCGCGTTGCGAATAGGTAGATCGGCCATCGGCGCGACGCTATCCGTGGCGCTGGTGACCTCGGTGTCTCCCGACACCGTCTCGGCCCAGGCGGCGGGCGTCGCGGCGGCCGAGGTGTCACCGCAGCGGGCTCTCGTCGACCAATATTGCGTCACCTGTCACAACGGTGATTTCGTAGACGGCACGGACGAGCCCCGGTCTCTGCTCGTGTCGCAACTGCGCGCGGTTGGGCTGGCGCTCGACGACGTCGACGTCGACCACGTTGGCCAGCACCCCGAAATATGGGAAAACGTCGTCCGCAAGCTGCGAGTCGGCGCCATGCCGCCCCAACCGCGACCCAGACCGGACAAGGCCACCTACGACCGCTTCCGGCGGTGGCTCGAAGATGAGCTCGACCGAGCGGCGGCAGCGAACCCGAATCCCGGACGCACGCAGGCGCTCCACCGCTTGAACCAGACCGAGTACCGGAACGTCATCAGAGACCTGCTGGATCTCGACCTTGACGTCAGCGAGTGGATTCCCGCGGATGCGCCAGACCGCTACGGGTTCGACAACAACGCCGGCGCCTTGTCGCTTTCACCGTCGCTGTTCGCCCGCTACATCTCAGCCTCACGGAAGATCAGCCGGCTGGCCATCGGCAGTGCACCGACCGGTGGGGCCGTCATCGACACCTACGAAGTGCCTCTGACGCTTACCCAGAACAATCAGCGGGACGAGAACCTCCCGTTTGGGTCGCGCGGCGGGATGGCCATCGAGCATCACTTCCCAGTGGACGGTGATTACCGGATCCAGGCGCGCTTGCGCACCAACTACGTCGGGTATGTCCGCGGTATCGACCAGGCCCACGATCTGGACATTCGGCTCGACGGCCGTCGCATCAAGCAATTCACCTTTGGAGGCCAGGCGCCCGGCATGGCGGCGCCGGTCAGCTATGCCGGCAATGTCAGAGGTGACGACGAGTGGGAGTCGTACACGCTGCACGCTGACGACGGGCTCGACGTGCGCATCCGGGTCTCGGCTGGCCCCCACACGATAGGCGTGTCATTTCCGCGTGAAACATGGGAAGAGGACGGCGTCATCCAGCCGCGGCAGGCGGGGTTTGCGCTGGCGGTCAACGACATGCCGGATAGCAACCCGGCTCTCGACCGCGTCGAAATCAGCGGGCCTTTTGCTGTCGATGGCCCGGGTGACACGCCCACCCGGCGTAGGATTTTCAGCTGTGTTCCCAGGACAGCCGCCGATGAAACTTCGTGCGCAACCGAGATCCTGACCACGCTGGCCAGACGCGCGTATCGACGGCCCGTCACCGACACCGACGTGCGCACACTGTTGTCATTTTTTGAGGCCGGCCGACGCGACGGCAGCTTCGACGAGGGCATCGGGTTCGCGCTCGAGCGCCTGTTGGCCGACCCCGAGTTCCTGTACCGCATCGAGAGCGACCCGGTTGACGGGCAGCCGGGTGCCATCTATGCCCTGCGGGACGTCGAACTGGCTTCCAGATTGTCGTTCTTTCTCTGGAGCAGCATGCCGGACGACGCGTTACTCGACGCCGTCGAGGACGGTACGCTCGGTACGCCCGAGGGCCTCGAGCAGCAGGTCATGCGGATGCTCGCTGACACCCGTGCTTCGGCGTTGGTCGACAACTTCGCAGGACAGTGGTTGCATTTCCGCAATCTGCGCGGTGTCTATCCAGACCCGCTCGCATTTCCCCATTTCGACGAAAACCTCCGCGAGGCCTACGAAACCGAGACCCGACTCTTCATCGAGAGCCAGGTCCGCGACGACGCGAGCCTGCTGGACCTCCTGAGAGCCGACTACACCTTCGCAAATGAACGGCTCGCGGAACACTACGGGCTCCCCAACATCTACGGCAACCGGTTCCGCAAGGTGACGTTCCCACCGGGCCAGCACGCGGGACTCTTGAGCCACGGCAGTGTCATGACGGTCACCTCGTATCCGAACCGCACGTCACCGGTGCTTCGCGGAAAATGGGTACTCGAGAACCTCCTCGGCGCGCCGCCGCCTGAACCGCCGCCCAACGTTCCGACCCTGGAAGAAACGAACGGGGAAGGCGAGCCGCTGTCCATGCGCCAAGCGATGACGCAGCACCGGGAGAACCCGGCGTGCGCGGTGTGCCACACGGCCATGGACCCGATCGGATTCTCCCTTGAGAACTTCGACGCCGTCGGCGGTTGGCGCGACCTGAGCGAGGCGGGGACGCCGATCGACACCTCCGGCACCCTTCCGGACGGCGCCTCGTTTACCGGCCCCACCGGTCTGCGCGACCTGCTGCTTGATCGGCCAGACGACTTTGTCGGGACCGTCACCGAGAAGTTGATGGGGTACGCCCTTGGACGGGGGCTGGAATACTACGACGCCCCGACGGTGCGACAAATTGTGCGTGACGCGGCCGGCGTAGACTATCGCTGGTCCTCGATCATTCTCGGGATTGTGAAGAGCAGCGCGTTCCAGATGCGGAGATCCGAATCATGATAATCACCAAGAAGGCTATCCCCCGCCGCACGGTACTCCGGGGCATCGGCGCCGGTCTGGCACTGCCGCTCCTCGATGGGATGGTGCCGGCGTTTGCCGCTATCCGCAATAGCGCCGCTAACCCTGTCCGCCGTTTCGGCGTGGTGTATGTGCCGAACGGCATGGCCATGAAGCACTGGACACCCGAGGGTGAGGGGACCGGCTTCGAGATTACCCGTCTGCTGGATCCGATCGCAGCGTATCGCGACCAGATGACACTCGTGACAGGGCTCAATGGGGTCGCGAGCAATGCCGGTGTCCACGCGAGCGCGGCGACGCGCTTTCTCACCGGCGTGACACCGACCCGAACCGAATCGAACCTGCGCGCCGGCATCTCGGTCGACCAAATCCTCGCCCGCGAATTCGCGCAGCACACGCAACTGGGCTCGCTTGAGCTGGCGCTGGACAGCCGCGACGTGTCCGGCTCCTGCGATGTCGGTTTCAGTTGCACCTATACCAACACCATCTCCTGGCGGAACGACACCACGCCGCTCATGGGTGAGAACAACCCGCGGGCAGTGTTCGAGCAGTTGTTTGGAGACAGCGGGTCGACCGACCCGGCAGCACGAGCGGCTCGGATGCAGAAGGACAAGAGCATCCTCGACTCGGTGACCGAGAAAATCGACTCACTGCAGCGCGGCCTTGGCCCCAACGACAATGTCAGGGTCAACGAATATCTCGAAGCGGTGCGCGACATCGAACGGCGCATCCAGATGGCGGAGGCGCAGAGTGACCGCGAGCTCCCCGAGGTGGACCAGCCGGCGGGTGTGCCTGCCGCCTACGCGGAACATGCGAAGCTCATGTTCGACCTGTTGTTGCTGGCGTATCAAACAGACCTCACCCGAGTCAGCACCTTCATGCTGGCGCGTGAAATCAGTGGTCGGACCTACCCGGAAATTGGGGTGCCGGACTCACACCACCCAACATCTCACCACCGGAACGACCCGACGCTGTACGAGAAGGTCGCGAAGATCAACACATTCCATTTGACGTTGTTCTCGCATTTTCTTGAAAAAGCGCGCGCCACACCTGACGGCGACGGCACGTTGCTCGACCACATGGTGATGCTCTACGGCGCCGGCATGTCAGACAGCAATCGCCACGACAACAACGGCCTGCCGCTAGTGCTGGTGGGTGGCGGATCGGGTCACCTCAAACCGGCCGGACACATCCGTTATGCTGAACGGACGCCGATCAGCAATTTGCATCTCACGATTCTCGACAAGATGGGAGTCCCGGTTGACCGAATGAGCGACAGCACCGGAAAGCTGGAACTGCTCAACGTCGGCTAGCGGGCAGCGCGACTTCGCACGGCGGGGCCTACGCCCCGGCATCGTCACACCAGGCCCGGCACTCGAGCCGGGCCTTTTCTTTGAGTGGGCCGGGAGGCCGGTATGAACTATCGACGACACGACAGCCTCGGTGCGGGGATGATCACCGCGGCGCTACTGGTAGCCGCCGGATGCGCGGACAGCGTATCGCCGGGCGGCCCCGGGAGCGTCGACGGCAATTCGGCGACACAGGCCATCGAACTTGATGCCGACGACGTCGGCGGTGTGGTGACCAGCGCAAACGGCCCCGAGGCGGGGGTCTGGGTGGTTGCCGAAACCACTGACCTCCCGACCCGTTTCATCCGCATCGTCGCCACAGACGACCAGGGTCGTTACGTGCTCCCCGATCTTCCGGAAGCCACGTATGAGATGTTCGTGCGCGGCTACGGTCTGGTCGACTCCCCGCGTACGTCAGCCACACCGGGCCAGCGTCTCGACCTCAACGCCGTCCTCGCGCCGGACGCGCAGGCCGCCGCACAGGTGTATCCGGCCGCGTGGTGGCTGTCCATGGTGGAGCTCCCGGAGGGAGAGCACTCCCAGCAGGCGCTCGGCAGCACCGTCACCGGATGCCTGAGCTGCCACCAGATTGGGAACCTGGCGACACGGGTCATCCCAGGCGACATTCTGCGGGATTCGGACTCGCATCTCGAAGCGTGGGATCGACGCGTAGCCATGGGGCCGATGGGCTCCGGTATGTCGAGCTCGTTCCAGCGGCTCGGCGATCAGCGAGCGATGTTCGCTGACTGGACCGACCGCATCGCCGCGGGTGAATCACCGACTCAGACCCCGCCTCGCCCCGTCGGCGTCGAGCGCAATGTGGTGGTCACGCTCTGGGACTGGGGCACCGAGACCGACGGTCGCACAGATAGCACCGCGTCGGACGTACGTGACGCCGGGGTCAATGCCAACGGGCTGGTCTACGGTGTCGTGCAGCCAAGCGACATCCTGACCGTGCTCGACCCCACCACGCATACCGCGAGCGTCATCCCCATCCCGTCGACGGGCCCCACGATTCAAGACCAGACGCCGACCTCGCCCTACTGGGGCGACGACCCGGTCTGGGCGCGACAGGCTGATCCCCGCAGTGTGGCCATGGATGGCGATGGGCGCGTCTGGCTCACAGGCCGCGTACGCGCAGCCGACGCACAGCCGGCATTCTGCACCGATGCGGCGAACCGGTTCGCCGACCACTTCCCGGTGCCGCGGGGCTCGAGACAGGTATTCATGTATGACCCTGAAACCGAGACCTTCGACGAAATCGACACCTGCTTCTCCGCCGACCACAACATGATTAGCGAGGATGACGTCATCTACTACGGCTTCAACGACGGGGTTGGCTGGATCGACATGGAGGTTTGGGACGAGACCGGCGACGCCGAGACGGCGCAAGGCTGGTGTCCAGCCGTACTCGATACCACCGGTGATGGGCTCGCCAGCCCGGGGTGGACCGAACCGACCGCCGCGCTCGACACCGCCCGCGACCACCGGCTGCAATTCAACTGCTATTCGCCCGCGGTGAACCCGGCTGATGGGTCCGTGTGGTGCTCGGGCAACGGCCCCTCCGACAACAAGCTCGTGCGCATCGAACTTGGTGACTCCCCACCCGAATCCTGTCGCGCGGAACTCTACCTGCCGCCACCAACCGTGACGAATCCGACCGCGTATGGCAGTGGCGGACTCCACTTCACCGAGGAAGGCGTCGCCTGGCAGGATTGGCGCGGCAGCGGTCACCTCGCATCGTTCGACCGTCGGCAATGCGCATCGACGGAGCCCGACCCGACCGGCCAACGCTGCCCCGAGGGTTGGACGTTTCGCAGGATGTCGAAGCCGACGTATCAGAACGCGGAATTTCCCATCAATTCGGACGAGAGCTACCTGACGCAGATCGATCACCATGACGTCCTGGGACTCGGGCATGACGTCCCGCTGTACGGCGACGTGAACACGGATTCACTGAAGGTGTTCGTTCCTGAAACGGAGCAGTTCGTGACGCTCCGCGTCCCGTATCCGATGGGGTTTTTCTCGCGCTCGTCCAACGGACGTATCGACGACCCCGCGACCGGATGGAAAGGCAAGGGACTGTGGTCGAGCTACTCGAACTATGCGGCGTGGCATCTGGAGGGTGGCGCCGGCACACACCAGAAGAATGTGAAGTTCCAGATCCGGCCGCATCCGCTCGCGAAGTAACACGCGCGGTGCACTCCCCAGAGCGCCGCGGCGGCCCAGAGGTATGACGTGTCCAGCAAACGTGGTCAACCGATCAAACTCGCGATTGAGACGGAGCAGCGATCCGTCGCTTCGATCAAACGCTTCTTCGAAGAGCACATGGACGAAGACATCGGCGACTTGAAAGCGAAGCTCCTCCTCGATTTCTTCCTGGAAGAGATCGCCCCGTCGGTCTACAACGGCGCGGTCAACGATGCACAGGCCATCATGCAGGAGCGCGTCGTCGACTTGGACGGCGTCTGCTACCAGGACGAGTTCGGCTACTGGGAGTAAGCCTGGTCCGTCGCCCACGCTTCAGGTCTCATGCCCCGCCGAACCGACGTTGACGAGATACGCGCGCTCTTGCGCCGAGACCCGGTGTGGAGCGTGTACGCGCTCGGCGATCTTGAACCAGCGATGGCCCGTAAGACCAAATGGTTCGGTCCTGACCTCACCCTGGTCCTGCACGACTTCGGCACCAATATCCTCTTCGCGATGGGGGCAGGGAGCGTACGGGAGGCCCTGCGCCACGTGACCTGGCCCGTGCACCTCCAGGTGCAAGCCGACGCCCTCGCCGAGGTCACGCGCCACGCGACCGTCACGAACGCCCGCTCAATGTGGCGAATGGACTGGAGCCGGAGGGCACCGGAGCTCAGCCGACCAGTCGCGACGCGCCTGGGGGCGATCGATGTCCCGGCGCTGCGCCGGCTGTACGCCGATGGGAACGCCACCGGCGAAGCGCCCGATTTTTTCTTTCCGTCCATGGTGACCGACGGCGTCTGCTTCGGAATCTACGACAACGCAGCACTCCTGGCGGCGGCCGGCACCCACCTGCTGTCGCGCCGTGAACGCGTCGCCACCATTGGGAACGTCTATACCCGCCGAGACCAGCGAGGCCGCGGACTTGGACGCACCGTGGTCAGCGCCGTAATGCAGGCGCTGGCCGGTATCGAGACGGTCGGGTTGAACGTTCGGGTCGACAACCACGCCGCCCTCGCCCTCTACGAGTCACTGGGTTTTGTCCGGCACTGTCAATTCGTCGAAGCACTCGCCACCGGGGACGCAGCTCGATACCCGGACACGACGGGTTCCGGGGTCGGTCACGGCGTCTAGGCTAGAATTCAGGGGCACCTGACCCATCACGAACCGGGGTAACAAATGAACGCAATGGAACCGCCACTACGACACACGCGCCCGTCATCATGCCTGTGGCTGGCATGCGTGACCTTGATCGGCATGACCACTGCCGTGGTTGGCGCCCAGCAGAATACGCGACACCCGCAGCCGCGGGCTGACGCTTTGCCGCCCCCCCAGCCGGCCACCGCCAACGGAAGCCAACGGATACGGCAACCTGAAGGCGTTCTGCCGACGGTCCCGGACGGGTTCTCCGTGTCCAGCTACGCGGAGGTACGAGGACCCCGGATGATGGTCTACGCGCCCAACGGAGACCTCTTCGTCAGCTCCCCGACGACGAATTCGATATCGGTCCTGAGGGACACCAACAACGACGGGGTATTCGAGACGCGGGGCGTGTTTGCGGACGGCGAGACGGCCCCCGCTCCGATACCGCCACCGGTCCCCGCCGCCGACCAGCGACCGCCCCCCCGCCTGGGAGTACTCGAAGGACCCCAGGCCCTGGTGCCGAACCCGTCAGCCTGCACGCCGCCCCCGAATTACGCCAGCCGTGGGCCGGGCGGCCTGCGCTTGCCGTTTGGGCTGGCCTTCCACGACGATTACCTGTACGTCGGGAATACGGACTCACTCGTACGATTCGCGTATCAGGCCGGCGACCTACAAGCCAGGGAGACGCCGGAGAAGCTGCTGGACCTCCCAACCGGGGGACATTCAAGCCGCAACATCGTGTTCAACCGCGAAGGAACCAAGCTGTATCTCGCGGTGGGCTCGCGGTCCAACAGCGACGCGGGCGAAGATTGCCGGCGCGCCGCCATTCTGGAGGTCAACCCAGACGGCACGGGCGCACGCGTCTACGCGTCAGGGATCCGCAATCCTGTCGGATTGACTATGAATCCGGCCACGGACATGGTGTGGACCGCGAATAACGAACGCGACAACCTAGGCGATGATCTTGTGCCGGATTACGTCACATCGGTCCAGGACGATGGTTTCTACGGCTGGCCGTATTCCTACATCGGGCAGCACTATGACCCGAAGTTCGTTGGCGCATTCCCCGATCTGGTTGGTCGTGCCATCGTCCCGGACGTGCTGTTACCGGCGCATTCGGCTCCCCTTGGCCTCACGTTCTACACTGGGACTCAGTTTCCGGCGAGATACCACAATGGCGGGTTCGTGGCCTTGCACGGCTCGTGGAACCGCACGGTCCCGACTGGATTCCGGGTCGGCTTTTTCCCGATGGCCAACGGACGACCAGGACCGATCGAGGACTTTCTCACCGGCTTCCTGGCGAGTACGGGCGAGGACGGGACACAGGTCCGGCAATGGGGACGCCCCGTGGGCGTCGTGACCAGCCCGGATGGCGGCCTACTGGTCTCCGATGACAGCGGCAATCGTATCTGGAAGATCACGGCGGCTGGGGGTCGATAGCAGGCGTCACCGGTCCAACCGGCGGTGGCACGATCTCTGGTCATGTGCCTCTCTGTTGGACGCCCACCTGCGGTTCCAGGACGAATCAACCGAGACGCCGTCGAAGACCGCATGCCCACAGTGCAACCGCCGCGAGCCGTTTACGGCTGCAGGGCGAACACCCAGACGACGCCGCCCTGGGGCACCTGGATATTGCGGCCCAGGTGTGTGTTCACCGCACGCTGCATACCTTGGGCGTCGACGCCCCAGCCTGACTGCACCGCGATGTACTGCACGCCGTCAATCGAATAGGACGAGGGCACCCCAGTGACGCCCGAGTTGGTGCGCTGCTCCCACACCAATTCCCCGGTTCGGGCGTCGAACGCCCTGAAATAGCGATCGTGCGTCCCGCCGGAGAAGATCAAGCCCCCACCGGTGGCCAGGATGGGGCCCCAGTTCTGCGATTCCGCAAACTCGTGCGTCCAGACCTTTTCGCCGGTCGATAGGTCCCACGCCTGGATCTCGCCCAGGTGATCAGCGCCATCGGTGACGAAGGTCTGGGCGCTGGCACCGGTGTAGCCGGCGCCAGGCCGGTACTCGACCTCTGTCCCCACCATCGTGGAGCAGAGATTCTCGTTGGCGGGGATATAGAGGTAGCCGGTCTGGGGGCTATAGGCCTCCGGTGGCCAGTCCTTCCCGCCCCACAGCGATGGACAGAACGTGGCGGATTTGCCGGTGCCCGGTTTCCGCTCCTGGTCGTAGGTCGGCCGGCCGGTCCCGGGGGCAATCGCCGAGAAGACGTTCTGGTCCACATACGGCTGCGCATCGACGAAGTTGATGGCGTTGGCCTCGCGTTCAAGCAGCCACAAGTAGCCGTTACGCCCCGCATGCACTAGCGACTTGACGGTCCGCCCGTCTCGGGGCACATCAATCAGCAGCGGTGCCGACACCTCATCCCAATCCCACGACCCGTTCTGGTGATACTGGTGATGGCCCTTCATCTCCCCGGTGTCGGGGTCGAACGCAACCACCGAATTCGTATACAAATTGTCCCCAGGGCGCTTGTCGCCGATCCACGGACCGGGGTTTCCGGTGCCCCAATAGGTGAGGTTCAGCTCCGGATCGAACGAGCCGGTGACCCAGATCGACGCGCCACCCGTCTTCCAGGTGTCCCCTGGCCAGCTCTCGTTGCCCGGCTCGCCCGGTCCGGGCACGGTGTACGACCGCCACACCTCGTCTCCCGTCGCCGCGTCATACGCCGCAACAAAGCCGCGAATCCCTCTCTCGCCCCCTGAGGCCCCGACGAGGACCTTGCCATTGGCGACCAGCGGGGCCATCGTCATGTAGTACCCGCTCTGATAGTCCGCGACCGACGACTCCCAGACCACATCTCCCGTTCGCGCATCCAGCGCCACCACGAACGCGTCGTGTGTCGTAAAGAACACCTTGTCGCCGTAGAGACCAACGCCGCGGTTGGTCCAATGTGCCCGGAGCGTCCCTTCGGGTAATTGCCGCAGATGACGCCAGATCACATCGCCGGTCCGCGCGTCGATCGCCAGCACCTGAGCCTCTGGGGTGGTCACGAACATCACCCCGTCGTTGACGATGGGCGGCGACTGATGCCCCGAGACCACGCCAGTCGACAGCGACCAGACCGGGACCAGCCGCGACACGTTCTCGGTCGTGATCTGGTCGAGCGGGCTGTATCCCCAGCTATCGTAGGTACGGCGATACATCAGCCAATCCGCATCGTCCGGCGTGCGCAGTCGCTCGTCGGTCACCGCGGTATAGTCCATCTCGCTCGTTTGCGCGGCCGCGGGGCGGTACGCCGCCGGCAGCGCCATCGCCGCCGCGAGCAGCGTCACTCCGAATCGCATCGTCGATCGTCTGGCCATCTCGGTCTCCTCGTCTCTGTCTGTTGGGCTTCCGTCCCGCCCACCGCGGCGGGCCCGAAGACCCGGGCCGCACACCGATTCCGACGTCGCGCTATCCGACCGGCGCCACCAGCGCGCGCATCGCCGCCTCAACGCCGTGGCCGTTGTGCGGGATCCCGGCCAGCGTGAGTCCCATTTCCACGCCCGCCAGGGTTCCGAGCAAACTCAGATCGTTGAGGTCGCCCAGATGCCCGATCCGAACTACCGTGCCGACCAACCGCCCCAGCCCCACGCCCAGCGACAGGTCAAATCGGTCGAGCACGAGCCGGCGGAGATCATCCGCATCGTGTCCCTTCGGAAGCATGACCGCCGTGATCGAGGCACTGTAGTCGTCTGGACTGGCGGCCACCATCTCGAGCCCCCAGGCCCGTACCGCCTCTCGGGTCGCTTCAGCATGGCGCTGGTGACGGGCAAACACGTTGGACAGCCCCTCCTCACGCAGCATGGCCAATGCCTCCCGCAGCCCATAGAGGAGATTGGTCGACGGTGTGTAGGGAAACAGCCCCTGCTCATTGGCCGCCAGCATCGCGGTCCAATCCCAAAAAGACCGAGGTATCGACGCCTGCTGGTGCGCGGCCCGCGCCTTGTCGCTAATTGCGTTAAAACTCAGCCCAGGCGGCAGCATCAGGCCTTTCTGCGAGGCTCCGATTGTTACGTCGACCGACCACTCGTCGTGTCGATAGTCGATGGACCCCAGCGACGAAATCGAATCGACCATGAAGAGCGCGGGGTGCCCCGCCTGGTCGATCGCGCGTCGCAGCTCTGGAATCCGGCTGACGATCCCGGTCGAGGTCTCGTTGTGCACCACGCAGACCGCCTTGATCGTGTGCGCGCGGTCATCAGCGAGGCGGGCCCCGACCGCCTCCGGGTCGACGCCATGGTGCCAATCGCCCGGTATCCAGTCGACCTCCAGTCCGAGGCCGACGGCCATCTGTTTCCATAGGGTCGCGAACTGCCCGGAGTCAGACATCAGAACGCGATCACCGGGTGAGAGACAGTTGACCAGGGCCGCTTCCCAGGCGCCTGACCCCGATGCGGGAAAAATCAGGACGGGGTGTGTCGTGTTGAACACCTCACGGAGGCCCTGAAGTACCTCGTGCCCGAGTGCCTGGAACTCCGGTCCCCGGTGGTCGATCGTGGGTCTCGACATGGCTCCCAAGACCCGAGCGGGGACGTTCGTTGGACCCGGTATCTGCAGAAAGTGTCGACCGGCGCGATAGGGCATGGGCTGATTTTACTCTCTGGCGTCGTCGACGCAGGTCGATGCTATTGGGATACGACCATCGAGCCGCGTCGTGTCTGACGCGCAGCTGGTCGGCGACAACTTATCACCTCCCGCGCCTCACGCGTGCTGCGTTACATCTTGGCGGCGTCTTGTGCGGACGACTGACGTGGTGCGGACCGCGAGTCGTCGGCCCGACCCGAGGGCCCACCGGGTCGCGATCGACGTCGGTCAATCCCGTATACTCGCCGCGTGACAGAACCGCTCCAACGCGACCTGGAGGCCTCCCTCGACGGTGATGTCCGTTTCGATGCCGTCAGCCGTCTGCTGTACTCCACCGACGCCAGCGTCTACCAGATCGAACCCGCCGGCGTGGTCATGGTGCGGTCCCGCGAGGACGTCCTGCGCACCATCGACATTGCCCGTCGCCACGGGACGTCAATCACGGTGCGAGGAGGTGGCACGTCGCAGGCCGGACAGGCGATCGGCGCCGGGCTGCAGCTCGATACTGCCAAATACTTCAACCGTCTACTCGAGGTAAATGTCGAAGAACGGTGGGCTCGAGTCGAGCCGGGCATCGTGCTCGACGAACTGAACGCCGCCCTGTTGCCCCACCGTCTCCGGTTCGCCCCGGACATCTCGACCGCCAGCCGGGCCACGATCGGCGGAATGGTCAGCAACAACTCCAGCGGCGCCCGCTCGGTCTTGTATGGGAAGACCATCGACCACGTGCTGGATCTCCACGTGGCGTTGGGGGACGGGTCCATCGTCCACCTTCGTCCGCTGGACGGGGCCGCACTGCAGGCGGCCTGCGACGCGGATACGCTTGAGGGTCGATGTTACCGGACGCTGCGACGGCTGGGAGTCGAACACGCGACCGAGGTTGACCGCCGCTTTCCAAAAATTCTGCGGCGCGTCGGTGGCTACAACCTGGACGCCTTCAGCGACCCGAATCAACCCTGCAACCTCGCGAAACTCGTGGTCGGCTCTGAGGGCACCCTCGGTGTCATGGTCGAGGCACGACTGAATCTGGTGCCGTTGCCGCGAGCGAAGGCGGTGCTGACGATCGAGTTCGATGAGTTGCTCGATGCGCTGGGCGCGACACCCCGTATTCTGGCGCACCAGCCATCCGCCATCGAGATCATGGACCGGTTCATTCTCGACCATGCCCGAGAAAGCCCGGCCTTGGATGCACTCCGCCGGACGGTGCTCCAGAGCGACGACACCCCCGGCGCCTTGCTGTGCGTCGAACTCTACGCCGACGACGCGAGCGAGCTACCGGGCCGACTCGAGGCCATCGAGCAGGACTTACGAGCGCATGGCGTCGCGGCCAGGACCAGGCGCGCCGACACGCCGGACGCGCAAGCTCGCATCTGGAAATTGCGGCAAGCGTCCCTTGGCCTGTCGATGGCCATGAAAGGCGACGCGAAGAGCATCTCGTTCGTGGAAGACACGGCCGTCGCCCCAGAGCGGTTGCGTGACTACATCGAGCGATTCCTCGATGTCGTGCATCGGCACGGTAGTCGTACCGGGGTCTACGCGCACGCCTCGGTCGGATGCCTGCATGTGCGTCCGGTCGTCAATCTGAAAACGGCCGACGGGGTGGCGCAGTTCGAGGCGATCGCCCATGACATCGCCGAGCTGGTGCTCGAATTCGGGGGCGCGCTCTCTGGCGAACACGGCGACGGACTGGTGCGCGGACCGTTCATGGAGCGCATGTTCGGCTCCCAGCTGTACGACGCGTTCCGGGAAATCAAACAGACCTTCGACCCCGACGGCATCTTCAACCCTGGCAAGATCGTCGACACTCCGCCATTGACGGACAACCTCCGCTACGGCGCCGGCTACACGACGCCAGACCCGCCGACGCATTTCGACTACAGCGAGCACGGCGGGCTGGGCCGTGCGGTGGAGATGTGCAGCGGAGTCGGTGCCTGCCGGAAGACACTCGACGGGACGATGTGCCCCTCTTACATGGTCACCCGCGACGAAGCACATTCCACCCGAGGACGCGCCAACGCGCTCCGCTCCGCGATGAACGGACAGCTCGGCGAGGTCGGTCTGGGAGACCAGGCCGTATACGACGCCCTCGATCTGTGTCTGGAGTGCCGCGCCTGCAAGGCCGAATGTCCGGTCGGGGTCGACATGGCCCGGTTCAAGAGTGAGTTCTTGTCCGACTACTGGCGCCGCCACGGCACGCCCCTCAGAGCCCGTCTCCTGGGCGGCATCCATGAATTGTCCGCCTGGGCCAGTCCGTTCGCGCGCCTCCTCAACCCGCTGCTCTCGAACTCCGTCGTCCGGTCGCTGAACGAGCGGTTCCTCGGACTCGACCGCCGGCGACCGCTGCCCGCCTGGGCCACACGCACCTTGGCGTCTCGTTGGCGCGAACGTCCAGTCTCGACGGGGCCGCAGGACGTTGTGCTCTTCAACGACACGTTCACCAACTACTACCACCCCGAGATCGGACTCGCGGTAGCCGCGCTCAGCGACCGCGCCGGCATCGCGTTGGGCCTTGGCCCGGACGCGTGCTGCGGCAGACCGCTTATCTCCCAAGGCCTGCTGGACGACGCGCGACGACAAGCGGCGGACACCACTCGCCGTCTGCATCCGATCGCCGCCGCTGGCACGCCGATCATCGTGCTCGAACCAAGCTGTCTCTCGTCGCTGCGTGATGACCTCCCGGCGTTGCTCCGCGGCGATGAACAGCGTCAGGCCCGCCAAGTCGCCGGTGCCTGTCTGCTGTTCGAAGAATGGCTGGACGGCGTGCTGACCAGCGACACGACACGGCTCACCTTCCGGTCCGGCCCGAAGCGCCTACTCCTGCACGGTCACTGTCACCAGAAGTCGCTCGGCCTGGTCCCCCCTGCGCGGGCACTTCTCAACCGGATTCCGGGCGCCGACGTGGTCGAGCTCGATGCCGGCTGTTGCGGTATGGCCGGGTCATTCGGCTACGCGAGCGAGCACTTCGATGTGTCACGACAGGTTGGTGAGCGGCGACTGCTGCCCGCCGCCAGAGCGTTGGGCCCACACGACGCCCTGGTGGCCTCCGGTGTGTCCTGTCGCCACCAGGTGCACGACCTGGCTGGCGTCGCGGCCAGACACCCGGCCGAACTGCTCGCGTCGCTGCTGCCCCCGGTATAATTCGCTTCGGACGTGGCGACCACGCCCCGGCGCCTTGACAGGGTACTCACGCTCCTCCGATATGCGACTCCTTCTCACCGACTGTGCCGGAGCAATGCTCGTCGCCACCCTGTGCGCCGCCGTCCCGGCGCAGGCGCAGGACGGAGCCGCCCCGCCGAACAACCTCCCGCACAACTTCATCACGGTTCTGAACTGGTCCAAGTTGCCGGACGGCCGCCGCTTTGGCTCCACGGCCGGGGTCGACGTGGCGCCAGACGGCAGCATCTGGACCTACGACCGCTGCGGCGCCAACAGCTGCGTTGGCTCCGATCTTGATCCGATACTGCATCTCGACCCGTCGGGGCGACTGATCGAGAGCTTCGGCGCCGGGCTCTTCAATTTCCCTCACGGATTCCACCTCGATGTGGACGGCAATGTGTGGGTCACCGACCACGGGGTGGACCCCGCCAACGACAAAGGACATCAGGTTCTCAAGTTCAGCCCCGGTGGCCGACTCCTGATGACGTTGGGACGAGCCGGCCTGCCAGGCAGTGGGCACTACACGTTCAACCAGCCGTCCGATGTGCTCGTGGCCCCAAGCGGCGACATCTTCATCGCCGACGGTCATGGGCGAGACACCAACGCGCGGATTGTCAGGTTCGCCCCGGACGGCACGTTTATTCGGACCTGGGGGCGACACGGGGCTGGCCCTGGTGAACTCGACGGCCCGCACGCGCTGGCTATGGATTCCCGGGGTCGACTGTTCGTCGCTGACCGGACCAACAACCGGATCCAGATTTTCGACCAAGAGGGCGCGCTCCTCGACACCTGGACCCAGTTCGGACGCCCGAGCGGGCTAGCCATTGACCACAACGACATCCTGTATGTCGCGGACTCTGAGTCACGGGACAACGCCGGGGGCTATGGGCACCACCCGGACGTGCGGCGCGGTATCCGGATTGGCAGTGCGATCGATGGCGCCGTGACGGCGTTCATCCCCGATCCGGCGGAGCGCGGCGGCACCAGCGGAGCCGAGGGTCTCGCCGTAGACGCGGATGGAAATATCTACGCAGCCGAGGTTGGCCCGCGCGACCTCAAGAAGTACATTCCACGATGACCCGACGGCTCGATCACCACGACCCGCGCCGGAGGGCAGCCGTCGATACCATCGTGCGCCGGGTGCCGTGGAACCCACTCCCCGAGCCCCTTGCACGAACGCTCGCCATCTCGAGCGTTCTGATCGTCGCACTCTCGCCGCTAACGGCCACCGCCCAGCCGGCGGCCCGACTGCTGGTGACGGTCATCGACAACACCGGCGCGCCGATCGCGGGCTTGACTCGCGATGATTTTACGGTCCGTCGCGGCGACAGCGAACTCGACGTGACCGCCGCCGAGCCGGCCCCGACGACCGTGCAGGTCGTGGCCATCTTCGAGGGACTGGCCGTATCGCAGCGGCAACTCACCTCCGCGTTGACGCAGTTCATCGGGAGCCTCGACGACGAGAGCATCGTCGACATGCAGAGTGTCGACGGCGAATTGGATGCCGCCGTGGTCGAAGCCATTGACGACCTCACCGGCCGTGCTGCGACACGGCCGGTTATCCTCCTACTTGGCCAAGCCAGCGAGATCGCTCCGTCTGCGCTACCGTCGTCGCAGGTCCGCGGCCGGCGCCGAGCGGCCGACCTTACCGGTGACATCGACCATCTGGCTCAGCGCCTCGTCGAACAGGGCATTCTGTTCTACGGCGTGTCTGCGGCGCAGGCCCCGCTCACGAACCTCGAGCGCCTCTCCGCCGCCACCGGTGGACGTTTTCATATCCTCGACGGCCCCGAATCCCTTGGCGGGACGGTGGACGGAATTGGCCGTGAACTCGGCACGCAATACCTGCTCTCGTTGTCGCCATCCGCCTCGACCGGCCCCCTCGACGTAGCGGTGGCCCGCCCCGGCGCGCCGACCGTCCGGGTCACCACTCTCCCGGAGTAAGAGAGCCACCAGGCTCTCTTACTCCGGGCGAACACCACGTCCGGCGCATGGGAAGACCGCCCCTACGGCTTATCCACCACCGAAATCGAGCGCGCCACATGACGCCGGCCGAAGTCCTGGTCGATCATCCACATGCTGGCCAGACTCGCGCCGCCATTGACACCGTGTGGATTGCACTGCCGCCCGAAGGCGGTGAGTGACACCGTGTAGCACCCCGGCAGCCGGGTCCCCGGTATTTCGTACTCGGCCGTTCGGCTCACCGTGTTGTCGTTGACGCCGGTATGCCAATGTCGCCGCGTCGCGCCTGGGCTCAGCGCCACCGGATTGCCCCCCCGCAGCCATGCGCGCCCAGAACCGCGCTCCGCAGACTCGGCGCCGAAGCCATCCACTGCACGCGCAATTGAATCGCCTGGCCGGGGTTGCGCTCGATGACCGGGCAGTTGTTGAGGTCGAGCACCGGCGCGCTCGCCCACGGCACACCGCCAGCGGCGTGCCGCCACCGCACGTCGAGGAACTGCGCGGACGCGCCCCTGTTTTCCACGACGAACGTGCGAGGTGGAGAAAACCCGCCAGACGCGATCCCACCGCCGGCGTCGGCGTCGGCATCGACGAGGATGAGGCTGGCGGTGGTATGCTCGATCAACTGGAGGCTGGCGTGCGTTCCTGCTCCTGTCGCTTCCACATACTGTTCGCTCCCTGGAGCAGACCCCGGTCCGCGCGGGCGGTCGGCTCCCGAGTGAGTTCAGCAGGAACCATGTCATGCCCCGCACCGCTCAGCGCGCGGCTCAACATCGATTGGCCAGCGTGAGACGTGCGGTGCCCACCTGCAGGCGCGGGGAGCGCTGCGGTGGGGCCGACGAGGGGCCGTGCTGGCGCATGGCTGCGCGCAGGGCCGTCCGTACCCGGGTCGCCCGATGTCCCTGCGCACACGGCGTGGAACGTCGCGTGTGGTCTGCCGGACACGACAGGCAGCGCTACGTCTTCTTCACGGAAAACAATAGGATGTCCCGAACGAGTTCGGACGACAGGGCTTCCACGTCAAACGATGGCAGCCCCGGCGCATTCGCGAATGCGCGTCTGGCCCGCCCGCGCCAACCCTTTTGACGACGGGCGTGTTGATAGCACACCAGCAAATCACCCGGCCGAAGCGCCTCGAACACGACCGAAATCTCACCCGATGTGACGTGCTCCGGACCGCCCTGTTCAGGTTCCAGACCAATGTCCGGGTCCAGAAACACCACGACCGGCTTCGTGCGCGCGCGGACCCGCGCGCAGACCTGCCGAAAGTATTCCGACCGGTGGGTAAAGAGATCCGTCAGCACGTCGATCTCGAGCCCGGTCGCCTCCGCCAGTCGCTGAATGTCACCGAGATCGCGAAAGTGCGTGAGCACCTCGTCCGGCGGCGCAACAGGCCCGAACGCGGTGGCCAGCGGCAGGACGGGCTGACTCGGCCGGTACATTGCCACATGCAGGATGGCCGCGATGGACTCCCGGCGCGCCAGGTGCACGAGGGTGCTCCACTTCACGACATCCCGATCGTCTCCGTACCACTGCTCTCGCATGTTGTGTGCCGTCTGCGGGTCGGCGGACGCTCCGCCGTGGCCCCGAGTCCTGCTCTCCGTCTTGAGCAGCTAGCCGCGGAAATTACCGCGACGCGATTCCAGATGCTCCCAGCGCGTATACAACGAGACGAGCTCTTCCTGTGCGGTTTCCAGACCAGCCAGCGTCGCCTTGATCGCGTCCGACGCTTCGCGATAAAAGTCGGGCGCCGCCGTCGCCTCGTTCATCCGACTGATCTCGGCCTCCAACCGCTCTATCTGCTCTGGAAGCGCCACCAGCTCTCGCTGGTCGTTGTACGACAGACGACTCGGTGCCGCACTCGCACGCTCCTCATTCTTCACAACCTCGCGGTCGACTTTCGAGCGACCAGGCCGCGTCGGCGGCGATACTACCGGCCGCTGCCGCAACCAGTCTTGATAGCCGCCGACATATTCCCGGATCTGGCCGCCGGACTCGAACACAACCGTACTGCTCACGACGTGATCGAGAAACACCCGGTCGTGGCTCACCAACAGCACCGTACCGGTCCACTCGACGAGTTGAGACTCCAGCAACTCGAGCGTGTCGAGGTCGAGGTCGTTCGTCGGTTCATCCAGCACGAGCACGTTGGCAGGTCGGGTGAACAGCCGCGCGAGCAGCAGCCGATTCCGCTCCCCCCCGGACAGCGACTTGACCGGGGACCGCGCACGCTCGGGCGAGAACAGGAAATCGCGCAAATATCCATGCACATGGCGTGATTCGCCGTCGACGGTGACCATGTCGTTCCCATCCCCCACGACATCGAACACCGTGCGCTCCACGTCGAGTTGCTCGCGCTGCTGGTCGTAGTAGGCGATCTGCACGTTGGTTCCGCGGCGAACCGTCCCATGATCAGGCTCTAGCTCACCCAGCAAGAGGCGGAGAAGCGTCGTCTTGCCTGCACCATTGGGGCCAATCAACCCGACCCGGTCGCCCCGCATCACACGAAGGTCGAATTCGGGGATCACGCAAATGTCGCCGAACGACTTGGCAACACGCTCAGCGTCGAACACGAGTCGACCGGAGGCCTCGGCCGTCACGGGCTTCAGGCGGACGCGTCCCATCTCGACGCGTCGGTCCGCGCGCGCTGCCCGCATCGTCATCAACGCGTTGACTCGCCCCTCATTCCGGGTTCGCCGCGCCTTGACGCCTTGGCGCAACCAGACTTCTTCAACCGCCTGCCGTTTGTCATCGCGGGCGTGGCGCACAACCTCGTCCGCTCGCCGCTCTTCGAGCCGGCGCTCGTAGTTGTCGTAGTCTCCAGGCCAGGAGGTCAGCCGGCCCCGGTCTATCTCCACGATGCTGGTGGCCACACGGCGCAAGAACTGACGGTCATGCGTGACCACGACAACGGCGCCCGGGTAATCCACGACAAACGCCTCAAGCCAGTCGATTGCTTCGATGTCGAGGTGATTGGTCGGCTCGTCCAGTAACAAAACCTCCGGCTGCGCCACCAACGCCCGTGCCAGGAGCACTCGCCGACGCCACCCACCTGACAACGTATTGACGATGGCCTCGGCCGGAAGGCGGAGACGCTCGATGACGAGTTCGACGCGCTGCTCGACACGCCACCCATCCCTCGCCTCGAGGGCCTGCTGCAGGCGGCCCAATGCGTCCAGCCGAGTCGGTGTCGGACCCGCGCCGACCTCGGTTGCCGCGCGATGGTAGGTCGATACGAGCTCCGCCAGTTCGCCCAATCCCTCCGCCACGATCTCGAAGACGGGGCGGTCCGACGACAACAGCGCGTCCTGCGCCAGCAGCGAGACCTCCACACCCCGCTCGCGCCGGACATGCCCCTGGTCGGGAGGCTGCTCTCCAGCGAGCAACTGCAGCAGGGTGGATTTTCCGGCGCCGTTCCTGCCGATGACGCACACGCGATCGCCCGCCTCGATACGCAGCGTCGCGGCCTCGAGCAACGGCACGTGCCCGTGAGCCATCGAGACCTGATCGAGCGAGACAAGCGGCACGCTAGTGTCCCGCCCGCAGGTTGGCCAGCTCCTGGACGGCGACCGTCCGCACGGTCCGGTCACGGTCGACGGCCTGCACATAGTCGAGCAACTGCCTGGCGGTCGGTCCGCCGATCGCGCCGAGCGCATCCACGGCCCGGAGACGCAGCCGACGCGAGCGGTCGTGGACGGCGGCAGTCAACCCACGCGCGGCACGATCGCCGCCGATAGTGCGCAACGCCTCGACAGCATCCAGTCGGATGTCGAGGTCGGAATCACGTAAGGCGAGTTCGAGCAAGCTGACCGCGTCGTCGTCCCCCCGCGCGGCCAGGGCCTTGACCGCTGTGGCTCGGACCCCACGGTCTGGATCTCGTAGGGCGGCCAGGCCCGTCCGTCGAACGATCGCCAGGTCGTCGCTATTCACAGGCGCATCAACCCGGCCGCGGGCAATCCGATTCTGGCGTGCAGGCTGGTCCACGCGTTCGTCCACAGCTGCCGTGGGCACCGGCATCCTGCGCGGCCCGAGGACTCGCAACCGCGCCGGGGTGGATCCGTCCCCATCGTCGGACGCGGCCACCACCGCAGGGGTGAAGCTATACCGCCAGCCAGCCAATATCAGCGCAAGTCCATCGTCCAGCGATCGGCGCTTGAACCGAACCGTGACCTCGCCCCACAACCGCTCCTCCCCCTCCAGGTGCAGACCGGTCTCACGCGAGACGTCTTCCACGAGCGCGCGGAGGACCGCGTCGTGTGCGGCGACCGTGAGACGCCCCTCAGACAGGTGAACCAACTGCGCGGGTTGCACCGCGACAACGGAGGAGACCGGCCACAGCCATAGACCGCAGACCAGCGCAGGAAGCGCGTACGGGTGAACCCGACGCATTGGGCGTGGCAAAGACATCGCGTGCGTCGACATGATAGCGCGCGCCACCTCGCGGCCACCATCGCGCACAGACCACGCTACTGGAGGCAACACTTCTTGAATTTTCGCCCACTCCCGCAGGGACACGGCGAATTCCGACCAAACGTGGGGCGACCGCGCTTCAGCTCTCGGCGCCACGCGCCGACGCGCGCCCACAGGTCTTGATTAAAGACCTTCTCGAGCGCGGCATAGAGCTCCGGATGCTTCCTCCGCATCACCGCCGGACGTTCAAAAAAGTACTCGGACGTCACGGCGAAGAATTCGGCCTCATTGGTCAGTGCGTAGCGGTTGATGTCAGACGTTCCGTCCTCGATCTCGGCCATCTTCCGCCTGACCAGGTCAATCCAGGGCCCGACAGCGTCTCGTCCGAGCCCCACATGGGGCATGCCATCGATCACCCCATCCGACTTGTCGACGAGATGGGCGAACTCGTGGACCCCCACGTTGCGCTTGTCCGTCGCATTGCGAAACCCTTGAATCAGGTCCGGTTTGGACAGAATCATCAAGCCGTTCATGCTGCCGGTCCCCACCATCCCGAGAATGTTGTGGTCGCGCCGGTCGCCAAAGTCGAACTCGCCGTCGAACCGGGTCGGGTACACCAGAATCTCCCGAATCTGATCCCACTCCCAATCCGGAAACCCGAAAATCGGAATGATGGCGCTCACCGCGGCGAGCACCTGGGTCGTGGTGTCAAGCCGGACTTTGCCCCCCGTAATCCGCTTCTCTCCCAGGAACACCTGGAGTTCGCGCCGAAACCGTAGCTGGTGGCCCGGATCGAGCGTTCGAAAGAACAGGACATCGCGCTGAAGGACCGTTTCCCATTCCGGTGGAAACGGCGCGCGCAACAGCGCGCGTCGGCGCCGGACGCGAGCGGTCTGCCAGACATACACCCCACAGGCCGGCATCAACGCCAACACCACCGTGGTCCCGGCGGGCCGACCGGCACGGATCAAGACCACGGCTCCCAGCAGGGTGACCCCCAGCGTGACCACGGCGAACACGAGGGCCCAGAACCGCGTCCGGCGCTCCCACGCAAGGAACGGACGCGCCTCCTCGGCGTGGGCAACTGGCGTCGCGAGGGAGTCCGGCGGCGCCGGTGCGGATCTCTGCGTGGCGCTCATCCTCTCTATTGTGGCCCACGTCGGCCGTGCCGGGCGCCCCTGTGAAAGGAGTGGGCCAAGGACGCGTTTCTCAAGGACACGAAACCGACCTTCTTTCCGGGTCTGGTAAGCGCCCATGCACTCCATGACCAGTAAGTGACCGGCGACGGCGTCACCGTCGCCATCGTCGACACCGGGCTCTGGAACGACAAAGGCCTCCGTCAGACGGGCGGGAGCGGCCGGAGCCGAGTGCTGGCCACGTACGACGCGCAGACCGGAGAGGAAGCCACCGATTTGAAGCAGCGCACCTTTTGGCGACGACGCCAACGGACACGGCTCGCACATGGCCTCGGTGGCCGTCAGCGGCCGGAAGATCCGCGGCGAGTACAACGGTATCGCGCCTGACGCGGCCCTGGTTGTGGTCAAAGCATTCGGCGAGCAAGGCCAGAGCTCATACGCCGACGTCATCCGGGGTCTCGACTGGGTCTGGCAGAACCAGTCGCGGTTCAGCATCCGAGTCGTCAACCTCTCGTTCTCGGCGACGCCGCAATCGCACTACTGGGACGACCCGATTAACCAGGCCGTGATGCGGCTGTGGCAGGCTGGTATCGTCGTCGTCGCGTCGGCCGGCAACACCGGCCCGGACGCCATGACCATCGGCGTACCTGGCAACGTGCCATACATCGTCACAGTGGGCGCGATGACCGACAGCTACACGCCGGACGACCGCAGCGACGACCGGCTCACGTGGTTCACGGCGGCTGGTCCGACCCATGAAGGATTCGTCAAGCCAGACCTCGTCGCGCCCGGAGGACACTTACGCGGCGTGATGCCGAAAGACGGCTACCTCTCACGGACGTTCCCGCAGTTTCACGACGGCAAGAGCTATTTCGCCATGTCTGGCACATCGCAGGCGACCGCGGTGGTCACCGGCATCGTCGCGCTCATGCTGCAATTCGACCCCGACTTGACCCCAGACGAGGTGAAGTTTCGACTGCAAGCCGCCTCCCGGCCTGCGGTCGACGACGCGGGCAACCTGACCTTCAGCGTCTTCCAGCAAGGCGCTGGCCTCGTGGACGCCTGGCGGGCGGTGTTCCCCCAGGTCGAAGGGGCGGCCAACCAAGGTCTCGACCTCGCGGCCGACATCGAAGGCACGACGCACTACCGGGGCCGGGCCAACCGGGACGCCGATGGCAACTACTACGTCGAGGGTCTCGACGGGTTCATGTGGAACGACAGTCTGGGCGAAACGATGTCGATCAATACCTGGGTGGACCAACAGTAGGCACGGGGCGCGGGCGCTAGTGACTACCGTCGCTGCGCCCGCCCCTCCGCCTGGATAGGAAGCGCTACCGGTCCAGACCGTGTTCGAACGCGAATCGTCACAGCGACGACGCCGCCGTCCGGCACGGGGCCGGGTTACCGCAAGGGAACGGCTACCAGCGAAACGCCCCGGTGAGGAGCGCCACGGCGGCCATGGCAACTGTCAACGCGAAGGCGAGCGGAATCGTTCGGCGCTGGTGATCGCCAAGCTCGACGCCGGTCAGGCCCGTGAGCAAGAACGTCGCGGGCGTAAGCGGGCTGACCGGAAACCCGGTGGTCATCTGCCCGAGCAAGGCCGCTCGGCCAACCTCGACCCCCGCCACCCCAGCCGCCTCAGACGCGCCGGCCAGCACCGGCAACACCCCGAAGTAGAACGAGTCCGGGTCGAAGACAAGGCTCAGCGGCATGGCCGCGACCGCGGTCAGCACGGCGAGATGCGTCGCCAGCCCCGTCGGTAGACTGGCGACAAGACTCTGCCCCATCGCGCCGAGCATGCCGGACTCCCGCAAGACTCCCGCAAACACTCCAGCGGCCAGGATAAGTGCCACCATTTGCATGGCGTGGCTCCCATGCCGAGTCAGCTGCTCACGCTGCGCCGACACGTCGGGACAATTAACAATCAGCGCGAGCGCGTACGCGGCCATGAACACAATGGCCGGCGGTAGTGCTCCGAGTAGCAGGGCGGCAAGGGCAACCGCCGTCAGGGTGACGTTGAAGAGCATCACCGATCTTCGTTGACCGTCGCCGCGCAAGACCACGGTCGTCTCGTCAGGTGGTTGCACCATCGCCCTATCGGGAGGGCCGTCCGCCAGTCGGCGCCGTTCGCGTTCGCCTAGCCACAGTGCCACGCCCAGCACACCGAGCAACCCGATGGCGACCGACGGCAGCAACGGGAGAAACAGCTCCAGGACGTCGACCTGCAGAGACGCGGCGGCCCGCAACGTCGGGCCACCCCAGGGCATGATGTTCATTGTGCCAGCCGCGAGGGCAACCGTGCAGGCAAGCACGCCGCGGTCTAGTCCGAGACGCTGATAGATCGGGAGTAGAGCCGGTATCGTGATGAGGAACGTGGACGCGCCAGCCCCGTCGAGATGGGTGAGCATGGCCACCACGGCGGTGCCCACCACAACGTGCCGAGGGTCGCCGCGACTGACTCGCACGACCCCGCGAATGAGCGGGGCGAACAGCCCGCCATCGTTCATCAGCCCGAAGTACAGCACCGCAAACCCGAGCATAGCGGCGGTACCCGCGACACCTTCGATGCCGCCCAAGGCGTACACACCGATATCGGCACCCAATCCAGCCAACAGTCCCATCACGAGCGGAACCAGCGTCAGCGCCACCAATACGGAGGTCACTCGACGCAGCACCAGCACCAGGAGGGTGCCTATCGTGACGACGCCGAAGAGGGTCAACACACCGACACCGCTCCTTCCTCCGCGCGGTCTGCGCCGACCACGGCCTTCAGGTGACGCCGACGTTCAGGCAGGGATCACACGGACCACTGATGCTTCAGCATCTGCGTCCACGCTATCGAGAAGAGGCAATAGCCTAGGAAATAGTAGAACCCAGGGCCCAGGGTGGACGTCAGTTGGGTGGCCATGTTGACGTCCACCTGCGTAATCAGCACGGGCACGCTGAAACCGTTCGTCTGCGCCTGATTCCGGGTCGCGAGAAACGCCAGGAACACCGCGACCACAAAGACGTCGGCCATCGACCACTTGCCGATGAGGTCGACAAACGACACGAGCCGACGCCTCGCCGCGTCAGACACCCCGGACACCGACGCGAGCAGCATCCCGCCCTTCGCGACGGGGACCAGAATACTGAACAGGAGAATCAGAAACGAGACCAGATGGTCACCTGACTGCCACAGCTCCCGCACAGTGCCCACAATGGATCGAGTCTGCTCGTAGACGGTGACCTCGACCGGGTCCGGAATGATGGACGCTTCCACCTCGGTCGTGATGGTCACGCTGTAGATCGGCAGCGTGACACCCGGTACCAACAGCAGGAAATTGACCAGCGTGAGTGCGCCGATCGCGAGCTTCACTTTGCTGGACCACCTTGTCGAACGCCCTCGATCTTGCGATCGCGGGCCGACGCAAACTGCGCCAGATCCCGCCGGTGGTTCGCGTCGAGTTGCTGCCTCGACTCCAGGTCCAGCGTTGACGCCAACGCTGAGCGATGCAGGATGTCGGCCTCTGCGACCTTCGCCACGTAACTCTGACGAGCCGCGGCAATGGCGAGCTTTTGGTCCTCTGTGAGCGGGGTAGACTCGGTACTCGCGGTCGCGTCCTGCTGCCGCAGGCGCTCCATCACCAGTTCAACCGCGCTCTTGGGGGCGTCTGTCGGCACGTGTTCTTCCTCTTTCTGTGTCTCGCACGGACGCACTCGAACGCCGGGGAGAATCGGATTATAGCGTGCGACATGCCGCCGGCGAGACGTGCCGGCGACGAACCAGCGCAGTGTACGCGCTTGCTTTTTCTCTCGGTTCTCCTTGACCTCAGGCCGACACTTCCGAGTATGCTAGTGGCTGCTGTAACGGCGTCGCCCCTGTGGGTGCCGTCACTCGTGCGGCGGCAGCCGCGCATTCAAGTAGTCGGCAGTACACGGTCAGACCGATCTCCGACGAACAAGACGTGTAGGAAGAACATGGCTAATACGGGTACGGTGAAGTGGTTCAACGATGCAAAGGGTTTCGGATTTCTGACTCGTGATGATGGGGAAAAGGATGTGTTCGTCCACCACTCCGCCATTCAGGGTTCGGGCTTCAAGAGCCTGACCGAGGGCGAGCGGGTAGAGTTCGACGTGGTCCAGGGCCTCAAGGGCCCGGCCGCCGAGAACGTGGTCAAGCTCGGCAACTAAGCCTGAGCCTCTGACGCGCTCTTTAGCGCAGACCAGGGGGCGCTGCCCCCTGGTCACTTTTCTTGGTGTTTGATCCAGGCCGTTTCATGCCGGCCATGGTGCGGAGCTGTGCCAACCACCAACGTGTCGACGGACACCTAGACGTCCCACCATGCGGACGATCTCCCGGCGACTTGTGCTCCAAGCCCTGGCTGGCCACACCGCTAGCGCTGGGTCGAGTTGGGGACAGCCTCGTCCCAGCGGCCCCAAACCGCTGTCCGCTGACGCGCGCACGCACGACTGGCCG
>CAWWAF010000043.1:0-27666 GCA_963934795.1 uncultured bacterium
CGTCTCTACCTCTACATTGGTACTTTACAGGAACAAAAAGTGGCGGAGGGACAGGGATTCGAACCCTGGGAACGCTTTCACGTTCAACGGTTTTCAAGACCGTCGCCTTCAACCACTCGGCCATCCCTCCCGTGACGACGTGTGCCTGTTCGGTCTACTACGGTTTGATGACCTCCAGGCCATTCATATAGGGGCGAAGGGCGTCGGGGATCCGGACCGAGCCGTCTGCCTGCTGGTAGTTCTCGAGGACGGCGATCAACGTCCGACCGACCGCGAGGCCTGACCCGTTCAGGGTATGGACATACTCCGCCTTGCCGGTCCCGTCAGGGCGAAACTTGATGCTCGCCCGTCGCGCCTGGAACGCTTCCGTGTTACTGCAGGACGAAATCTCGCGGTACTTCTGCTGGCCCGGCAGCCACACCTCGATGTCGTAGGTCTTCGCGGCGGCGAAGCCCATGTCGCGGGTGCAGAGCACAACGGTCCGGTATGCGAGACCGAGGCGCTGGAGCACGGTTTCCGCATTCGCAGTCAACGTGTCCAGGAGCTCATACGACTGGTCGGGCCGGCAGTACGTCACCATTTCAACTTTGTCGAATTGATGCTGACGGATGAGACCCCGGACGTCAGCACCGTACGAGCCGGCCTCGCTCCGGAAACAGGGGGTGTAGGCGGTATATCGCAGCGGCAGTGCGCGTCCGTCGAGAATTTCACCCCGGTGCATATTGGCCAGCGGGACCTCGGCCGTCGGAATGAGATACAAATCCCAATCGCCGGCAACCTTAAACAAGTCCTCTTCAAACTTCGGTAGCTGCCCGGTGCCAACCAACGACTCGGTGTTGGCAAGAAACGGCGGTTCGACCTCGACAAAGGCATGTTCCGTTGTATGCAGGTCGAGCATGAAATTGATGAGCGCGCGAGACAGGCGGGCGCCTGCGCCCCGGAGCACCGAAAAGCGCGCGCCGGCCAGTTTGACGCCGCGCTCAAAATCGATGACGCCGAGCGCGGGCCCGAGTTCGGCATGGGACTGGGCAGCAAAGTCAAAGACCGGGGGCTCACCGTGGCGACGAACTTCGACGTTGTCGGACTCGCTTGTGCCGACCGGCACCGACTCGTGCGCAAGATTCGGCAGTTTGAGCAGGAGTGCCTGGCGCGCCTGTTCGACCTGCGTCAGCCGGGCCTCCTGCACCGTGATCGTGCTGGTGTGCGCGGCGCCAGCGGTCATCAACTCGTCCGTCGGCTGACCCTCACGTTTCGCTTTCCCGATCTGGGCGCCGAGCGCCTTCTTCGCGTGACGCGCCGCCTCTAGGACAGGGAGAATATCGCGACGCTCGCCGTCAAGGCCGCGGAGCTCAGACACAAGATCGGCGAGTCCGTCGCCTCGCTGGGCGAGGCGCGCCTCTACGTTCGAGGCCTCGTCACGGAACAGGGCGGGGTCGAGCATGCCCTACATTGTACCTGGGTTGATCTAGGAGCCCGTCGCGGGCTGACCGGGAAGATGAGGCTGGGGTAACGGCGGTCGGCACACACGAAGCGCGCACGAGGGGTCAGTCGCCGGACGTCGACCCACCCTTGCTGCTTGATGAGGTTCCACTCGAGGAGGAGGACTTGGCGTCTGCGCTCTTCTTCTCTGTGGCCTTGCCGTCGGTGCCGGTCTTCGCGTCTGTTTTGGTGCTCTTGTCGCTGGACGATTGCCCGGCCTCCGAGGCCTCTGTGCCAGAGCGTCCCTTGTTGGCATAGTCCGTGACGTACCAACCCGTGCCCTTAAATTGGATGGCCGGGGAAGAAACGAGCTTGCGAATGACGCCGTCGCATTGCGGGCAGACGGTCAAGGGCGGGTCTGAGAATTTGCAGATCCGTTCGAAACGGTGACCGCACGCGTCGCACTGGTATTCGTAAAGTGGCATTGTGGGACTGTCTGACTCTGTTGTGGATGGTAGCGGCTGCCGCGAGCGGGCGTCAATCAAGCAGGTCGTCGCCGGTGTCGCCGAGCATCAACGTCCGGTGGAGCCACACCGGTATGGATCCGTGACCGAGCAGTCGGTCGTGGAAGGACTTGAGTGAGAAGGACGCACCCTCGCGTGATTCGACGTCCTCGCGGAGCTTACGCAACATGAGGCGACCGGCGGCGTACAGAACGTAGGCGGGATCAAACGTGCCCCGCTCTGCTTCGCGGCGCGCGGTGACCTCTTCGAGGTACGCCTCCTCCTGGAAGAAGCGGACACCCTGCTCGACCGACATGTCCTCTGTGTGCAAGCGAATACCCACCACCATCCGCGCGAGCCGCAGCAACATCTCCGCAATCTGAGCGAGCTCGACGCTGTCGTTTCCCTCGGCGAGGCCCTGCTCCACCATCATCTGTTCGCAGTAGTGCGCCCACCCCTCCACGAAGGACACGGGGGCAAACAGATTCGACTTGCGGACGTTGCGCTCAATGCGGCGCTGGTGGCCCAGATGGACAAAGTGTCCGGGGTACGCCTCGTGCGCGGAGATCGAGGTCAGCGTGGCGGTGTTCAAGTCGCGAAGGTGCTGCTCGGTACGTTCAGCGGGCCAGGACGGGTCGGGCTCGGTCACGAAGCAGTAGGACGGTAGGGCTTTGGGCTCAAGCGGGCCCGGGGTCCACATGCTGGCGGCCGTCCAGCGGTAGAAGTCCGGCGACGGAGCCACGATGAGGGGCGGGGCGTCCGGCACGGTGACGATCGCGTGCCGCTCCACGAACACGAGAAGGTCGGCGAGCTGCGTGCGGACCGTCTCGACGAGTTCTCCCGGCGCTGGGTGCTTCGCTTTAACGGCTGACCACACATCTGAGGGGTCGCCGACCGGGTCAATCCGTGCCGCAACGTCGCGAAATCTGGCCTGGGTGCGCTCGAGTTCGGCCTGAGCAATGGTCAACAGACGTTCGGCACTGATGCCGATACCGTCCTGGTGTCGCACCCGGCCCTCGAACCGCTCTCGCCCCAGCCTGAATGTCGCGCGACTGCGTGGTGCCTGCGTATCGCGCAGATAACTGGTGTAGCGCCGGATGGCATCGGTGGCCTCGGTCGCGGCGTCGGCGAGGTCGCCCAACAGATGCAGGTCCTCAAGCCGGCGGAACGCGCGAGGTAGGTCACGTTCGATGAATGTGACGACGCCATCAAAGGTCTCGGCACCAGCCTTGATGAAAATACCCGGGGGGTCTTCGACGTTAGTCTGAGCGGCCTCGAGCAGCCGCGGCGTTTGACGGAGCTTGGACACGACGCGGCGGGCTCGCTCTTCAACGGGTGCAAAGTCAAACAGCGTCTGGCTGGCGAGTGCCGTGGACAGCAACCTGGCGTAGTGCTGGGGATCCCGTTCCCACGGACGGACTTCCTCCAGCTCGAAGATGCGACCTCGGATGTCGTCGGCGAGCATACGCCGCTCGAGTTGTTCCTCGGCCGTCAGGCTCCGGGTGGAGATGCGGTCCAGACGACGCGCGAATCCGCCGAGTTCGCGCGCCTCGGCGTCAATGGCGGGACGGGCAAGGTCCTCGAGCCGATCGTCATGTGTGTGGACCCCATCCGAGGACGCGGCGGTCGGCGCGGCCTCGTGGAGGAAGTCCAGATACTGGTCAGCGAGATGCGACAGGGGTTCCGTGGTGTACATGCGGTGTCGGCGTGACGCCTCCCTAGGCCGGAGGCCGGTTCAAATCGGCCTGCTATGCGGAGCCCGGGACGGATCGTCGCAGGGGCCCAGAACAGTGCAACTCCCTAAATGTTACAATAAGGTGTCTTCCACGTCCCGAGATGTCTGGCACGCTCTATCTAGTCGCCACCCCAATCGGGAACCTCGAGGACATCACCCTCCGAGCCATCCGGATTCTCCGCGAAGTCGATCTGATTGCGGCCGAAGACACGCGGCACACGGCCAAATTGCTGCGGCACCACGCAATCAAGACCAGAACCACAAGCCTGCACGACCACAACGAACGCGAGAAATCCCCACGGCTCGTCGCTCGATTGGTCGAGGGGGAGTCCATTGCTCTGTTGTCCGACGCCGGGACGCCGGTCGTTTCAGATCCAGGCCTGGTACTCGTGCGTCACGCGCTTGACGCACAGGTGCCGGTGGTGCCGTTGCCAGGTCCGTCCTCTGTGATCGCCGCGCTCGTCGCCTCTGGCGCACCGCCCAGCAGCTTTACGTTCGCAGGCTTCCCACCACGTAAGTCAAACGAACGAAAAGGGTGGTGCATGAGTCTGGCGCAGGAAGCACGCACGCTTGTGTTCTTTGAGTCTCCACACCGGCTGCTCGCGACATTACGCGTCGGCCTGGAGTGTTGGGGGGACCGGCGTGTCTCTTTGTGCCGTGAGCTCACGAAAATACACGAGGAATTGGTCACTAGACCTATTTCGAAACACCTACGCGCGGCGATTCCACCAAGGGGGGAGTACACATGTGTGGTCTGGCCTTCATCATCTCCCACTCAAACAGCCAGACCTCTTCCCGACGGACCATTGTTGCTTGATGAATTTGGTCAAATGACAGAAAAATCGAAGTCTCGACGGACGGCACTGAAGCATATGGCCCGCAAATATGGCGTGACGGCACGCGAGTTGTATGCTGAATTAGAAAAATCAAAACCTTAGCCCTAAAGACCTAACAAGGTTCATGCAGCGGGCCGCCACAAGTGACGCCTTGACCCACTGGTACCCGTTTGTTAACGTAGCCGCTCCGATTCCAATCATCGCGCTAGCTCCAGGCAGACTAAAAGCATCGAAGGAGACCGAATGGCCAAGTTGCGACGCCAGGCGGCGAAGGCCGCCGCGAGCAAGACCCCGGCCAAGAAACGGCGGCCGAAGGCTGCGGCCCCGGCGACTGACGCGCGCGCCACCCGCGCATCGAAGTCCAAAGCGGCCGCTATCAGTGCCGCCTATGCCAAGGCCATCGCCCTGTACGGGAGGGCGCTCAAGGCGATGCAGCGGCGAAAATTCGACGCGGCGGCGACAGCCTTTCGTCAACTCATCGACCAATACCCGGACGAGCGAGAGCTACACGAACGTGCGCGGCTGTACCTGGCCGTGTGCGAGCGGGAAACGGGTCCCAGTCCAAAGCCGCCACGGGGCGCCGAAGACCGGATTCTCGCCGCCACAGTGGCGTTGAATCGTCGTGACGTGGATGAGGCGTTGACGTTGCTTCGCAGCGCCGCGGCCTCTGACTCGCGCCACGATTACGTGCAGTACATGCTCGCGCTGGCACATGCCCAGCGGGCTGATGCCGAGGCGGCGGGCCGCCACTTGAGTAAGGCCATTTCGCTCAATCCGCAGAATCGGATCAATGCGAAGCACGAGGCCGATTTCGATGCCATAAAAGAGGATCAGTTCTTTCTCGACGCGCTTGAGACCCTATAGGCTCGATTCCAGGTCCCCGCCATCAGGACGCCCATCGGTGCACGGTAGACAGCGCCAGGGTCCAACGCCGGACTGCGAAGCACCTGCGGGCCGGCCCCCAACTCTGAATCGACTACACTGAGCCCGAGTGTGGGCGGCCGAATAACGATGCCACGTCATGTCTTAATTTTGGCGGCTGGGCGGGGGACCCGGATGCGGTCTGCCACGCCCAAAGTGCTGCATCGACTGGCCGGGTTGCCGTTGATCGAGCATGTGATCCGGACTGCGGCGCAACTCTCCCCAGTCACGACCGGCGTGGTCGTCGGACACAGGGCGGCCCAAGTGCAAGAGGGACTAGCCGACTACGCAGCACTGCGATTCGCGACCCAGTCAGCGCAACTCGGAACCGGTCACGCGCTGCTTCAGGCGGCCCCCATGTTGCAGGGGTGTCAGGGTACGCTCGTCGTGCTCTCCGGCGACGTCCCGTTGGTGCGAGCGTCCACCCTTGAGCGGTTGGTCGTCGCGCACGAGGCGGCGGCGGCGGCGGTCACGGTCATGACGGCACGGGTCGCGCGCCCGTACGGGTACGGGCGTATCGTACGGACCGATGGTCAACTCAGCAGCATTGTCGAAGAGCGGGACGCGTCCGACACGCAACGGGAGTTGAACGAGATCAACAGCGGAATCTACGCATTTGATCTTGAACCCCTGTTCGACGCGCTCCTGGAGATCCCACGAGCCGGCACGGTCAACGAAATCTACTTGCCGGGCCTCGTGACGATATACCGGCGTCGGGGGTTGCCGGTCGAGACTGTGGTGGTGTCGGACCCAGATGAAGTCCGCGGCATCAACAGCCAGGCGGAATTGGCGGAGGTCAGACGGATTGTGGGACAGAGCAAGAACGAGGAGTTGATGGCGGCCGGTGTCACGATTGAAGACCCGGCCACCACGTATATCGACATGGATGTCACCGTCGGTCCGGACACGGTCATACACCCTGGGGTGTTTCTGGAGGGCCGCACGACCGTCGGGGCCAGATGCGAACTGCATTCGGGCGTGCGCATCGTCGACTCGACCCTGGAGGACGACGTCCTCGTCAACAACCACTGTGTGATTCAGCGCTCCAATCTCTCGATGGGCGCTCGGGTGGGACCCTTTGCGCATTTGCGCGCTGGCACGGATGTTGGCCCAGAGGCGCAGATCGGTAACTTTGTGGAAACAAAGAAGACCACGCTTGGACGCGGGGCGAAAGCCGGTCATTTGACCTACCTCGGAGACGCGTCGGTCGGCGACGGTGTCAATGTCGGGGCCGGAACCATCACCTGCAATTATGATGGCGTGAACAAGCACCGCACCAGCATTGGGAGTCAGGTGTTCATTGGCAGCGGCACGCAGCTCGTGGCGCCCGTGTCCATCGGCGACGGAGCCTACGTGGCCGCCGGTTCCTGCATCACCGAAGATGTGCCAGCTGACGCCCTCGGGGTCGCCCGCGGTCGTCAAACAAACAAGGCCGGATGGGCGAGCCGCCGGCGGGACGAACAGAGCAGCTAGGGAACCCGCCAACCACTATGTGCGGCATCGTCGGATACATCGGATCCAAACCGGTCGTCCCGGTTCTGATCGAGGGCCTGCGTCGGCTGGAGTACCGCGGCTATGACTCGGCCGGGATCGCGCTCGTGCGGGATGGCACAGTCGAAATTCGACGCAGCGCCGGAAAGCTTGCTCGTCTGGAAGCGGCGATCGCGACGCAACCGGTCGACGGTGACTACGGTCTGGGTCACACGCGGTGGGCCACCCACGGTCGACCCACCGAAGAGAACGCCCACCCGCACCGCGATTGCCACAACCGGATCGTCGTCGTCCACAACGGCATCATCGAAAACTACCTGGACCTGAAGCACGAACTGGAAGCCGAGGGTCACCGCTTCGAGACCGAGACCGATACGGAGGTGGTTGCCCACCTCGTCGAGCGCGAAATGCGCGATGACGGGCTCGAGGGTGCCGTCAGGCGCGCCTTGGGCGCCATCAACGGACTCTTCGGGCTGGTCCTCCTCAGCGCCGACGACCCCGATAAGCTGGTTGCCGTCCGGAACGGTCCACCGATCCTGGTCGGCCTGGGCGATGAGGAATTCTTCGTCGCGTCGGATGTACCAGCCATTCTCAGCCACACCCGTGATGTTGTTTTTCTAGGCGACCAGGAGATGGCCGTCATTACCCGAACCGGGGTCGAGTTCACAGACTTCGACGACACCCCTGTGCACCCGACGACGCAGCGCATTACGTGGGACCCGGTGATGGCCGAAAAGGCCGGCTACAAGCACTTCATGCTGAAGGAGATCTTCGAGCAGCCATGGGCCGCGAAGGAGACGGTGCTCGGGCGCGGGTCACTCGAGTCAGGCCAGGTCTTCCTCGGTGAGCTCGAGATCCCGCAGACGCGGTTACGCGCCGTCGAGCGGATCGTACTTCTCGCCTGCGGCACCTCCTGGCACGCGGGACTGGTCGGCAAGTTCGTGATCGAACAACTGACCGGCCTGCCGGTAGAGGTCGACTACGGCTCTGAGTATCGGTATCGCGACCCCATCGTCACCCCCGAAACGCTCGCGGTCGTCATCACACAGTCCGGGGAAACGGCTGACACCTTGGCGGCTCTGCGGGAAGCGCGGGGGAAGGGCGCGACAAGCATCGCCATCTGCAATGTTGTGGGCAGTATGGCGACCCGCGAGGCAGACGGCACCGTCTACACCCACGCGGGTCCAGAGATAGGTGTCGCCTCCACCAAGGCGTTCACCTCGCAGCTCGTCGCCCTGCACCTCCTCGCGTTGTATCTCGGGCAGGCACGCAAGACCCTGGCCCCAGACGCGGTGCGAGCGCATCTTGAAGACCTCAACCACCTGCCTCGACTGCTGGAGCAAACGCTCAAATGCGAAGAGGTGATTCAAGACGTGGCGCGGCGCTTTCATGCGCATCGCGACTTCCTCTATCTCGGGCGCGGTATCAACTATCCAATCGCGCTCGAAGGGGCGCTCAAGCTGAAGGAAATTTCCTACATCCACGCGGAAGGCTACCCGGCCGGAGAGATGAAGCACGGTCCGATCGCGCTGATCGACGAGGAAATGCCGGTCGTCGCGCTGATGCCGTCCGGGCCATTGTTCGAAAAGATGGCGTCGAATCTGCAGCAGGCCAAGACTCGAGGTGGTGCCATCATCGCCGTCACTGATTGCAGTCCAGACGACGTCGCGCCACTGATCGATCCATCCCGGGATGCCATCATTACCGTTCCCTCGGCGCCGCCGCTCCTTTCACCGATCGTGATGGTGGTACCCCTCCAACTGCTGGCGTATCACATCGCGGTCCGCCGTGGCTGCGACATCGACCAGCCGCGCAACCTGGCCAAGAGCGTCACCGTCGAGTAGCGTGCACGCGAGTCGCCCTCCCGTATGGACTTTCTTGAAAAGCTGAATCCCGAGCAGCGGGCCGCTGTGGTGCAAACCGACGGTCCGCTCCTAATTCTGGCTGGAGCCGGGTCTGGGAAGACCCGGGTGATCTCGTCGCGCGTCGCCTACCTGGTGCGCGAAGGCCATGCCGCCCCGGATCAGGTACTGGCCGTCACGTTCACGAACAAAGCGGCGGCTGAAATGCGCGAGCGGGTCGAGAAGCTGCTCGATACCGATTGCAAGCGACTCTGGGTCTCGACCTTCCACGCGTTCTGCGCTCGGCTCCTGCGGCGCGAGGGTCCAGCGATCGGTTTGTCGCGCGATTTCGTCATCTATGACTCGGCGGACCAGCTGGCCGTCGTCCGCCGCGGGCTGAAGGAACTGAACATCGACGACAAGATGCTCCCCGCCCGGCAAGCGCTGTCGATTATCAGCCAGGCGAAGAACCAGATGACCGACCCGTCATCACTCCGCGAAGAGGGCTGGAGCTCGCGGGGAGAAATGGCGGCCAAGGTCTTCGGGCACTACCGTCGCGCCCTCGACGAGGCGAACGCGCTCGACTTCGACGACCTACTGCTGCGCACCGTGGATCTGTTCGCAACGGCGGAACATGTCAAGCGGCGTTACAACGAACAATTCAGGTTCATCATGGTCGACGAGTACCAGGACACGAATCAGCCACAGTACCGGCTGATTCGACACCTGGCCGACTCTCACCGCAACCTCTGTGTGGTCGGGGATCCGGACCAGTCGATCTACAAGTGGCGGGGCGCCGATCTCCGCAACATCATGGACTTCGAGCAAGATTTTCCCGAGGCAACCGTCGTACGCCTCGAGCAGAACTATCGCTCGACCCAGGTCATTTTGGACGCCGCGTCAGCGGTCATCCGGCAAAACCGTAATCGCGACGACAAGCGGCTGTGGACTGACCGAACGGGCGGACCGTCGCTGCGGTACTTTCGCGGGGGCGATGAACTCGAGGAGGCTGATTGGATCACGGGTCGGCTGCGGGAAGCGCTCGGGGCCGAGGAGGAACTGATCGGGGTGTTGTACCGGACCAACGCGCAATCTCGCGCGCTGGAAGACGCCCTGCTCAGACACGGGATCGCGTACAAAATCATCGGCGGGGTCCGGTTCTACGAGCGCAAGGAAGTCAAGGACGCGCTGTGCTATCTGCGGTTGTTGATGAACCCTGATGACGACGTCAGCCTTCGGAGGGTGATCAATGTGCCGGCGCGGGGCATCGGCAAAGGCGTCATGGCTGCCCTCGATGACCTGGATCCGCAGACCCAAGACGCGGGACCGCTATTCGCCGGCACCGGCGGGGATGCCGAGGCAGCGGGCTCGCTGTGGCGGCGACTGGGGAGAGCCGTCGACGAAAAGCTCGTACCCGCTCGTGGCCTGACCGCGCTGCGACAGTTCCGCGATCTCATTGTCACGCTCACCGACCTGGCCACACGTGAGTCCGTCTCAGACGTGCTGGGCAAGCTGCTCGACCAAAGTGGCTATCTGTCTGACTTACGGGGTCAAGAGAGCGAGGAGGCGGAGGGTCGGCTGGCCAACCTCATGGAACTGGTCTCTGCCACGCGCGACTACGAACTACGCGACCCTGACCCGTCGCTCGCCGGTTTCGTCGATCGGCTGGCCCTGCTCTCTGAGACAGACGAGGACAACGCAGGCGGTGCCCAGAGTGCGCGAGTCTGGCTGATGACGCTGCATGCGGCGAAGGGACTGGAGTTTCCTGTCGTGTTCATGGTGGGCATGGAAGACGCCCTGTTCCCCCACATGCGCTCTCACGACGACGAGGACGCCATCGAAGAGGAGCGTCGGCTGTGCTACGTCGGGATGACGCGGGCCCAGACGCGTCTCATCCTGACGAGTGCGGCGCGCCGACGCGTGTTCGGAGATTACCAGGCGTCTGAGCCGTCACGCTTTCTCAGTGAGATACCGACCGAGCTGATCGATGTGGTGCAGCCGGTGTTCTCGACGCCGGCGCGGGTGCCGACGACGTTCGGACGCCCGCGGCGCGGCCGGAGCCGCGCGGAGGCCACGCCGGAGATCCAGCCGGACTACGGATACGCCTATGAGGATGAGGACCAGTCGGTCATCAGTGTGAGTCCTGGAACGCGTGTGCGTCACGCCACCTTCGGGGTCGGCACCATTCTCGCCGTCGAGCCACTGACCGACGACATGAAACTGACAGTGCACTTCACTGACGTGGGGCGGAAGACCCTGCGAGCAAAGTTCGCCAACTTGACGCTGGCGTGACCGGCAGGATCAGACAAAGAAAAGGCCCGGCCCCACGAATGCGCAGGGTCGAGCCTCCAAAGCAACAGCGTCGGTCGTGCCAGACGCTAGCGGCTAGTTGACGTTCGCAATCACCCAGCGGCCTTCGATCGGCTCTTCGCCGTTCTCCAAGATCGTCCGCTGCAGCGTGACGGTCAACTGCTGCTCACTCGCATTGCCATCCAGGGTCACCGTCGCCGTGACGTCGACATCCTTCGAGACAATCTGTCCCTCAAACTGGGACAAATTGGGATCGTTGGCCTGGACGCTCAGGTAAGCCGTGTTCCGCTCCGCGGAGACGGCCTGTTGGGAGTCGGACACGGCTTTGGAATTCTCCATGGTCCGCGCACGCCAGTCAGTCCACGCTTCCTGAACCTCACTGTCTCGCGAGGCGACATCCGCCTCTTCACGCTCTGCTTCCAGCACTCGATTGATCGCGTCGAAGTTCTCGTTCTGATAGACGATCTTCTCCTGCGTGAACGTCTCTTCGGCGGCCACGGCGTCAGCCACCGCCTGCTCCAGTTCTTTAACCTGCAGCGGTCGGCTGCGCTCTTCGCCGACGCTGTTCACGGTGGGACCCGTCACGGTGCCCTTTTCTCGGACGTTCCACGCATACATCGTGATGTTGGCCAGCGAGCCACGGTCCGTCACGTTGGATGCATTGAAGTACGTTCGAATCAGCGTCTGCTCAGGTCCAGTGGCGCCGCACGCGGCCACCACAGCCAACAGTGGAGCCACAAACAGCGCACATACGCGTGTAGTCGTTTTTGATCGAGACATAAAATCGCCCCTCCTTACACAAGCGCGTCGGTGCTTTCGACATCCGACGCTGGTCACTCCCGAACCGGCCGCGTCAGGCGTCGGCGTCCGGCTCGGAATCTTCGTCGTCTGGGTCGCCCGGAACATCCACCAGTCGCGCGAGCGAGACGACCAGATCCTCATCGTCAATTTCGATCAGGCGCACGCCTTGCGTGGCCCGACCAATTGGCCGGATATCCTTCGTATCCATACGAAGGATCTTGCCCTGTTGAGTGATGAGCATGAGCTCATCTTCGTTCTCTACGTAAGCAATGCCAGCGACACGGCCATTTCGAGCCGATGTGTGAATGCTAATAATACCGAGTCCCCCCCGTGATTGCACGCGGTATTCATCCAGTGGGGTGCGCTTGCCGTAGCCATTCTCGGTCACCGTCAGCAGCGTGCCGCCAGGCCGAACCACGGCCATTGAGACCACTTCATCGTCGTCTCGCAGGTTGATTCCGCGCACACCGGTCGCGGTGCGCCCCATCGGTCGGACATTGTGCTCCTCGAACCGAATGGCCTTGCCGCGTCGCGTGCCGAGAAAGACCTGACCCTGTCCGTCCGTGATCTCAGCCGCGATCACTTCGTCTCCCTCGGCAACACCGGCGCCAATAATGCCGCCCTGGCGCGGATTGCGAAACGCCCGGAGGTCGGTCTTCTTGATGGTGCCAGATCGGGTGCCGGTCACAAGATACCGCTCACCGTCTTCCTCGGGCCACTCCCTTACGGACAGCAGCGCCGCAATCTTTTCGCCGGCCTCCATCGACACCAGGTTGGCGATGGACTTGCCGCGGCCACTCGGCCCCACATCCGGGATGGTGTACACCTTCAACCAGTAGACCCGGCCTCGGTCGGAAAAGATCAAAATATAGGCGTGGGTCGACGCCACGAACAGGTGGGTGAGAAAGTCTTCGTCGCGGGTGCGCATCCCAATACGCCCTTTGCCGCCTCGACGTTGACTCCGATACTCGGTGAGGGCAGTTCGTTTGATGTAGCCCGTGTTACTGACCGTAATCGCCATGTCCTCTTCGGCGATCAAGTCCTCAATGCGGAGCTCACCCGGGTCGTCGATGATACCCGTGCGCCGCCCGTCGCCGTACTTCGCCTGTATCGCCCGCAGTTCCTCCACGACGATCTCCATGAGGAGACCCTCGCTACTGAGAATTCGACGCAAACGCTCGATGGACACCTGCAGCTCAGCCAGCTCGTCCAAGACCTTCTTCCGCTCGAGCCCGGTCAACCGCTGCAACTGCATATCGAGAATCGCCTGAGCTTGAATCTGGCTCAGCTCGAAACTCTCCATCAGGCCGGTCCGCGCTTCGGCGGGATTCGGGGCACTGCGGATGAGTGCAATGACCGCGTCCAGTTGATCAAGCGCGATCTTGAGTCCTTCAAGAATGTGCGCGCGCGCCTCCGCCTTCCGAAGATCGAACTCGGCGCGCCGACGGACGACGTCGTGCCGGAATGCCACGAATTGCTCCACCATGTCGAGCAATGGGAGCACTCGTGGTCGCCCACCCGCGATCGCCAGCATGATGACGCCGAAGGTGGTCTGCAGCGGGGTTTGTTTGTAGAGGTTGTTCAGCACAACCTCGGGCACCTCTCCGCGCTTGAGCTCGATGACGATGCGCATGCCATCGCGGTCAGATTCGTCGCGCAGGTCACTGATTCCCTCGAGTGACTTGTCCCGGACGAGGTCTGCAATTTTTTCGATCAACCGCACTTTGTTGAGCTGGTACGGAATCTCGTGGATGACAATTGCCTGGCGGTCACCTTTCCCAATGGGTTCGATCACCGAGCTTCCGCGAACGGTCAACGACCCCCGGCCGGTTTGGTACGCTGAATCGATGCCGGCGCGCCCCACAATGACGCCTCCGGTCGGAAAATCCGGTCCGGTGACGATGGAACGCAGGCCACGCCGCTTCTCCTCGTCGGTCTCTTCGCGATGCTCGATGAGCCACACCACGCCGTCGATAATCTCCGTCAGGTTGTGCGGCGGAATATTGGTGGCCATGCCGACAGCGATACCGGATGACCCGTTGACCAGCAGGTTGGGGTAGGGCGTCGGGAGCACCGAGGGTTCCTCGGTGGTTTCGTCGTAGTTGGGGACAAAGTCGACCGTCTCCTTGTCGAGATCGGCCATCAGGTCGTCCGACAACGGCTGCAACTTGGCCTCGGTGTAGCGCATCGCCGCGGGCGGGTCGCCATCAACCGATCCGAAATTCCCCTGTCCGTCGACCAGGGGATAGCGCATGTTGAATCCCTGCGCCATCCGCACAAGCGTGTCGTAGATCGAGGCGTCTCCGTGGGGGTGGTAGTTCCCCATGACCTCACCGACGATCTTGGCGCACTTGCGATACGCACGATTGGAGGCCAGCCCCATGAGGCGCATGCCGTAGACGACGCGGCGATGGGCGGGTTTCAGGCCGTCCCGCACATCGGGCAGGGCACGCCCGATGATGACGCTCATGGCGTAGTCCATGTAGGAGCGCCGCATCTCGTCTTCGATATTGACGGGCGTTTTGATATCTGGAGCGTCGGACATATATCTCTTTCACCGTTTCCAGGAGGCCGGAACGGATGTCTCCTTCGTCGAACTACGGGCTTCGTTGGCTCACTCGAGGCGGCTAGACATCGAGATTCTGGACATCAAGCGCGTTGTCCTCGATGAACTTACGGCGAGGCTCGACCTGGTCACCCATTAGCGTGGTGAACATCAGGTCTGCTTCTGTGTCGTCTTCGGCATGCACCTGCAACAGCGTTCGGTTGTTGGGATCCATTGTCGTTTCCCACAACTGATTGGGATTCATCTCACCAAGCCCTTTGTAGCGATTAATCGCGACGCCGCGCCGACCTGCCGCGAGGAAATGCTCGACGAGGCTGTCGATGTCGCTAATCTCTATCTCTGTAGGCTTGGCGTCGGTCACGTCGACCGGCCCATCAGAGGAGGGGTCTGCCTGCTCACCCTTCGGCACCGCCGCCACCGTCATAGGTCCAGTAAGGCCGTTGGTCGCACGGTAGCTCGCCAACAAGGCACGATACTCGGCCGATTCCACAAACTCGATCCCAACCTCTTGCCGTCGGGCAAACCCGCCGCTGCGGTCCTCAACGACCAACTGATGAGCGTTGTGTTCCTCGTCCGCGGCGACACTGACAGTTCGCAGCGATGTTGTCAGAGTCTGCGCGAGTTGCTCGAGCGGTTTCGAATCGGTGAAAAAGGACTTGCCGTCTGCATCATTGGCCAGCAACTGCTGGACGATGTCGGACGCGGGACCGCGACGCTGGACAATTGCGCTATATCGCTGGAACGCGACGAGTTGATGCAACAGCGTCTCCAATGCGCCTCCGGTGAGATCTCCGGTTGGCAGTTTGAGCACTCGGGTTTCAGCCGCACGCCTGAACAACCACGCGTCAAGCTCTCGATCGTCTTTAACATACGTCTCGCTACGGCCGCGTTTTACCCGGTAGAGCGGGGGTTGCGCGATATGGATGTAACCGCGCTCGATCAATTCCCGCATCTGCCGATAGAAAAACGTCAGCAGCAACGTCCGGATATGGGATCCGTCAACGTCGGCGTCCGTCATGATGATGATGCGGTGGTAACGGAGCTTTTCTGGCTTAAAGTCATCTTTCCCGATACCGCACCCGAGCGCGGCAATCATGGTGCGAATCTCATCGCTACCCAGCATCTTGTCGAAGCGGGCTTTCTCAACGTTGAGAATCTTTCCCTTAATCGGCAAGATGGCTTGAAATTTCCTATCTCGTCCCTGTTTGGCGGACCCGCCGGCTGACTCACCCTCGACAATGTACAGCTCACACTTTTCAGGGTCTCGCTCCTGACAATCTGCGAGTTTTCCCGGAAGGGTGCTGTTGTCTAACGCGCCTTTACGGCGGACGAGATCCCGAGCCTTCCGAGCGGCCTCACGGGCGCGCGCGGCATCGATGGTCTTGTTGACGATCTGCTTGGCAATCTGTGGATTTTCCTCGAGGAATGCGCCTAAGCAATCGTTGATAATGGATTCAACAATGCCCTTCACCTCGGTATTGCCGAGCTTCGTCTTGGTCTGACCTTCGAACTGCGGGTTCGGAATCTTGACACTGATAACGGCTGTCAAGCCTTCGCGAATATCATCCCCACCGATACTTTCCTTCAGGTCTTTCGCCAGGTTTTGGCGCGTCGCGTAGCTATTCAACGTACGGGTCAACGCCGCCTTCAACCCGGAAACGTGCGTGCCACCTTCCTGCGTGTTGATGTTGTTGGCAAATGCATGCAGCGTCTCGATATAGCTGTCGTTCCACTGGAGCGAAATCTCTGCGTCGATGCCTTCGCGCTCTCCGCGCATGTAGATCGGCTCGGTGTTGAGAGCGACCCGGTTCTTGTTGAGGTATTGCACAAACGAATTTATGCCGCCTTCATAGCGGAAATCATGATTCTTGCCGTCGCGCTCATCGTCGACGGTAATCCGAACGCCGGCGTTCAGAAATGCCAGTTCTCGCAGCCGGTGCGCAAGCGTGTCAAAGCTGTAGACGACAGTCTCAAAAACTTCAGCGTCCGGTCGAAACCTGAGCTTCGTGCCGCAACGTTTCGTTATCCCGGTCTCCTCCAAGTCTGCGTCCGGCACACCCCGGATATAGCTCTGCTGATAGACCTTGCCGTTCCGCCATATTTCCAATTGCACCGACTCAGACAGCGCATTGACGACGGACACACCAACACCGTGGAGACCACCAGACACCTTGTAACTGTCATTGTCGAACTTGCCGCCGGCATGCAGCACGGTCATCACTACTTCGGCCGCCGGCCGGCCACTGGCGTGCTCGTCGACCGGAATGCCGCGACCGTTGTCAATCACCGTGATGGAATTATCTACATGGATCGTGACCTTAATGACGTCGCAGAAACCGGCCAACGCTTCGTCAATCGCGTTATCCACCACCTCATACACCAGGTGGTGCAGGCCGAGCGTCCCGGTTGACCCGATGTACATGGCCGGCCGCTTACGCACCGCTTCGAGTCCTTCGAGAACCTTGATCTTGTCAGCGCCGTAGTCGGCCAGATCGGCAGCGGTCACACCCGGTTGAACCGGTTTAATCGGCATCTCAACTTCACCAGGCACAGACCCTGCTCCCGGTGACTCTTCGTGTTCCAACTCCGTCATCTGTTCTCTATCTCTTCCGCCGGCTGGATGTGTCACCCGCACGCACCGAGTCTCATCCGACGCCGCAGTTTCCTGGTTATGTGGCTGTGCACGCCACGGACAGCTAGATCCGCATTGGCATAATCACGTAGGTGTAATCACAGCTATCGCCGCCGACCGGGGAAAGGACCGCCTGGCTGAGATCATCCTTGAAGTCGAGCGCGATGCTTTCCGTTTCGGCGACGCTCATGAAATCTAACAGGTATTGAGCATTGAAGCAGATGCCGAGCGCCGGACCGGAGTAGTCGACAGCCAGGACTTCAGAGGCTTCTCCGACCTCGGGGCTGCTTGACGTAATCTCGACCTTGCCGGCGTCGATCTGGAACTTGACGGCACGAGACCGCTCGCTGGACAGGAGCGCGACCCGCTTGATGGCGCTTGTCAGTCGGTCCCGCTCGAATTCAATGCGTTTGTCATTGCCTTGGGGAATGACACGCTCATACGCGGGAAACTGCGCGTCGATCATGCGGGAAATGAGCTGTCTTCCACCGAGATCGAAGAATAGGTGGTTTTCGCCCCGCTCATACGTCACCGTCTCGACATCGTCGCCCAGGAGCCGGGCCAATTCCCATAACGTCTTCTTCGGCAAAATGACCCGGGTGGCCTCAGCATCGCCGTGCGCGGCAGCAGGTGCCGATGGCGTGTCACCATCAGTCTTGGCGCCGCGGCCGGCGGAGACGAGGGCAAGTCGGTGTCCGTCAGTGGCCACCAGACTCATGGCCTGATCCGTAAACAGGAACAGCGCGCCGTTGAGAAAATATCGGGTGTCCTCGCCGGTGATGGCGAACTGGGTCTTCGCGATCATCTCGCGCAATGTTTGGGCCGGGAGCGTCTCCGTTCCGTCGCCGGTCGCCTCAGGGAGGGCCGGAAAATCATTGCGCTGAAGGGTTTGGATCCGTGAACTGAAACGCTCTGCGGCGACATTAACCGTCCCGGCTGCCGACTGGGTGATCCTCACCTCGGTGTCCGGAAGGGCTCGAACGATCTCAAACAGCTTCTTGGCGGGGAGCGTAATCGCGCCCCCCTTTTTGATCGTCGCCGCACAACGGCTGCTCAGCCCGACTTCCAGATCGGTGGCGGCCAGTCTGACGGCGTCGCCACCCTCATCCGCTTCGACCAGAATGTTCGCCAGAATCGGGATGGTGTTCTTTCGTTCGACGATGCCTTGGAAGAGCTGGAGCTCTCGAAGCAGTTCGGTTTTGCGGACTGTGAGTTCCATCTCGGCGGTGCCCTCGGAATGCGATGTAGGTGGAGGTTTTAAAGAGACATAGAGAGACTCATAATTATATCAAGGATTAAGAGTCTTGTTGAAAACCGTTTAAAAGCATTTAAATTATTTGTTATCAGTTACTTAGCCTGTTGGAATCGTGCGGAGTGGAGAGGGTCCGATCGTGTCGGTATCGGGGAGCGCGTGGGGCAGGCTTAATATGCACAGTTGTTGCACAGGTCCGGGGTGTGGATATGGTGGAAAAAGGAGAGGCCGGGGGGCGCCGCGGGTATGAGAGACGCCTTGTTGTCAAGGCAAAACGGCTAACTGAAATCTTGCAGGAAGTTGTCGATGAGGGTGTTGAACGCCCCGTCTGTTTTTAGCAAGTTTTCTATTTTTCGGATGGAGTGGATGACGGTCGAGTGGTGTTTTCCACCAAAACTCTTGCCAATCTGCGGCAGTGAGGCACTGGTGAGTTTTTTGCACAGATACATCGATATCTGCCGCGGAAGGGCCACCGATCGGGAGTTGTTTCGGGATCGAAGGTCACTCACCTTGAGCGAGTAGAAGCTTGCGACGTGTTTTTGGATGATCTCGATGGTTACCCGCGGCTCGTCGCGTTCCAGAATATCCCGCAGGACGTCCTGGGCCAGAGAGAGGGTTATCTGGCGACCGGTCAGCGACGCGTACGCGATCAATCGTATGAGCGACCCTTCCAATTCACGGATGTTCGACTTTATTTTGCCCGCAATATAGAGCGCGACGCTGTCCGGCAACGGGATGTTGTCTGCTCCCGCCTTTTTTTTCAGAATCGCGACTTTGGTCTCAAGATCCGGTGGATGGATATCGGCAATTAGTCCCCATTCAAATCGGGATCGCAGACGCTCCTCAAGGGACGGGATCTCATGCGGCGGTGAATCGCTACTGATAACGATCTGCTTTTGTGCGTCGTACAGAGAATTGAAGGTGTGAAAAAACTCGGTTTGGGTACCTTCTTTGCCTGCCAGGAACTGGACATCGTCAACAAGCAAGATATCGGTGCTCCGATAGCGTTCGCGAAATTCGAGAATCCGGTCGTATCGCACTGCGTTAATCATCTCGTTCATGAACCGTTCCGACGAGATGTAGGTCAGGCTGAGGTGCGGCGAATGCGTTTCGAGGTATTGGCCAATCGCATGCATCAAATGCGTCTTGCCCAACCCGACGCCCCCGTAGATGAACAGGGGATTGTAGGAGCGGGAGGGGGCTTCAGCGACGGCTCGAGCCGCTGCGTGAGCAAATTGATTCGATGGACCCACGACGAATTTGGAAAAGGTGTACCGCTGATTGAGCGGCGCGACGGAGCGGGGCGGCCCGACCGTAGGCGCGACGATATCCGGCGTCGGTACTGCGGTCGCCGCATCGGATGGGCCGGCGGTGACAAACGTGATCTGCGTGCCCTGTCGTTGCAGTTCGTCGACAGATTCCGAGATGACTCCAGCGTAATGTTTAGTCAACCAGTCTCGGAACAGGTCATTTGGCACCCGGACCGTAACTGTCTTGCCGCCATCGGCGACAAACGTCGTGGGTTTGAACCAGGTGTAGAAACTATGGCGGTTTACCTTCGTCTCGACCCGAGCGAGGATCTGATCCCACAGATTTTCGGCCGGATGCAGGCCCGCATCGGTGCTCACGCGGACGCAAACCTTACGCGACTGTCCCTGTTTGAGGGTACGGGGGCACGAGATGTTGAGATCAACGGCGTTAGGTTGAGCCGCTGTAACTTACTTAAAACAGTGAAGATGCAAGCCAAAGCGAGAAATTTCGTAATCACTTTTGTCCCCTGCGGAGATAGCGCCACCACTGGATCGCAAAAGTCATCGACTTTCCACATTTTTTCCACAGGTGTGGAAAACTTTGAAGGGGAGACCGCCTGAGACGGCTACAAGGTCGGGACTGTAGCACAGCGCCGTAGCGCCTCGCAACGCACTTCAACCGATCTGTGGTCGTCTCACGGCGCGCGGTCAGGGGAGCCGATAGATCGGCCACCCAACGGGCGGGACGACCAGCCGTTGACAGGGCCGAAATGCTGTCGGTATCATGAGCAGTTGTCGCTGTGTATGAGGAACTGGTAAAAACAAATGAAGCGCACTTTTCAACCGAACAACAGACATCGAAAGAAGACGCACGGTTTTCGCGTGCGAATGAGCACCCCGGCGGGTCGGCGTGTACTCAGTCGTCGGCGCGCCAAGGGACGTCAGCGTTTGACGGTCTCTGGATAACCAGCGGACCGCGACGCGGAGCTGTGGCGTGGGCCAGGTCATCACCCGTCGGCTCCCGCGCCTGGAACGCATCAGACGACGGCCCGATTTCTTGCGGGTACAGCATGGTGGGGCGCGGGTTGGCGGTCGATACATGACGCTGGTCGCGCTACCGAACTCGAGGGAAGAGAGTCGATTGGGCATCGTCGCGCCCCGTCGACTCGGTGGTGCCGTGTGGCGCAATCGGTCGAAGCGCCTGGTCCGCGAACTCTTCCGACACAACAAACCGGCGGACGGTCTGGACCTTGTCGTTCTGCCGCGGCGTGATTTCCTGGATGCTCCTTTTGCTGCCCTGGTTGACGACTTTCGCCGCGTCCTCCGCCGTCAGCTCCGCAAACACCCCACATCCCACGGGTGACCAGGCCATCATGCATTGGCTTGGTCGCTGGTTGAATGGGCTCTGTGTTCGCGCGTGGGTGACCTGCGTGCGTGCGTACCGCATGCTGCTTGGTCCATTGTTTTTTGGTTCGTGTCGCTTCGAACCCACCTGCTCACATTACTCGGAGGAGGCGGTGCTGCGTCATGGATGTGTCCACGGATTGTGGCTCACCTTGCGACGGTTGGGTCGCTGTCAGCCGTTCAACCCGGGCGGGGTCGACCCCGTGCCTGGCGTGCGCGGCGCGCGGGAAGCGTAACGCGAGGCCTCTGACTTATTTATGGAACGTCGAGTACTGCTGGCCGTCTTCCTTTCCTTCCTGGTTCTGGTGGTGTACCAGCGCTTTGTCGCGCCGGCGCCGGTTCCGGTCCAACCGTTCGTCGACGGGGCGGCGGAGCCAGGGGCCGTGGTGCCGGGGCCCGGTGCGGCGGCGTCCGCGAGTGCTTCAGCGGCCGTGGGGACCGCGCCACCGGCCGCCGCGTCGCCGGCAGCGCCGGTCCAGGCGGCAGCCGGTACCGCGTTCACACCAACCGTGTTCGACACCACGGACAGGGATATCGTCGTCGAGAGTGACCTCGTGCGGGCGGTGTTTTCGAACCGCGGAGCTGAACTTATCAGTTGGCAACTCAAGCAATATGGTGACGATTCCGGGGGGCAAGTCGAACTTATTCCGCCGGATGTGTCACCAGACCAGGCCTGGCCGTTCTCATTGGTCGTCCCCGGCAACCCCGACCTCACAGCCCGGCTCGACCAGGCACTGTTCCAACCGTCTCTCGACCGACTCCGGATGAGGGACGAGCCCGGCACGCTGGCATTCGAGTACGAAGACAGTTCTGGGCTACGGGCACGCAAGTCCTTCTCGTTTCAATCGTCGCCAGAGCAACCGTATGTGATCGGTTTCAGTGCGTCGGTGTCCACCTCGAGCGGGCCGGTCCCACTGACGATTCGCTGGGGTCCCGCCTTGGGCGGTGTGCGGGAGAATACGTCCCGGCTGGTGTTTCAGCAGTTGCCGGGAGCGGTCCTGTATGGACGCGTGTTCGAGGACGGTCTCCTTGAGGACGCCGACGTCTACCGAGCGGCACCCGACGATCTGGCCGATCGAGGGATCTACGACGGCCAGTTCACTTTTGCCGGCGTCGACAACCACTACTTCGCGGCCGTGGCGCTTCCCGGTATCGAGCAGGCCGTGGTCGAGTTCCAACCAGTATCCACGCTTCGTCGCGAGCACGACCTGGTGGCGTTTGATCTGACCGTCGACCCTGGGATGACGGAAATCCCCGTGTTTATCGGCCCCAAAGACTTCGACATCCTCGGTGCGGTCCATCCCGATCTCGTACGGGTGATTGACTTCGGGTGGTTGTCGGTTCTGGTGGTACCGCTGCATCGCACGTTGAAGTGGATCTACGGCTTTCTTGGCAACTACGGTTGGTCAATCATCCTGCTCACGGTGATGATCAATATCGTGATCTTTCCGCTGCGACACAAGAGTGTGGTGTCGATGCGCAAGATGCAGGAGCTGCAACCCGAGATGAAGGCTATTCAGGCCAGGTATGCCGACCTGAAGGCGACGGATCCGGGCAAGCAGAAGATGAACCAGGAGGTTATGGAGCTGTATCGGAAGCATGGCGCGAACCCCGCCAGCGGCTGTCTTCCGATGTTGCTTACCATGCCGATTCTGTTCGCGTTTTATCGATTGTTGTCGATGGCGATCGAGATGCGCGGCGCGCCGTTCATGTTTTGGATCACCGATTTGTCGCTGCATGATCCGTTCTACGTGACGCCCGTGATCATGGGGGCGTCGATGGTGGTCCAGCAGCGACTACAGCCGTCGGCCGCCGACCCGACTCAGCAGAAAATCATGATGCTGATGCCGGTCATGTTCACATTCATGTTCCTCTGGGCACCAGGCGGGTTGGTCATTTACTGGTTGACGAGCAATGTGATTGGGATCGGTCAGACGGTCATTACTAATCGGCTGTCGGGTCCAACGCGGACACGTCAGGTTCGTCCCCCAGCCGAGCGAAAAGTGAAGACCCCGGTGCCGACCAAGGCCATCGACGTTGATCCGGTCGAGCCAACGACCAGCGGGGCGGAGCGTCCCGTCGGACGCGAGGGCGGCAAGCGGGGTCGGCAGGGCCGTGGTGGCCGCCGTACACGTGGCAAGGGAACAAGGAGTGAAGCGTGACAGCCGATCTGCACACCAGAATGACCGCGTTCGTTGATGCGGTGGCCGCGGCCATGGGACTATCGGTCCAGGTGGCGTGCGCGCCCATTGATGACGGCACACGCGTCACCATCAACGGCGAGGGCGGAGAGCTGCTCTTGCGGCGTCAGGCCGCTGGGCTCGATGCGCTCCAGCATCTGGTCAATGCGGTGTTCCGCGCCGAGCACACGGTCGGTCACATTGTCGTCGACTGTTTGGACTATCGGAAGACCAAGGACGAGGAACTTCGCCAGACCGCCGTCCTGCTCGCCGAGCGAGCGCGGGTGACCGGCGAGAGGCAGGAGGTTGGGCCGCTCAACCCGTACGCCCGACGCATCGTGCACCTCGCCGTAGCTGAGGATCCAGGCGTATCGTCCGAGAGTGTCGGCGACGCCTTCCTCAAGACCGTCCTCATCTCACCGGCCGACTCAGCCGCACGCTGAGCCCTGTGTCGGCGACCGCCGACCACCGAGGTGTCTGATGTTCGCGCCGGATGACACGATCGTGGCCGTGGCCACGCCTCCCGGTCGCGGCGGCCTCGGCGTCGTGCGTCTCAGCGGGCCAGAGGCACAAACACTCGCCACCCGTCTCCTAGGCCACAGGGAACCGTTGCGCGCGCGGCATGCGACCGTGTCGAGAATCGTCGACGCGAGCACCCCGGCAGGCAACGCCATCGACCAGGTCGTCGTGACCAGTTTCCCCGGCCCGGGGTCCTATACGGGCGACGATGTGGTGGAGATCAGTGCGCATGGGAGCCCGGTGCTGCTTGAGCGCATCGTGGCGCTGGCGTGTGCCGGCGGAGCCCGGTTGGCGGAGCCTGGCGAATTCACCTTGCGCGCGTATCTGAACGGGCGGCTCGATCTGGTTCAGGCGGAAGCGGTCGCCGATCTGGTGGACGCGGTCACGCCGTTGCAGGCCCGTGTCGCGTTTGACCAGCTGGAAGGGACGGTAACCCAGGCGATTGGCGCCATTGATGGGGACTTGTTCGACCTCATCGCCAGGTTGGAAGCCTCGCTGGATTTTCCGAATGAGGGCTATCACTTTGTCGAGCCGGGCACGGTGGCGCAGGGTATTGGTCTGCTCCGGGACCGGGTGCGCGGCCTGTTGGCCGGGTCGGCGCGGGGTCGGCTGATTCGCGAGGGGTGCCATGTCGTGATCCTTGGAAAGCCGAATGTTGGTAAGTCCAGTGTCTTCAACGCGTTGGTAGGGTCATCGAGGGCCATTGTCACGGCGGTGGCGGGAACCACGCGGGATCTGGTGAGTGACGTCATCGACCTGGACGGAGTTGCGGTGACATTGGTCGACTCGGCCGGCATCCGGGTCACGAACGATGCGGTCGAGGCGGAGGGCGTCGCGCGGGCGAGGCAGGCTCTCGCGGTGGCTTCGTCCGTCGTGGTGGTGCTGGACCGGTCGGCGGGACTCGAAGAGGAAGACGGATCAGTGCTCGAGGCGACGGCCGGGACTAGTCGGGTGGTGGCGCTGAACAAGATGGATGTGGCATCGCCCTCGGCGTGGCCACGGGAGGCGCTGGACCTCCCCCCAGAGACCTCGGTGGTGGAGGTCTCCGCCAGGACGGGACAGGGCCTGGACATGCTTCGGTCGGCCGTCCGCGCGGGCCTGATTGGTGAGGAGACCTACCGGGACACCCCGACGGTTGGGAACCAGCGCCATATCGGGCTGCTGGAGCGGGCCAGTGGAGCACTGGTGGATGCGCAACGTGCCGCACAGGACGGGGCGACCGAGGAGTTTGTGCTTGCTGACTTGCAGCGGGCGCGGACCGCATTCGAGGAGCTCACCGGGGCGAGGACGCCGGACGATGTCGTCAATCACATCTTTGAGCGGTTTTGTATTGGGAAGTAGTCGGGTGGCGGTGGTTGAACACCGGGCGATGTCCGCGCTGGTCGCCAGGAGTTCCCCGGCACTGGCGCCGAGTGCGCACCTGGGGTGTAAGACGAGATGAGCAGGCGTTACGACGTCATTGTCGTCGGAGCCGGGCATGCCGGTGTGGAGGCCGCCCATGCGGCTGCCCGCGTCGGGTGCACGGTGGGGCTCTGTACCCTGTCGCGGGAGACGGTGGCTCACATGCCGTGCAACCCCGCGATCGGGGGGACTGCAAAGGGGCATCTCGTCCGGGAAATTGACGCGCTGGGTGGGCTGATGGGCGAGGCCATTGATGCGACCGCGATGCAATTCAAGCTGCTCAATCGCAGTCGCGGACCAGCCGTCTGGTCGCCGCGCGCACAGGCCGACAAGCGGCAGTACGGTCGCTGGATGCGAGCGCGGTTGGAGGCTGAGGACCGGATTGGATGGATCATCGGTCGCGTCGGCGCGGTGTGCCTTGAAGGCGGTGGTGTCGTCGGGGTGGAATTGGAGGACGGGCAACGGTACGGGTGCGGTGCGGTCGTCGTCACGACCGGGACGTTTCTGAACGGCGTGATCCACGTGGGAGAGGAGCAGCGGTCGGCGGGACGCGTCGGCGAACCGGCGTCGAAGATGTTGGGCGAGTCTCTGAAGGAATTGGGGTTGATCTGGGGTCGGTTGAAGACCGGGACGCCTCCGCGGTTGGACCGGGCCAGCATCGATTTCAGCCAGTTCGAGGAAGAGCCGGGCGACGTGCCGCCGGTGCCGTTTTCGTTTCTGACTGGGCTCGTCGATCGGCAGCAAACACCGTGTCACATCGTGCATACCAATGATCGGGTGCACGAGCTGGTGAGGGAGAACAAGGATAGGTCGCCGTTGTACAACGGGCAGATCAGCGGCATCGGGCCCAGGTATTGCCCCTCGCTTGAGGACAAGGTGATGCGATTCCCTGAGCGGGACAGACACCTGGTGTTTCTGGAGCCTGAGGGCGTCGACGTTCCCGAGATCTATGTCAGCGGCTGTTCGATGTGTCTCCCTCGTGAGGTGCAGGAGGCGGTGATTCACGCCATGCCCGGTTTGGGAGACGCGCGGGTGTTGCGACCCGGGTACGCGGTGGAGTACGACTTCATCCAGCCGACGGAGTTGCGACCGACCTTGGAGACCAGGAAGGTGGCGGGGCTGTTTCTGGCGGGCCAGATCAATGGGACGTCCGGGTATGAGGAGGCGGGGGGGCAGGGGCTCGTGGCCGGCGTCAACGCGGCACGACGCGTGCGGGGTGACGGTGAATGGGTGTTGGGACGGGACGAGGCCTATATCGGCGTGATGGTCGACGACTTGACGACGCGCGGGTGTCTGGAACCCTATCGGATGTTCACCTCGCGTGCGGAGTACCGGTTGCTGCTTCGGATAGACAACGCCGATCTGCGGCTGACGGCACGAGGACGTGAGATCGGCCTTGTCGGGGATGATCGGTGGTCGCAGTTCTCCGCTCGGCGCGACCGGTTTGAGCGCAATGTGGCCGCCGTGCGGGCGGCGCGGGCGCCAGGGCGTGGCGGCAGCGTAGAGCTGGCGCAGGTGCTGCGAAGGCCAGGCGTGACATTGGCTGGACTGGCGGCCGAGGGTGCGGTGGAGGTGGAGGCTGGGCGTGACGGGCGGGCGTACGAGCTGGCGAGTGTAGAGACGGTGGTGAAGTACGAGGGATATCTTCGCCGGCAGACGGCGACGGTGGCGCGCGGTCAACGTGACGAGCGCCGGAGGATTCCGCAGGGGTTCCCGTACAGCAAAGTGCCCGGTCTTTCGGGTGAGGTGGTGGAGCGTCTGAGTGGGGTTGGGCCCGCGACGCTGGGGCAGGCGGGGCGCGTGCCGGGGGTGACGCCGGCGGCGGTCGCAGTGCTTGGGTCGTACGTGCGTCGCTGGGGTGGGCGCGATATGTCTGGCGGGCGGGACTGAGGGAGACGGAAGAGGTGGAGACCGGTGGGTTGTGTGATCGGATCGTGGCGCGGGGCCAGCTGGCGGGTGTGGCCGTGCCTGCTCCACTGGGTGGTGAGCTGGCCCGGTATCTGAAACTGTTGCTCCGTTGGAACGAACGAATGAATCTGACCGGGTTGACCGATGACGACGCGGGAATAGACCGGTTGCTCGTGGAGCCTTTGGTGGCAACGCGTTGGTTGTCAGCGGGACCGTTGCGGCTGGTCGATATCGGGTCCGGCGGCGGGTCACCTGCGGTGCCGATCCGGTTAATGCGTCCAGACGTGCGCCTGCGGATGGTTGAGAGCAAGAGTCGGAAAGCCGCCTTCTTGCGTGAGGCGGTGCGGCATTTGGCATTGACGGGAGCCAGTGTGGAGGCGCGCCGCTACGAAGAGTTTGCAGCCGGCCTCGATGAGGGAGACCGGGCCGATGTGGTCACGGTGCGAGCGGTGCGGCTTGATGAGGCGGGGTTCAAGTCGCTCGGGGGGCTGTTAGGTGATGGCGGTCGGCTGTTTCTTTTCGAGGGGCAAGAGACGGGGCGATCGGACGGCGCTGCTGTTGGTTTTGAGGTAGAGGGTACGTTCCCGTTGGTGGAGGGCCTGCAGAGTAGGTTGTCCGTTTGGCGGAGGGGCGAGCAAAAGGCGAAGGCGATATGATTTTGGCGCCGGCGGTGGATCGTGAGGGTGCCGGGTCTGGT
>CAWWAF010000044.1:0-27578 GCA_963934795.1 uncultured bacterium
CGCGACGAGTAATCAGGCCGAGGCCGGAGACGCGGCCGGTTCAGTGGCCGGCGGCGCCGGGGGGGCTTGGGGCGTTGAAGGCGCCTGGTCCTCGGGCGGCGCTTCCATGGCCTTCTCGCGGAGGCCGCGTCCCGCAATCGCAGCGTCGGCGATTCGCGAGAGGAAGAGCCGGATCGACCGCAGGGCGTCATCGTTGCCAGGGATCAGATAGTCCACATCGTCTGGATCGCAATTGGTGTCGACGATGCCGATCACCGGAATCTTCAGCTTCCTGGCTTCGTCCACCGCAATCTTCTCTCGACGGGTGTCGACGACGAACATGGCGTCAGGCAGCTTCTTCATGTGCCGGATGCCGTCGAGGTTCTTGTGCAGCTTGCGCTTTTCCTTCTCGATACGCGCGATTTCCTTCTTCGAGAAGGTCTCGTAGCGGCCGTCCTCAGCCATGGCTTCCACATCCCGGAGCCGCGCGATGCTCTTCTGGATGGTGAGAAAGTTGGTCAGAAGTCCCCCCAACCAGCGCTGGTTGACGAAGTACATTCCGCACCGCTGTGCTTCTTCGAGAACCAGGTCCTGCGCCTGCCGCTTGGTTCCGACAAACAGCACCGTCTTGCCATTGGCCGCCAAGTCGCGCACAAACGCTTCGGCCTGGTCGAACAGCTGGGCTGTCTTACCAAGGTCGATGATGTAGATGCCGTTGCGGGCACCGAAGATGTATGGCTTCATCTTCGGGTTCCAGCGTTTGGTCTGGTGCCCGAAATGCACTCCGGCCTCGAGCAAATCTGTGATCGCGATCGACGTCAAGCTTCCTCCATCCCCTCTGGGGTGCCAACCGCCGTAGCGGCCAGGCAAATCTCGCTAGCGCTTACTGAACTGGAACTTCTTGCGGGCGCCGGCCAATCCGTATTTCTTCCGTTCCTTGATCCGGGCGTCCCGAGTCAGCATGCCTGCCTTCTTCAGCACCGGGCGCAGCTCCGGGTCGAATTGCAACAGCGCCCGGGCAATACCGAGGCGCAAGGCGTCGGCCTGACCGGTCACGCCGCCGCCCTTCGCGGTCGCGAGCACATCAATTTTGTCGGCCGCTTCGGCCACCTGCAGGGGCTCCTTGATGCGTGTTCGCAGCGACGCTGACGGGAACCGCTTCTCGAGGGTGGACCCTCGCAACTCGATCTCCCCAGTGCCGGGCTTCAAAAACACCCGCGCGGTCGACGACTTGCGCCGGCCTGTTCCGTAAAAACTTGTCGACGTCACGTCAAAACCTCAAGACTGGTGGGTTGCTGGGCCGCGTGTGGATGAGTCGGCCCCGCGTACACTTTCAATTTTCGATACATCGCCCGGCCCATCTTGCTCTTCGGAAGCATGCCGCGCACCGCTTCCTCAACCAGGCGTTCCGGTATCCGCCGCCTCAGAATCTTGGCGCGCTCCTCACTGAGACCGCCAGAATGCCCGCTGTGGCGGCGGTACAGCTTCTTTTCTTCCTTCGCCCCGGTCAGCTTGACGCCGCCCGCGTTGGTGATGATGACGAAGTCGCCGGTATCGAGAAACGGCGCGTATTGCGGCTTATGTTTGCCCTGGAGCAGCTTCGCCGCGACGGTTGCGATTCGCCCCAGCACTTGCTCGCCGGCATCGATCACGTGCCACTGTCGGTCGATAGTGGACGGTGTAGGCACATACGTAGACATGGGTACTCCAGTGACCCTCCTAGCCACAGACGTAAACCCAAATGCTACGTGCAATTAGCCAATATGTCAACAATATCGGTAGCCGGACGGTCGCGACCGTCCGTGGCGACAAAGAGGCACTGGTGACTGTAGGAGCCTGGGGGGGCGACCGATACACCCAGTGCCGACCGCGAGGCGCGCTCCGGTCTCTATTGGCACCGGTCGCGCCGGTGATGTCCGTGCAAGACCGCGCAGTGCCGTGAAATCAGTCGTCAGGGGCAGCCATGAAGGACTGGGAGCAAGTGATTTTCCGACGAACCAAATCATTGGTGGGACTCGGCATCGGGTCCAGCGCCGTCAAGGCGGTCGAGCTGCGTCGAATGTCCAGTGGATACCGTGTGGTCACCATGGGGAGCGAGCCACTACCGCCTGATTGTATCGTCGACGCCTCGGCGTCCACTGGTTCCGGACTCAGCTATACCTGGAACTTTGGTGACGGAGACCCGACGACGGTCAGCAACGCCATGATCACGCACGCGTTCACGGATGACGGCCCACGGAACGTGGTGCTCACGGTCACCGATATCGAAGGGAACTCGGCGTCGATCACGCAGTCGATCACCCCGCCGGCACCATAGACCGATCCAGATGCCGCTCATACCGCAGCACCGGATTCTGGGCCGAATCGCTTCACTCCGGGAGCGATTCGACCAGGTCGGCCTCTCTGCGTTGTTGATCACACACCTTCCGAATGTCTTCTATCTCTCCAATTTTCGAGGCAGCGCCGGCATGCTGCTGGTGACTCGCGATGCCGCGACGCTCGTCGTCGACGCTCGCTACGCCACAGCAGCCACAGTCCTGCTCGACGGCCCAGCCGGATGTGACGAGCTCGACCTGGTGTTGGTCGAGTCCTCCTTCGAGCAGACGGTGGCCGCGCGTCTTGAGCGATCGCGATCGCCAGAGGGCGGGCGCGTCCTTGGTATCGAATCGATGCACATGACCGTGTCCCAGCACGAGTGGTTCGTCCGGACCTTGGCTGGGTCGGTGGCGGTGAAGCCCACGACAGGCCTCGTCGAGGAGGGGCGGGCCGTCAAGGACGAAGACGAATTGTCCTCGTTGCGAGAGGCCGGGCGGCGGATTTCGTCGGTCATGGTGCAAGCGCTCACGGGGCTGCGCCCCGGGCTCTCGGAGCGCGACGTGGCGGCCGACATTGACCGGAGTATCGTGGAGGCCGGATTTGATCGCCCGGCCTTCGAGACGATCGTCGCGGCTGGGTCGAACACCGCTCTGCCGCACGCGCGTCCGAGCCACCGAGTGCTTGAATCGGGCCAGCTGGTGCTCCTGGACTTCGGCGGGATGCTCGACGGATATTGCGTGGACCTGACGCGTGTCGCGACCCTCGGATCGCCGAGTGATGAGGCGACCAGGTGGCACCGGGCGGTTCAGGACGCTCACGCGGCCGCGCTGAGGGCTGTGCGGCCGGGTGTCTCCGCAGAGGACGTGGACAGCGCCGCACGCGAGGCCCTTGTGGCGCACGGCCTGGCGGAGGCCTTTTCGCACGGGACCGGTCACGGTCTCGGGATTGAGGTGCACGAGGCGCCTCGCATTGGGAAACGCCGCGAGCCGTCCGACGCGGAGGCCGCCGCTCCGATCCGCGCGGGGATGGTGTTCACCGTCGAGCCTGGCGTGTACCTACCATCCCGCGGGGGCATCCGGCTGGAGGACGATCTCGTTGTGACAGACACCGGCTTTGAACTGCTCACCAACGTGCCGCTCGACCTTCGCGTGGTGTGAGCGCGCGGCACGCTCGCCCGGAAGATGACCAGCATGGATTTCGACGAAATCGGCCAGATTCTCGAGTTGATGCACCGGCATGGGCTGGTGGAGGTCGAATTGGAACGGGATGGCGCGCGTGTCCGTCTGCGGAAGCCCGAACCCGCCCCGGCCGTGCCAGCGCCTCCGCCGCCGGGTGAGGTGTCCGCCGTTCGCACCGAGACGGACCTCGCAGTCGTTCAGGCGCCAATTCTTGGCACATTCTATCGGGCGAGTGGCCCCGACGCTTCGCCATTTGTCTCGGTGGGCGATGTGATTCGGACGGGCGATGTGTTGTGCATCATCGAGGCCATGAAGTTGATGAACGAGATCAAGTCAGACTGCGATGGCGAGGTCGTGGAGGCGTTCATCGAAAGCGGCCAGCCGGTGCAATATGGTGAAAGCCTGTTCACCATCCGGACGCATGTTTAGCAAGATTCTGGTCGCCAATCGCGGAGATATTGCGCTCCGAATTGTGTGTGCCTGCCGTGACTTGGGTATTCGCACCAGCGTCGCGCACTCGCAGTTGGACGCCGACAGTTTGCCGGTGCAGCTCGCCGACGAGGCGGTCTGCATCGGACCCGCCTCACCGGCCCAGAGCTATCTCAATGTGGCCGCCATCGTGACGGCGGCGACCATGGTGGGTGCCGACGCCGTGCACCCGGGGTACGGCTTCCTGTCGGAGAGTGTCGCGTTGGCTGAGGCATGCAAGGCGGCCGGTGTCGCGTTCATCGGACCGTCGCCAGACGTGCTGCGGTTGCTTGGAGACAAGGCGCGTGCGCGCTGCGTCATGCTGGCGGCCGGCCTGCCGATCGTGCCGGGCACGGATTCATTCGATACGCAGGACGAGGGCATCCGCCTGGCCGACACGCTGGGGTTCCCACTGTTGATCAAGGCGACTGCGGGTGGGGGCGGACGCGGTCTCCGGGTGGTCCGCACGGGCTCCGACCTCGACCCCGGGCTGGCAACCGCGCGGCGGGAAGCCGTGACGGCGTTCGGCGATGGCCGTCTCTACCTCGAGCGGTATATAGATGAGCCCCGTCATGTCGAACTTCAGATAGTGGCGGACCACACGCGCGTCGTGCTTGTCGGTGACCGGGAGTGCACGCTGCAGCGGCGGCATCAGAAATTGCTCGAAGAGGCGCCGGCGGTGGGGCTGAGTGAGCCGTCCCGCCATCGGCTTGGCGACCTGGTCGTTGCGGCCGCCCGCGCGGTGGGCTATCGCGGAGTGGGCACGTTCGAGTTTCTGGTCGACAGGCACGGCGAACCGTTCTTCATTGAGGCGAACGCTAGGATTCAGGTGGAGCATCCCGTTACGGAGATGGTCACCGGCGTCGATCTGGTCAAGGAGCAGATTCGTGTTGCGGCGGGGGAGGGGCTCTCGCTCGCCCACACCGAGACGCGGACCGTCGGGCACGCGATCGAATGCCGCGTGAACGCGGAGCACGCGTACACCGGTCGCCCCTCGCCAGGGATGATTCGGACTTTGATCGCCCCGGGGGGGCCCGGCGTCAGGGTGGACACCTACGCCCACGCCGGCTGCATGATCTGGCCCCACTACGATGCGCTCGTGGCCAAGGTGATCACGCACGGTCACGACCGCGGCGAGGCCATCGCACGGATGCGTCGCGCGCTGGGCATGTTCGTGATCGAGGGGATCGAGACGACGGTGCCACTGCATCTCCGCGTGCTGAGCGACCCAGACTTCCTGGCCGGACGGTTCACGACCGGATTCTTGGAGCGATTTGCGCTCGTCTGAGGGCCGGCACGCACCTATGGGAATGCTTCCGAAACTTTACGCGATTGTCGACGCGGCGGTGACACGGCGCGCTGGGTGGGACCCACCCAGCCTGGCACGTGTCTATGTCGACGCCGGTGTCCGTCTCGTCCAGCTCCGGGCGCCTGGGGTTGATGGAAAGATTGTGCTCGGATGGTGTCAGCAGATCATGGCTATTGCGGCACCGGTTGGCGCTCGGTTGGTCGTGAACGATCGGTGCGACTTGGCCATGTTGGCAGGCGCTGATGGTGTGCACCTCGGGCAGGGAGACCTGCCTGTCAGGGAGGCGCGTCGACAATTGGGGGCGTCTGCGATGATTGGCGTCTCGACCCACGACGAGGCGCAGGTGCGCGAGGCGTTGTTGCAGCCGGTCAGTTATCTCGCCACGGGTCCAGTGTTCGATACGCGCACGAAGGACACGGGGTACGTCGCGGTGGGATTGGATGCCGTGCGGCGGACGGCGGCCGCCGCAGGAGGGCGACCGGTCGTGGCGATCGGTGGCATCACCCTAGCCACCGTGCCAGCGGTGCTAGCCGCGGGCGCGTCCGCGGTCGCGGTCATTGCCGACTTGCTCGTCACCGGCGACCCGTCGACGCGGGTCCGTGAGTACCTCGCTGTGCTCGCGCACTAGCAGCACTGGCTGCTAGTCTTTCGGTCGCTGCAGCCATGCCTGCCGTGAGAAGTAGTCGTCCATCAGAGTACGTGTTTTTGAGGACAGCAGCACCAGGGCGAGCAGATTCGGCAGAATACAGACGGTGAGAGCAATGTCACCGAGATCCCAGACCGCGGCCGGCGCGATCACGGTCCCAAGAAAGACCATCGCCACATACACGAGTCGATAGGGAAGGACCGCCTGTTTGCCGAACAGGTAGGCGGCGCACCGGTCTCCGTAGTAGCTCCACGAGATCGCGGTGGAGATGGCGAACAGCATCACCGACAGGACGACGATGAGGCCTCCCCAGTCGACGAGGGGAGCTAGCCCGCGCTGGAATCCAAGTTGGGTCAGCGGAGCGCCCCCCTCGGGGGCGTTGCCATATAACGTGTCGTAGGTCGTGCCATCGGCCCCGACAGCAGACCCGGCGGCTGGATCGATGGCGCCGGTGAATGCCTGCGTCTGGGCCACGTCCGTGAAGAACCGCTCGACGGGCACGTCGTGCCACGCGAACGCGACCTGTCCGTCGGTGATCGGTTGTCGTCCCCCGATGATACGGATACTCGCGGGCGCGTCGCCCTCCACGAGGCGTCCGTCCGGTTGCGGCGTGACGTAGGTCGAATCTCCACCAGCGAGGGTCATCTCAGACGGGACGCGGTCGTCGTGGACCCCGGTGATGATGAGCACCAGGCAGGTCATCGTCACGATGACAATCGTGTCAACAAATGGTTCCACCAGGCCGACGACTCCCTCGGAGACCGGTTCATCCGTCTTCGCCGCCGCATGCGCGATTGGCGCCGATCCTTGGCCCGCTTCGTTCGAGAACAGCCCACGGTTGACGCCCCAGTTGAGCGTGACCAGCAGGACGCCGATGCCAGTGCCAGCAACGCCGGCGGACGGATTGAACGCCTCCCGCATGATCAGGGCGAACGTCGGCAAGACCGCTCCGGCGTTCATCGCGATGATGATCAGCGCACTCAAGACATAGATGCCGGCCATGAGGGGGGCGAGCACCGCGGTAACCCGGCCGATGCGAGTGATGCCACCCAGAATCACCACGGCGACGACGGCCGCGGCCAGCAGTCCGGTCACGACATTTGGCGTGCCGAAGTTCGACTGCATGGTGTCGGCCAGCGTGTTGGCTTGCACCGCGTTACCGGTGATGAAGGCCGTGAACCCGAGCGCGACAGCAAAGAAGATGGCCATCCAGCGCCATCGGGGACCCAGCCCATGCTCGATGTAGTACATCGGGCCGCCGGCGACTGTGCCCTCGTGCTTCTGGGTCTCGGGGGCGACTTCCCGATATCGCTGGGCCAACGTCACTTCGGAGAACTTGGTTGCCGCGCCGAGCAGTGCGGTCATCCACATCCAGAAGAGGGCGCCCGGTCCGCCGTAGTGGATGGCCCAGGCCGCGCCAGCGATGTTGCCGATACCGACCGTGGCCGACAGCGCGGTGGTCAACGCCTGGAAATGCGAGACGTCTCCAGGTTCGTTCGGGTCGTCGTAGCGGCCCGTGGCGACCGCGAAGCCGTGCGACAGGTATCGCAGCTGTACGAACCCGAGTCGGACGGTCAGAAAGAAGCCAGCCCCCAACAGGGCGATCACCTTGAGCGGGATCACCTGTTCGCCGACTGGGATGCCGAAGCCGTCGACGTAGTACTTGACCGTTTGGATGATGTGCTCGAAGAGGTCCATGATCGCCCAGCGTAAACCGTCTTGACCCAGTGGCGCCTACACGACGCCGCGGCGCGTCTGTGACCGTCAGTCGGTCCTACAACGACACGATGGCGTACAAGATGATGACGGAGATGGCGACTGGGCAGACGTACCGGATCAGCACGCTCCACAGACGCTTGGCCGGAAACGACGCCCCGTGGGCCTCCACCTCATCAATGGCCTGATCGACTCGCCACACCCAACCGACGAAGACGGCGGTCAGCAAACCACCAACCGGGAGGGCAAAGTTGTTCCAGATAGTGCCCATCATGGTGAGGAAGTCGACGCCGACCCCTGGCATCCGGGTAAGGGCTGCGACCGCACCATTGCCGAGGGCCGACGGAATGGCCAAGAGGAAGACCCCGGTCGTGACGAGGATGACGGCTTTGCGACGGGTCCACTTGTGCACGTCGATACAGTGCGCGACGGGAACCTCAAGCAGCGAGATGGTCGAGGTGAGCGCCGCCATGGTTAGGAGGATGAAGAATGCCGCGCCGAAGAGTTGTCCGCCCGGCAGGGTCGAGAACAGGCGCGGGAGCACCGCGAAGATCAGACCGGGGCCGCTGGCGCTCGGATCGAATCCCTCGATGGAGAACCCGGACGGAAAAATGATAAAGCCGGCCAGGAGTGCCATCGATGTGTCCAATGCGACCACCCAGCAGGCCGCGGTGATGAGGCTCTCGCGCTTGCTCAGATAGCTGCCGTAGGTGAGCATCGCGCCCATCCCGAGGCTAAGGGAGAAGAACGCCTGCCCCAGGGCCGCGTTGATGACCACTGGGTCGAGCAGCCGTGAGAAATCGGGCCGGAGATAGTAGGCGAGTCCCGCCGCGGCGCCGGGAAGCGTCGCCGCCCGTACAGCCAGAACAAGCAGGAGGGCGATCAGCGCCGGCATCAGCAATTTCGTGACACGCTCAATGCCCGACTGGACGCCGCCGAGCAGCACTGCGCCGGTTGTGGCCAACACCAGCAGCGCCAAACCCACGCTGAGCGGCCCGTTCGCGGTGAAGGTGTCGAAGAACGTGCCAATCGCGTCGGCGTCGCCGGTCACAGCGCCGGTCGCTGTGTACCAGATATAGGCGACCGACCACCCGGCGATCACGGAGTAGAAGGAGAGAATGCCCGCGCCGGCCAGCACACCCAGTGCGCCCGCCAGCCACCAACTCGAGCCGGGGCGAAGCATGCTGAACGCGCCGACCGGATCGAGTTGGGCCCGCCGCCCAAGCACCAGTTCGGCCACCATGATCGGCAGGCAGATCAGGACCACGCAAACCAGGTAGATGAGCACGAACACGGCGCCTCCGCCCTGGCCGACCTGGGTCGGGAACCCCCAGATATTGCCCAGGCCGACGGCGGATCCGGAGGCCGCGAGAATGAATCCGGCTCGTGAACCCCAGGTGCCTCGCTGACCGATCGTTGCCATCCGTGTGTCCCCGATATGCGCCGGGGAAGTCTACCGCAGAACGCGGGTTCTCGCCCGCGGCACGGAGCGGGGTGTCCTGTTAAGATGACCCAGATCCGGGGTGGGCCTGGAGTGACAAGGGCGGGAGACTGGCTGACATGACGGTCGCGCGGAGGCTCGATGGCAAGGTGGTGGCAGCAGCGATTCGGACGTCGCTTCCGCCGAGAGTCCAGGCGTTCACGGCGGCGGCGGGTCGGCCGCCAGGACTCGGGATCGTGCTAGCGGGCCACGACGGGGGGTCCGAAACGTATGTGCGGAACAAGATGATCGCCTGCGAGTCGCTCGGCGTGCATGCGGTGCTCGAGCGATTGCCGGACGAGGCATCGGTCGATGCGGTGCTGGCGATCGTGGACCGTTTCAACCGCGACGAGTCGGTGGACGGGATACTCGTGCAATCGCCGCTCCCGTCCGGGATGGGGCGCGATGCGGAGAAGCGCGTATTTGATGCGATTCACCCTGACAAGGACGTCGACGGCTTTACCCCGATCAATGCCGGGCGGCTCACCCAGAATCGCCCCGGGATCGCACCGGGAACGCCGTCCGGGGTCATCGAGTTGCTCGACCGTGCGGGGATCCCGATCGAGGGCCAGCGGGCGGTCGTGATTGGACGCAGCGACATTGTCGGGAAGCCGATGGCGATGCTGCTGTTGCACCGTCACGCCACGGTCACCATTTGTCACTCGCGCACGGCCGACTTACCCGCGGTGGCCGCCACCGCCGACATTCTGGTTGCGGCGGTCGGGCGGGCGGGGTTCGTCACTCGGGATTTCGTCAAACCGGGTGCCACGGTGATTGATGTGGGAACAACGTGGCTCCGCGATCGGGACGAGGTGATTGCGCTCTTCGGGCCCGAGTCGCCTCGTCTCGATGTGCTGGCGCGGCGTGGGCATACCGTCGTCGGCGATGTGCATCCTGAAGTGGCGGAGGTCGCCGGCGCACTGACTCCAGTGCCAGGCGGCGTCGGGCCGCTGACCATTACGATGCTGCTGTCGAACACGCTCCGCGCGGCCGAGCTAAGACGTGCCTCGTAGGCCGGCCCGGCATTGCCACTGCAGGGTCTGGGTGCGCCGGCGCATGCGAACCACGGACGGCTAGCCGGCCGTCGCCGTGTCTAGCGTCGACAGCTCCCGAAACAATTCCTCGACTCGGCGATCTGTCTCCGCGAATGTCCCGTCCGTCCAGATGACATGGTCGCCCCGTCGCACCTTTTCCTCCGTGGAGAGTTGGGCCGCGATGCGGAGCCGGGCGGCGTGTTCGGTGAGGCCGCGTGCCATGACGCGGGCAAGCTGTTGTTCCGGACCACACGCGGTGACGATGACGTGGTCGAATTGCTCGGTTCGCGGCGTCTCGTAGAACAGCGGGATAGCCACCACGCCGAATCGGGTGGGTGGAGCGAGGGTGGCGAACCACGCCGCGGTGTCGGCGCGAACATGCGGGTGCACAAGGCGATTGAGGTCCGCTCGCGCCTCAGCGTCGGCGAATATCAACGCGCCAAATTTGGCCCGGTCCAGACGGCCATGCGGGTCGAACATGTCGGCCCCGAAGCGGTTGCGCACGCCCTGCCACGCGGGGCCATCCGGCGCCACCGCCGCGTGGGCCAGATGATCCGCGTCGAGGGTTGGCACTCCGTGGCCGGCGAAACGGACGAGGACATAGCTCTTACCGGTGGCGATCCCGCCGGTCAGCACGATCCGCGCAACGGGTGAGTTAGGCGTCGTCGTCCTCGGTTTCTTCAGCCGCCGCGAAACGTTCCTCAACGAAGGTGTTCCACTCGTGACATTGTGGGCATTGCCACAGAAGTTCCGTGCTGCGGTACCGGCACCGCATACACACGTGCGGGTCAAGGTAGAACACGGCTTCGCGCGTCAGTTCCATGTAGCGGCGTACCCGATCGGCGTCGAAGTTCAGCGCCGCGAGCGCCCGCCAGACCACCTGATGGATAGCCATCGCATGGGGGTTGTGGACGAGCGAATCGAACAGCAGGTCCAGCGCGTCCGAGGGTTGTCCCTCGCGGGCCAGGTGCCGACCGAGGGCGAGCCGTGCTCGCCAGTCGACCGGGTTGGCCACGATCAGCCGCCGACAGAGTGCCGGGAAACGCTGGCGGTCACCCTGCTCACGACTTATCGCCTCGATTCTGTCGAACACCAGATACGCTCGCTCGGGCGCAATGGTGATGAGCCGTTCCCACGTGGCGAGGGCGTCGCCGGCCCGGCCGTCCCGGTGCTGCAGGTCGCCGAGTCGCACATAGGCCGGCAATGCGTTGGCGTCCAGGTCAACGGCGGACTCGAACCGTGAGACGGCGGCCTGATCGTCCTTGCCCTCGAGAGCCTGGAGACCCAGCTGCGTTTCGAGAAACGCCAGAATGGCCTGATGCTTCTGTTGCTGCGCCGGCGGCGCGAGCGCTGCGAGCCGCTGTCTGATCGCATACGCCTCTTTCCACTGATGCTGTTCCTCGTGTAGTTTCTCGAGATTCAGCAGGGCGAAATGGTTGTCCGCATCGAATCGCAGTACTTCCGTGAACGCCTCGAGCGCGCGATCGACGAACCCCCCGCGCCTGAAGTCAAGCGCGAGACAGAGTAAGACGTACGCATGCTCCAGCTTGGTGAGCTTCGGTCGTCGCAACAACTGCTGGTGCATTTGAATCGCACGGGTGACTTGACCCTTTTCGCGATACAGATTGCCCAGAATGAGATGGATTTCCAGTGCCTCGGCGTCGATCCCGGCCGCGGTGGTCAACTCTTCGATCGCGAGGTCCAGTTGGTTCGAGACGAGGAAGTTGAGACCGAGAATGTAATGTGGTGACTCTCGGGCCTTGCGGCGATCGATCCAGCGCCCTTCGCGCAGCTTGTACCGTTCCCACGCCTTCCCGGCGGCCAAGCCAATGAGCAGCGCCAGCAGGACTCCGAGCAGAACCAGCGAGTCCTCCATCAGAACAGCTCAGTCCGCCACAGGTCGTGCAGATGGAGGACGCCCAGCACCTGGTCGCGATCGTCCACCACCACCAACGAGGTGATGCGGTGCGCCTCCATGACTTGGAGCGCTTGTGCCGCCAATGTGGCGGGCCCAATGGTGTGGGGCGCGGTTGTCATGACGTCGCCCGCCGCGTGGTCGGTGAGGCTATCGCCACGGGCCAAGCGTCGCCGGAGGTCGCCGTCTGTGATCACGCCGGCCAGGCGACCGTCAGCGGTCGAGACACACGTCATGCCGTGGCCTTTGTCCGACATGACCTGCAGCACCGTGCGCATCGGCGTGTTGGTGATCACCACCGGCAACGAGTCGCCCGCGTGCATCAGACGGTCGGTCCGCAGGAGCCGTTTGCCAAGGCCGCCTCCCGGGTGCAGCCCCGCGAAGTCGTGCTCGCCAAAACCTTTCTTCACCAGCAGGGTCATCGCGAGGGCGTCGCCCATGGCGAGGGCGGCCGTGGTGCTGGCCGTCGGCACCAGATTCATCGGACACGCCTCGTTGCGGACCTGGCAGTCGAGCGTGACGTCGGCTGCGTCGGCGAGCGTCGAGTGTGGGTCACCGGTCAGGCAGATGACCTGGGCGCCGACGCGTTTGATCGTTTCCAGGAGACGCAAAATCTCGCTCGTCTCGCCTGTATGGGACAACGCCACGACGACGTCGTCGGCTTGTATGACACCCAGGTCACCGTGCACCGCTTCCGCCGGGTGCAGAAAAAACGCCGGCGTACCGGTGCTGGAGAGGGTGGCGGCGATCTTGCGGCTGATGATGCCCGACTTGCCCATGCCGGTGACGATGACGCGCCCAGCGCAGGCGTCGAGGGTGATGACGGCCTCGGCGAAGCGCTCGTCAATACGACCCACCAGCGACGTAATCGCGGCCGCCTCGATTTCCAGCACCTCGCGGGCGAGGCGTAGATCGACGTCGGTAACCGGGGACGCAGCGGAGCGAGGCATGTCAGTCATACGCGCGCGGCCGCGTCGATTCGTAGCAGCCGGGTCAGCAGCGGTTCGAGCTGGTCGAGTTGCAAGGCGTTTTGACCATCGCTCTTCGCGTGGGGTGGGTCGTCGTGGATCTCGAGAAAAACTCCGTCCACCCCCGCGGCCACCCCGGCCGAGGCAAGCGGTTCAATGTATTCGGCCTGACCCGCCGTGACCCCGTTGCCGGCTCCGGGGAGCTGCAAGCTATGTGTGACATCAAAGACGACTGGTGCTCCGAGTGCCCGCATCTGGGCAAACGCCCGCATGTCCACCACCAGGTTGTGGTAACCGAAGCTCACGCCGCGTTCGGTCAGCAGCACCTGGTCGCTGCCACGAGCGGTCACCTTGGCCAGGGCGTGTTGCATGTCCCGTGGGGCCATGAACTGCCCCTTCTTGAGATTGACGACTCGACCAGAATCGGCGGCTGCCACGATGAGATCTGTTTGACGCGCCAGGAATGCGGGAATCTGTAGCACGTCGGCCACCTCGGCCACAGCCGCGACCTGCTGGGGTTCGTGGACGTCAGTGAGGATCGGGAGGCCGTGGGCGTCTTTCACGTGCGCCAACGTGGCTAGGCCCGCCTCAAGTCCGGGGCCGCGGTACGAATGGAGAGACGTGCGATTGGCCTTGTCGAACGACGCCTTGAAGATGTAGGGCACCCCAAGACGCCTCGCCACGGTTGCGATGGCTTCGGCCATTGACAGCGCGTGAGCATCGCTTTCGATGACGCAGGGACCGCCGATGAGGACCAGAGGAGCACCGTCGCCGATCGGAATGTCGCCCACACGCACAAGAGCCATGCCTTCATTATAGAGAGATCACGCCTCGCCCGACCGCGGACGAACGAAGGACCGCGGGTCGGCGCTACGAAATGGTGGACGCGGGCCGCGAGCGGGACTCCGTCTGGTGCGCGTAGCTGGCGCGGACGAAGTCCGCGAACAGCGGATGCGGACGGAGCGGCTTGGAACGGAACTCTGGGTGAAACTGCACCGCAACGAACCACGGATGATCAGACAACTCGATCGTTTCGACGAACTTGCCATCTGGCGAGCGGCCGGAAAACACGAGTCCGTGGTCGGCGAGTGCCGATTCGTAGGTCGGGTTGAATTCGTACCGATGTCGGTGTCTCTCTTGCACCTCGTCGCTGCCGTAGATGCCGTGGGCCTTCGAGCCGGGCATCAGTTGACAGGGATAGGAGCCAAGCCGCATCGTGCCGCCCAGGTCATCGACGCCCAGTAGATCGCGCAACTTGTAGATGACTTTGTCTGGGGCGTCGGGGTCGCACTCGGTCGAGTCGGCCCCGAGGATGCCGCATACGTTGCGCGCAAACTCGACCGCCGCCCATTGGAATCCGTAACAAATCCCGAAATATGGGATGCCGCGTTCGCGGACGATCTGCGCGGCGCGCATCATCCCTCGGCTGCCGCGGTCTCCGAATCCACCGGGGACCAGTACGCCGTCGGCGCCATCGAGCAGCCGCTCACCGTCGTCCGCCTCCAGCGCTTCGGCCTCGACCCACTGGATGTCCACTGCGAGTCCGTGGCGGAAGCCGCCGTGATACAACGCCTCGTTCAAGCTCTTGTACGAATCTTCATACCCGACATACTTGCCGACAACATGGATGGTCAACCGGTCGGTCGGGTGCTGGATGCCGTCGACCAGAGACTGCCACTCACCCATAGCCGGGGTCGCATCCGGCAATTGCAGCAGCCGCAGGATCTTGCGGTCGAGTCCCTCATTGGCGAAGGCCAGCGGTACTTCGTAGATGCTCGATACATCCCTGGCGGTGATGACGGCGTCCTCATCGACGTCGCAGAACAGTGCGATTTTCCGGCAGAGCTCAGCGGGCAGGGCACGGTCCGTCCGGCACAGCAGAATGTCAGGTTGAATGCCGAGCGCTCGAAGGTCCCGCACGCTGTGCTGCGTCGGTTTCGTCTTGAGTTCGCCGGCGGCGCCGATGAACGGCACCAAGGTGAGATGGATATACAGCGTGTGTGCCCGCCCGACATCCTGTCTGAATTGGCGAATCGCTTCGAGGAACGGCTGGCTTTCGATGTCACCGACGGTGCCGCCGATCTCCACCAGCACGATGTCGACATCGGTGGCGACCCCGCGGATGCAGTCTTTGATCTCGTTGGTGATGTGCGGAATGACCTGCACCGTGCCGCCAAGATAGTCACCGCGGCGTTCTTTTTGAATGACTGAGAGATAGATCTTGCCGGTCGTCCAGTTGTGGCGTTTTGAGGTCACCGTATCGGTGAAACGCTCATAGTGGCCGAGATCCAGATCTGTTTCCGCACCGTCGTCGGTGACGTACACCTCCCCGTGCTGGTACGGGCTCATGGTGCCGGGATCGACGTTCACGTAGGGATCCAGCTTCTGCAGGGTGACGGTGTATCCGTGGCCCTCCAACAGGCACCCGACTGATGCCGCAGCCAGCCCCTTTCCGAGTGAGGACACCACCCCGCCCGTGACAAAGATGAACTTGACGGGGCGACCGTGTGAGTTGAGCAGCGGTTCGGTCATACATGGACTCCGGCGGCGACGAGGCGGCGAACGTGTTCGAGGTCAGCAGGCGTATCGACACCGATGGCCTCGTGTTCGGTGGCGGCGGTGAGGATGCGGTAGCCATGCTCCAGCACGCGCAACTGTTCGAGGCGCTCTGCGCGCTCGAGCGGTGTGGGCTCCAGCTGGCGGAGGGTGAGAAGAAACGGGCGTCGATAGACATACAACCCGATGTGTTTTGCGACCGACGACGCCCCCGGGGCTCCGTCGGCGACCCGGCTGTGACCGATGGCGGCTCGTGAGAAAAACAACGCGTATCCCTGTCGGTCGATCGCCACCTTCACCACATCGGACGCCAGCCTGTCCGCTTCGTTCCGGAGCGGACACCGCAACGTCGACATCACGACGCTCGGGTTGTTCCTGCAGGCGGCCACGGCAAGGTCGATCATCTCGGGTTCGATTAAGGGCTCGTCTGCCTGCACGTTGACGATGAGGTCGTGGTCCAGGCTGTCGGCCACTTCTGCCACTCGGTCGGTACCGCTCAGATGGTCGCGTCGGGTCATCCGAGCGTTACCTCCGAATGCCAGCACGGCCTGCACCACACGCGCATCATCAGTCGCGACGACGACGGTCTCGACCGTGGAAGCTGCCGCGACACGCCGATACACATGTTCGACCATGGGTCGCCCACCGATGTCGGCCAGCGGCTTGCCGGGAAGTCGGGTTGATGCGTAGCGCGCGGGAATGATCGCGGCGACTCGGGTGGCTGCTTCGGTGGACTTACCCGAGAGCCGAGTCGCGGCGTGCACGGTGAATCCTAACACAGTACATCACGGTGTTTTGCGGCCTGGCACGGGCGGGGAGACGGCCTGTGCCTCACTGGGTGCGGTGGGGCCTGGCGCGGCGTTGTTAGAGGGACGTCGACTGTCCCGGAGACGTGGTACCATGCCTCGACGGGTACGGAAATGACAAATTCGCGTGTCGCACTGCTGGCGGTTGGGACCGCGCTCATGGGCGCGTGGCTCTCCTCGGCTGCCAGCACCGCACCGGGAGCGCCGGCCGAGCCGCAGTTGGGCGGTCCGGTCGCGGTGTCGGCCCCCGAGGTCGATACGGCGCCTCGCCTCGACCTGGACCACGAAGTGGCACGGCTGACGGCCAGACTCGAAGCCGCACCTCGACCGCGGTCTCCAGGCCGCAACCCGTTCACCCTGGGGCGGCGGGAGCGGGCCGAGTCACGTGTTGAGCAGCGGGCTCCCGAGACACTCCTTCCGGAAGATGCCCTGGTGGCGTCGCCCGCAGTGGTCGGGTGGGGGCCGGCGGCCACGCCGGCAATCACGCTGTCGGGGATTGGAGCCGAGCGCACGCCGACCGGTTTTCTCCACACCGCAATTCTCTCCGTCGACGGCCGCGTGTTTCTCTCGCACGTTGGCGACGAGGTGATGGGGCGGTATCAAGTTCGCGACGTCAGCGCCGCCGCAGCCGTGCTCCTCGACCACCAGACCGGCCAGTCGCTACAGCTGACCCTCCCCTGAACGCTCACAGGGTGACAATGGTCGCCTGCTGCACCGCGTTCACCGCTTGAATCTCGGTCAATACCTCCGGTGTTACCTGACCGCCGGTTCCGCCGACACTGTCGATCTTGACCACCGCCACCGCACCTGCCGGGCCGCGCCCGAGGGCGAAGGTCTCGATGTTGATTTTGTGGTGACCCAATACCGTGCCGACCTCGCCGATCACCCCGGGCTGGTCGCTGTTGTGGATCACCACCAGGGTTCCGTCGAGGGGGGCTTCAACCGTGATGCCGTCGAACAGCACCAGACGGGGACCCGCATGCTCGAACACGGCGCCCTCCGCCCACCGCTCGCCCTCGCTCGTGTGCAGTTTTACGGAAATCAAGTTTGTGAAGTTGCGCGGGCGCGAACTGCGTGACTCGATGACCTCGATCCCGCGCTCCTTCGCAAGGGCACGGGCATTAATCGGCGTGACGTGCGTCGACAGCACCGTGCTGAAGAAGCCGACGAGGGTCGCGCCCACCAGCATCTCGTTGTTCCCCTCCGACAGGTCTCCGTAGTAGCGAATGGCAAGGGTCTCTGGTCGCGCTGTGGCTACTTGGCCGAGGAAGGCCCCAAGCCGCTGCGCGAGCACCGTATAGGGTTGTAGTCGAGTGAGCTCTTCGGGAGCGAGTGACGGGTAGTTGACGGCGTTGCGGACGATGCCGGCCTTCAGGTAGTCACGGACGCAGGTGGCCGTCTCCAGCCCGACGAGTTCTTGGGCCTCCCGGGTCGAGCCGGCGATGTGTGGCGTGGCCACAACCTCGGGCAGCCTGGCGACCGAGCTGTCCGATGGTGGCTCGGTCTCGAACACATCCAGTCCCGCCCCACCGATAGTGCCCCCCGCGATGGCGTCGGCCAGCGCGGACTCGTCGATGAGGGTCCCGCGTGCGGTGTTGATGATCCGCGCGGTCGGTTTGCACCGCGACAACCGGTCGGCGTCAAAGAGGGGACGGTCACCGGTCGAGGGCACGTGGAGGGTGATGAAGTCGGCCTGCGCGCACAGCTCGTCGAGTTCAAGCAACTCCACGTTGAGGTCTGCGGCGACCTGGCTCGAGATGAAGGGATCGTGAGCCACGGCACGCATGCCGAAGGCGTGCCCGCGGTGCACGACTTCGCGGCCGATCCGGCCGAGCCCAACGACGCCGAGCACCTTGCCTCGCAACTCTGTGCCGGTGAGTCGCTTCTTTTCCCAGCGGCCCGCTTTCATGTGCGCGTCGGCGGTCGCGATCGCTCTGGCCGACGCAAGCAGCAACGCGAATGTATGTTCGGCAACGCTGATGCTGTTTACGCCTGGGGCGTTCACCACCAGGATGCCGCGTCCACTTGCCGCATCCAGATCGACGTTGTCCACACCGGTCCCAGCGCGCCCGACGACCTTGAGCGCGGGCGCCTGGGCGAGGAGCGCGGCGTCCACCTGGGTCGCACTGCGTACGATGATGGCATCGGCATCCGCCAATGCTTGGGAGAGTGCCTCGGGCGAACGACTGGTGTCCGCATCCACGGTCCAGCCCTCGGCCGAGAGGAGATCAGCGGCGGAGGTCGGCAGGGGGTCGGCGATCACGATTTTCATCAATGGCTCGGTTCCTATCGGTGACCCGAGGCGAGCAATGGCGGCCTCGGGATGGAGCGCGGGATGTGTCCGCTCAGGAGATCCGGTGGCCTCCCGGGGACGTTTCATTCCGTACAGTATAATGGCGAGCGTTTGCGGGGGTCGGTCACCATCCGTTCTCGCACCACGATGGTGCAAACCGCTCGAAGTCCCCAGTTGGCCCGGGTCGCGAGTCGTCACGGGTAGGTTTTTCCACAAGGTTTTCCACAATTTCTGTGAAGATCTTAGGTCTCGCTACGGGGATGTGCCCTAAAACGCACAGGCCCCATGGATAGGGGCAATCACGGTCGTTTTTATCAGATGGTCACCATTGTTGAAAACGATGGTCAACACGGTTGGTACACGACCGTCGGCGAGGCCGGCCACATCTCTGGAAAGTGAAAGGGTACGTACGCGTCATGAATCGAAAAGTCAGCGTCATCGGGTCCGGTAACGTCGGCGCCACGGCGGCACGCAGCATCGCCGACAAGGAGCTGGCCGATGTGGTAGTGCTTGATATTTTGGATGGAGTGCCGCAGGGCAAGGGCCTCGACATGCTTGAGGCCTGTCCCATCGAGGGGTCCGATTCGCGTGTGTTGGGCACCACTGACTACGCCGACACCGCGGGGTCTGACATCGTGGTGATCACCGCCGGCCTCGCCCGGAAGCCTGGCATGAGTCGTGACGACCTGCTGCACAAGAATGCCAGCATCATCAAGTCGGTGACGGCCGAGGTCGTGAAGCATTCACCCGATTGCATCATCATCCCGGTGACGAATCCGCTGGACGCCATGTGTCAGGTCGTCTATCGCGAGTCTGGGTTCCCACGTGAGCGCGTGATCGGCATGGCCGGGGTCCTCGATTCCGCCAGGATGCGGTCGTTCATCGCCGAGGCACTGAACGTGTCCGTGGAGAACACGCACGCGTTCGTGCTGGGCGGGCATGGAGACACGATGGTGCCGTTGCCGCGGTTTTCGACCGTGGCCGGGATTCCGATTACGCAGTTGCTTGATGCGGCCACGATCGAGGCGATTGTGACGCGGACGGCGAATGGCGGGGCGGAGATTGTGAAGCTCCTGGGCACGGGCAGTGCGTTTTATGCGCCCGGCTCGGCCGTCGTCGAGATGGTCGGCGCGATCCTGAAGGACAAGAAGAAGATTCTGCCGTGTGCGGTCTATCTGCAGGGCGAGTACGGCATCAAGGATTTGTTTGTCGGTGTCCCGGTCAAGCTGGGTGCGGGCGGTGGCGAACAGGTCATCGAGATCGCGCTGGAGCCGGGCGAACAAGCGGCGCTCGACAAGTCGGCTGCCGCCGTGACGGAGTTGGTGGGTATTCTCGGGCTCTGACCTCCGAGATCGTCCGGGCAGGCGCTTGTGGCCATGGGAGCCGCCGCATGGTGCGCGGGTCCGGTGGCCGCAGCATCGTGTCTCGTCTGTAACGCCCAGGGGCAAATGTGAAGATTCACGAGTACCAAGGAAAAGCGCTGCTGACGCAGCATGGTGTCGCCACGCCGCAGGGCGAACCGGTCTTCTCTGCTGATGAGGCCGCCGCGGCGGCCGAGCGTCTGGGCGGAGGGCGGGTCGTCGTCAAGGCGCAGATCCACGCCGGTGGTCGCGGCAAAGGCGGGGGCGTCAAGCTGGCCGACGATCCGACCGGCGCGGCGCGCATCGCCGGCGAGATGCTGGGGATGACACTCGTGACGGCGCAGACCGGTTCCGCCGGTCGTGTTGTCTCCCGAGTGCTCGTGGAACAGGGGTTGGACATCGCCGCCGAGCTGTATCTGGGCCTGCTGATCGATCGGGCGCAACAACGACCACTGTTGATGGCGAGCGCCGCGGGCGGCATGGATATCGAGCAGGTGGCAGCCGATACGCCGGAACTCATCCACAGGGTTCACGTCAACCCTGGTCTGGGGCTGGCGCCGTTCCAGGCACGGGGGCTTGCGGATGCCATCGGTCTGACCGGTGCGCCGGCACGGAAAGCCGCGGCGCTGATGCAACGCGTGTACGCGGCGTTCGTGGCAGTCGACGCATCCATGATCGAGATCAACCCCCTCGTCGTGACCGCGGAGGGAGAGGTACTGGCCCTCGACGCCAAGATCACCTTGGACGACAACGCATCATTTCGTCACCCCGATCTCCTGAAGTTACGCGACCTCGCCGAGGAAGAGGAGCTGGAGATCGAGGCGTCGAAACATGAGCTGAACTACATCCGGCTCGATGGCACCATCGGGTGCATGGTCAATGGTGCCGGTTTGGCCATGGCGACGATGGATATCATCAAGCTGGCTGGTGGCGAGCCGGCCAATTTCCTGGACGTGGGCGGAGGTGCGAGCGCCGAGCAGATCAGAGCGGCGTTTCAGATTCTGCTGTCCGATACCCAGGTGAAGGCTGTCCTGATTAACATCTTTGGCGGTATTTTGCGCTGTGACGTCCTGGCCGAAGGGGTTATCGCGGCGGTCACGGAACTGGGGGTCGACGTGCCGGTGGTCATCCGCATGGAGGGCACCAATGTCGACCAGGGTAAACGGATGCTGCGAGACAGCGGCTTGAACTTTACGACGGCGGACAGCATGGGCGAGGCGGCGGACCTGGTGGTCGGGCTCGCGGCCGCGGCGCAATAGGCACACGCCGAGTTACTACACGAGTCGGGACGCACAGATGGCAATTCTGATCGACGCGGACACAAGGTTATTGGTGCAGGGGCTGACGGGCCGTGAAGGGACGTTTCATGCCCGCCAGGCGGCGGACTACGGCACCACGGTCGTTGGCGGCGTGACCCCGGGCAAGGGCGGCACGACTCACGATGGATTCCCCGTCTTCAACACGGTCGAGTCTGCGGTACGGGCGACAGGTGCGGACGCGTCCGTGTTGTTTGTCCCGCCGAGTGTCGCCGCCGATGCGGTGATGGAGGCGGCGGATGCCGGCGTGGCGCTCATCGTGTGCATCACTGAGGGCATACCCACTCTCGATATGATGCGCGCGCTGGCGTTCATCGATGGCCGCTCCAGCCGGCTGATTGGTCCCAATTGTCCCGGTCTGATTTCGCCTGGCCGGGCCAAAGCCGGGATTATCCCTGGTCATATTTGCCGCGAGGGGCGGGTGGGTATTGTGTCGAAGAGCGGTACCCTCACCTATGAAGCCATTCACCAACTGACGCGGTTGGGTCTCGGGCAGACCACGTGCCTCGGCATTGGAGGCGACCCGTTGATTGGAACCAGCTTCATCGACGCGCTCCAGATGTTCGAGGACGATGCGGCGACCGAGGCGGTCGTGCTGATCGGTGAGATCGGTGGGAGTGCGGAAGAGGACGCGGCGGACTTCATCAAGGCGTCGATCTCAAAGCCGGTAGTCGGGTTCATTGCGGGCCAGACGGCTCCCCCCGGGCGACGGATGGGCCACGCGGGTGCGATTATTGCCGGCGGCAAAGGCACCGCAGCGGAGAAGATGGTCGCCTTGTCGGCGGCCGGGGTGACTGTGGTCGACAGCCCGTCTGAAATTGGTGGCGCCGTGGATAGGTTGCTGTCAGACGGGGACCGCTGAGACCCCGCCGGCGCCAGATTGGGTGGCTGGCCCAAAAAGCGTGAGACCCACAGGGTCTTGTGTCTTCCGTTCTCAGAAACACCACAGAGGGTGCTACAATGCGCCCGTTTGATGGGCTTCCCAGCCGATGCGTGTGGCTGCATCCGCTGGCTTTCTGACAACGTCGTCTCCCATTCCGATGATTCCCATGCCCCCGTCTGACGCGGCCGTCCCCGAGCGGTCCATCACGTCGGTCATCAGCGAAGTTGATCGGGTCATGGACGATATTCGTCAGGCGGGCGTTGTCACCCCGAGTCTGGGGTGTTACGGTCTCGGGCTGGTCTGAAGGGCTGCCGGGACGCAAGCAGAGCAATTACACATAGGAGTCGAGGACGAGTCATGGAACGCACGTTCGCAATCATCAAGCCGGACGCCGTCGCGGCCGGACACAGTGGAGCCATTCTGCAGCGGATCGAGGCGGCCGGGTTTGCCGTCGTCGCGATGCGCCTCACCCGGCTGTCCAAGAGCGACGCTGAGGGCTTCTACGCCGTCCATCGAGAGCGGCCTTTTTTCGATGGGCTTACGACCTTCATGTCATCAGGGCCGGCGGTGGTCTTGGCACTGTCTGCGCCCGAGGCGATCAGCAAGTGGCGGACCCTCATGGGAGCGACGGATCCCGCCAAGGCGGACGAGGGCACGATGCGACGCGAATTCGGGACCTCGATCGATCGCAATGCAACGCATGGTTCGGACGCGCCTGACACGGCGGCGTTCGAGCTGAGTTACTTCTTTCGTGGCCTCGAACTTGTCTAGGCAGGGGCGAAGCGTGAGACGGCAGGTAGATTCATGAGTATCAAGTCCGACAGGTGGATCAAGGAGATGGCGCAGGGCGGCATGATCGAGCCGTTTGTCGAGAGTCAGGTTCGGGACGACGTCGTGTCGTTCGGACTATCGTCCTACGGATACGACATCCGGGTCGCTGACGAGTTCAAGGTCTTCACCAACATCAACTCGACGGTCATCGATCCGAAGGCATTCGACCCGCGGTCGTTCGTCGACCTCCAGGCTGATGTCTGTATCGTGCCCCCGAACTCGTTCGCGTTGGCTCGGACAGTTGAATATTTTCGAATCCCCCGAAACGTGTTGACCGTGTGCTTGGGCAAGTCGACCTACGCGCGGTGCGGGATCATTGTAAATGTGACACCGTTCGAGCCGGAGTGGGAGGGGACGGCCACCCTGGAGATTTCCAACACGACGCCGCTACCGGCCAAGATTTACGCCAACGAAGGCATTGCGCAGGTGCTGTTCTTCGAGAGTGACGAGGCGTGCGACGTTTCGTACAAAGACAAGCAGGGTAAATATCAGGCCCAGCGCGACGTGACGTTACCGCGTATTTGAAAGCCACGGATGCGTTGTTGTGATGATGATCGAACAGGCGATGTTTCGCGCGTTGTTCGCGGTCCGCGGCTAGACAGGGGCGGGGCGCCGCGTCACCTTGACCGGGTGCCACATGCATAGTAATATTCGCGCGTCACATGGGGCTCAACGTGGGCCACGGCTTGTGCCGGAAGGCACAAGCGACGTGCACCGAACACTTACAATGTTCCGACTTTCTAGACTTTTCTGATGGAAAAACTTGGCGAGCGCGAGCCCTCGCGCCCTGTCAGTCCGATTGCGGCGGCACCATCGCTCGCGGTCCAGTTTTTCCTGATCCCGTTGACGGTCGTCGCCGTGGTCGTGGGCATCTATGGTGGATTCAGGATGCTGGTGGCCGACGAGCGATCGCCAGTGGAGTATCTGAACGACGTCCAGAACGGCGGCCGCGATCGCCGATGGCCGGCCGCGTACGAGCTCTCGCGGCTGATGAGCGACCCGGATGTGCAGGCGAAATCTCCGGACCTGGCTCCCGCGCTGGTGAGTGCGTTCGTCGATTCCGAAGACGACGACCCGCGAATTCGCCGATACCTGGCTCTCGCGATCGGGCGATTGGACCCGGCCCCGGCGGCGGCGGTCTCCACCCTGCTCGACGCCCTTGATGACCCCGACAGTGAGACGGTGATTAGCGTGATCTGGGCGCTGGGGGCCTTGGGCGACGGTACGGCCGTACCGGAAATCGTGGAGCTGTTTCAGTCGGCTGACGCCGGTGTCAGAAAGATGGTTGTGTACACCCTGGGCGGGTTGCCCAACGACGGGGCACACACCACATTGCGGGCCGCGCTTGACGATCCGGTGTCAGATGTCCAGTGGAACGCGGCGGTAGCCTTGGCGCGTCACGGCGACGACCGCGGGATGACGGTGTTGCGTCGGATGCTCGACCGGGAGTATGTGAGTCGCCAGGTGACCGCGTCTGCCGCGCTCCAGGATCCGGCGACCGATGTCATGATCAGCGGTTTGCGCGCCGTGGCTGCGCTCGGAGCCGCCAGTGAAGCGGGCGACCTGCGGTCGCCGGTCGAGGCGCTCGCCAGCGGGGACGAAAGCCTGAAGGTACGCCAGGAGGCGATGCTGGCGCTGGAGGCGTCGCCGTTTGGTCGCAGCGTCGCTGAGCGGCAATAGGGCGCCCCGGACGCAAGAACGCGCAACCGTGTAGACGATGGGAATGCAGAATGGCTGACGAACCGAAGACACCCGTTCCGGAGAGTCCTCCGGCGCCTGCGGTCGCGAAGAAAGCTGCCGCATCCAAGCCGGCCGCGACCGCAGGGAACGACGCAAAGCTGGCGGGCCGCACCACGACCCCCGCGGCGCGCCGTGCGAAGAAGGCGCCGGCTGACGACGATGCTTCTCCGCTCATGGGACGTCGTGGCTGGATGGGACTGGCGTGGGGCGCGTTCACCGCCGCCAACGCCGGATGTCTGGCGGCCACGGGTCGTTTCATGTTCCCGAACGTGCTCAACGAGCCACCCCAGCAGTTTACGGTTGGGTTTCCCGACGACTACGGTATCGGCGTCGACGAGCGATTCAAGGACACGCAGGGTGTGTGGATCGTACGGACCGAGAGCGACTACACCCACGAGGCCCCGGGCTTCTATGCGTTGTTCTCGATCTGCACGCACCTGGGGTGCACGCCGAACTGGCTGTCGGCGGAGAATAAATTCAAGTGCCCCTGTCACGGCAGCGGTTTCCGGCCCACCGGGATCAACTTCGAGGGGCCGGCGCCCAGACCGTTGGAACGCACTCGGATCGCACTGGCCGAGGACGGCCAGATTCTGGTGGACAAGGGGCAGAAGTTCCAGGAGGAGCTAGGCGGATGGGCCGACCAGGATTCTTTCCTTCAGACCTGAGGGTGCGTCAGTGGTACCAGACTTTTCGGAACCCCGACGTCGAACAATGACACGGATGTACGCCTACGGACGCTAACCGACACATGGCTACGAAGACCATCGAACCGAAGGCCCCAGCGCTCGTTCGCGCCTGGGAGTGGATTACCGAAACGCAGGTTTGGACATCCATTTTCCGGCACACCGCGCCGATCAACGATCGGAACCGGGTGCTGGTCATGCTCTCGAACGTGTTCCTGCATATGCACCCGGTGCGGCTGCGCAAGTCGGGAGTCCGACTGCGTTACACCTGGTGCATGGGCGGCATCAGCTTCTTTTTGTTTCTGGTGCTGACGTTCACGGGTCTGCTCCTGATGTTCTACTACCGCCCGACCCTCGAGTACGCCTACTCGGACATCGTGGGCCTCCGAGAGCACGTGCCGTTGGGCATCATGCGTGAGATGCATCGGTGGGGTGCCCACGCGATGGTCATCACCGTTTGGCTGCACATGTTCCGGGTTTTTATGACCGGCTCCTACAAGCCACCGCGGGAGTTTAACTGGAATGTCGGGGTCATTATGCTGGTGCTCACCCTGCTGCTCTCGTTCACGGGGTATCTGTTGCCCTGGGATCAGCTCGCGGTGTGGGCGATCACAGTCGGATCGAACATGGCCCGTGCGACACCATTGGCGGGCTACGAGGGCCCTGGGGCAGCATTCATGACGCTCGGCGGCGTGCCACTGGTGCACCAGGCCGACGACGCGCGATTTGCTCTGCTCGGGGGAACGATTGTCGGGGAAGGCGCGTTGTTGCGGTTCTACGTACTTCACTGTGTCGCGTTGCCGCTCGTGATCGGGTTCTTGATGGCGGTGCACTTCTGGCGTGTGCGCAAGGATGGCGGCATCTCCGGGCCGCTCTAGGAATCAGGTGTGACTCGGTCACCGGATTAACGACTTATGGACGCGCTGAAAAGCTTTATTGACCTGTTTGCCGACCCGCGCTTGTTCTTCGCCATGACGGTCGGGGCGCTGGTGCTGGCTGTCTGGAAACGTGAGGCGTTCGCCAGCAACAGCTGGGGCTGGGGGCTGATGGTCTTTCTGACCATCTTCTTCGGGTTCGGGCTCACTGACGAGAACTTCGTCTTGATCATCGCCAAGCCGGACAATGTGCCGATTGTGGCGTTGATCTTCCTCCTCCTCTTCTTTACCTGGTACTCGATGCGGGAAGGGGTGCTCAACGACCGCCGTATCGCGGCCGGGAAGCCGCCGATCGAGAAGGACGAGGAAGATCGGGTGTGGACGTGGCCGGACCTGGTCTACACCGAGTTGATCGCGATGGTGGTCTGCATGGTGGTGCTGATCGTCTGGTCGATCGTCCTCGAAGCGCCGATCGAGCAGCCGGCCAACAACGCCAACACTCCGAATCCCTCGAAGGCCCCGTGGTATTTCCTGGGGTTGCAGGAGATGCTGGTCTACTTCGACCCCTGGCTGGCCGGTGTCGTGCTCCCCGGACTCATCGTCGTCGGGTTGATGGCGATACCCTATATCGACAAGAACCCGAAGGGGAACGGCTATTACACGTTCCATGAGCGCAAGGCCGAGATCACGATCTTTCTCTTTGGCTTCGTGGTGCTCTGGTCATCGCTGATCGTCCTGGGCACGTTCTTGCGCGGACCCAACTGGAACTTCTTCGGACCGTTCGAATACTGGGATATTCACAAGCTCGAAGCGCTGACCAACGTGCAGCTCTCGGAGTACATCTGGGTGAGGGGACTCGGGATGGCGCTGCCAGACAACTGGTTCATTCGTGAGATCTTCGGGATCGGCCTCACGCTCTTTTATGTCGCTGTGCTCCCGGTCGCCCTAGCCAAGAAAGGGCTGGCGAAGTACTACGAGAAACTCGGGCCGGCTCGGTATTACGTCACCGTGCTGTTGTTCCTGATGATGCTGTCGTTACCGGTGAAGATGCTGATGCGCTGGGTGTTCAACCTGAAGTACATCGTGTCGATTCCGGAGTTCTTTCTCAATATCTAGGACCTTTGACTTTGAGGCCGTCCTCGGACGGCGAGATGTTGCGCCATGGCAGATAAGCGGGCAGTCGGACACGCCTACAACATCGATTTCCTGAACGTGGTCTTCGCCG
>CAWWAF010000045.1:0-27426 GCA_963934795.1 uncultured bacterium
GCGTGGCTCGCCGGGCTCGGCGGTGACCTGGTTCTGGAATTCGTGACCCCCGAAGACCCCATGGTGGAACGGCTGCTGCGTCACCACGACGGTCGGAGCCTCGACTACTCCACAGAAGCGGTTGAGGCGGCGTTGGCGCAATGCTTCGCGTCTGTGACACGGGAGCACCTTCCGCGCGGCACTCGCACCCTGTACTACGCGCGGGCCGCCCAGGAAAGGGGTCCGAGCGTGACGAACCGGTGCTCCTCAGCGGGCGTCACGGACTATGGACCACTGGCACGCCGCTAGCCGAGCAGCACCCGAACCCGATCTTTCGGTCGGCCAATGATGGCCCGGTTTCGCGTCACCACGAGCGGGCGCTGCAGCAGCTGCTTGTGCCGGACGAGCACGTCGATGATCTGGTCGTCGGTCTCTACGTCGCCGTCGGTGAGGGCCAGTTTCTTGAACATCGAGTCCCGGCGAACGAGGTTCGTAGGCGGATCTTCCAGCTTGGCGATGATCGCCCGCAGCGTCTCCGCGTCCGGCGGCGCCTTGATGTAGTTCACCTCGTCGAAATCGACGCCCAGCTCCTGTGCAATGCGCACGGCATTGACGGAGGAGTTTCAATGTCTGTTGTGGAAGATCTGGATGTCAGCCATGACTGCCCTTAGGATTCTGCGGCCTCGATGTCCTTCAGTAACGCGTCGCGGGTCTGGTGCACCCGGCCGTAGCTGCCAGCGGAGACCACGTAGTACCAGTTGGCAAAGCGGGTCGAGAGTTCGTCGGCGCGTGCGCGGCCGTCTTCCGTGCGGCGCTCCCACCGGTCGTGCAGGTCAGCCGCGGACTTGTTGGCCTGGTCCGCATCGGTCCATTGCGTCTCCGGCTTGTTCTCGAAGTCACGGTTGGTCGGTTGGTCCGGTTCGGGGAGGGCGTCGGCATCGAACTCTGCGGTGATCAGCACGTAGCGGTTCTCGCCAGAGCCGGTCTCTTCGTCGTCACTGGTGTCGTCGCCAATGGCAATGGCATTGCCGCTGCCAAACAGAATCTCGCCGAAGCGAAGGGTGTAGAGCACACCTCCGTCGGTCCGCACCAGTAGCTCGCCTTCGTTCGACAGCATGTCGCCGGTCTGGGTGGGATAGAAACCGCGCGACTGCATGGTCTGCAGGTCGGCGTTGGTGATCGTGCGGGCTTCGAATGCCTGGCGCAGGTTGCCGGTCAGGCCCTCCGGCTTGGGTCTGACGCCGACAATCTCCAGCCCCATGAGACCACCGACGAGCAGGTTCATCTGCACGTAGTCGACCTCCTTGCCGGCGGGAATGTCGTTCGCGGTCCAGGTATCTTGCTCGACCCAGTCGACGGTGAACTGCCCTTGCCGCCGGATGCCGCCACTGCGTTCGTCGATCTGATACTCGTTGAGCTCGACCCGTTTGACCTCTGCCCGCTCGACGCCCAGCAGATTCGTCTCGATCCAATCCTTGAATTGCGTGGACAGACCAATGTCGGTCTGCGCCGCGTAGACACGATTCTGGTCGGGCACACGGACAAATCGGAACCCGCGTCGTCCCTCCACCGGATTGCCAATGATCAAATCGGCCAGCACCTGCTCGCTGGCCCCTTTGAAGGTAACCCGTCGGCCGCGACCGCGCAGCGTACTGACGCTCTCATCAAGGGGGTCGATGACGCCGAATGATTCGTGGTCGGTCACGTTGTCGGAACGGAAGTCGTCCTTCGTGATCGCGATCACACCCGCGGCCGTGTTGGCCAGGCGCTCCTCGCCGTCGGCCGGGTAGTCGTGATGCGACGGGATGGTCCAGAGACCGTTCCGGTTCGTCACCTCAAACGTGGCAGCCGCCGCGGTGTCTTCGTCGAACTCGATGACCTCAAGCGTGGTGGCGGTCTCTGGATCGGCGAAATCAGCGAAGAAGGTCTCGCCGACATCGAAGAAGGCATCGGGCGCGGCACGCCTCGGGGTGGTCACGAGCGCCAAGGCGACAAGCACCACCGCCGCGCCACCAAACATCGAGGTTTTTCGTAATTCGCTCATGGGTCTTGCTCAGTGGCCCAATCGGGCCTTTGCTATGACTCTCGCTAGCCCGGAAAGTCCCTACTCCCTCAGGCGCCTCGCGGCGGCGGCGCCGTCGCGTTCACGACGCTGGCGCCGGACGAACACCATGACGCCAAACGCAAGGACAGGGACAGGCGGCAGCAGGATCGCGAATGTCTTGATCCGACTCTGGATGCCACGGATCTGCGTCTCCATCCGTTCGAGGCTGGCGCGAATCTGGGTTTCCTTCTCGGTCTGGATGTTCGTCGAGAGCACTTGCAGCCGCCGGTTCTCCACCTCTTGGAGGTTGCGGGCCATGATCTGCTTCGCCTGCGCGTCGATGTCGTCGCGGTCCTGCACCTCGGCTACGCGCTCGTTCAAACGGTTCTGCGCATCGGTCAACGCCTGCTCGGCGTCCGCCTCAGCTTGCTGCTCGTCCAGGGTCCGTTGCTCGACGAATTCCGCTGTCTGAGCCTCGACGCGCTCCAAGGTACGGTGACGGGCGCGACGGCTGCGCAGCGCAATGAACGAGTCGTCCTCGATCAGCGAGTCCATCGCGTTGAGGAAGAAGGTCACGTTGTCAAAATTCAGGTTCGCCGGCGCGGTTTCGCGAATCTGGAAGAATTGTTCGCTGATGAAGTCGAGGTCGGCAATGACCACGGCGTTGACCGGTCCCTCGGTGGGCCAGGGTGAGTCACCGTCGGTGGGTGGCGTGGGCTCCGAAGATGCGGTCACCGCGTCGGCGACCTTTCGCACCCGAGCCGCCATCACGTAGGTCTCGTCGTCCTGGTCCCGCACCGGGCTGGGGTTAATCTGCGGACCGAAGAAGCTTTGCTGGACGAGCGTGAAGTACCCGCTGTTCCCTGACACCACCCCGGTGTGCAGCAGCGGTTCGAATTCCACGTCCGGGTCGTCGCCCGGTCCGAGAAAACCCGGATACAGGAAGACCAGCTCCTGCAGGTCTTTGGCGACATCAGCCTCCGAATTGAACGTCTCCGGGTTTTCGTTGCCGGCGCCGAGGAACACCACCTCCGACGGCATATAGGACAGATCCGGGTGCGGATTGTAGCTGTCCCAGACGATCCGCGTCGGCTCCCAGTCCACTCCCAGGTCGGCGATCCACCGCCGGACATTGCCACGGGGCCCCGGTTTCGGCTGGCCCGGAGGATAGGTCATCGGGTTGCCGTCGCCCACCCATTCGGTGGGCGCCAATGTCGGGTTCACCGCCGGCAACGGGTCAACCAAAATCATCGCCGGCTTGCCCTGCCGAATATAGCCCGCAACGTTGGTCATCTGATCGGTTTGCATCGATGACGGCAGCGCCACGATCAGTGCGTCGATACCGTCCGGAATCGGGAACTCCGCGTTGACTTCGACCACCTCGTATTGCTTCTGCAGCTCGTTGACCACCGACCACCGCGGCATCTGCTGCTCACTTGTCAGGTTCTGGCCGCCGAAGATCTTCACCATCGTATCGACGACACCGACGCGCTTGCGCTCGGTGCCGGAGACGACCCGGATGGTGCGCATGATCTCGTATTCGGTCGGCAGACCCCGGTCGAAAAACGGAATCACCTGTTGCGCAGCGCCAGCGGTGAACGCCACGCCGAGGAACACTTCGTTGATCTCGGCGCGCCCGGCGGCGACATCGCGCATGGCGCGCGGCCGGATACCGAACTTCTCTCTGGCGTTGACTGCGGCGTCGGTGAACGGCTCGGTGTCTTCAATCAACACCTGCACCTTCCCACCGCTCAGCGCGTCAATCTCCTCGAGAATGCCGATGAGATTTGACCGGGCCTGCACGAACGGCTCAGGCACGTTCGGACTCAGGAACGCCTGGATAAACACCGGCCGGTCATCGGGCAGCTCTGCCAGCAAGCGGCGGGTCTCAGCACTGACCGACGACAACCGCTCGCCAGTCACGTCGAGCCGCACCGTCGCGCGCCCCGCCACCGCGTTGGCCGCCACCAAGGCCACGACCAACGCCACCGCGCGGACGGCGTGATGCGACCACATCGGCAGCCCATCCGCGTCCTGGGGCCAGTGGCGGCGGCTGGCGACGAGCGTGTTGAGGTACAGAAAGAAGCCGGCGACCGAGGCAAAGGCGAGGAGGCCGGACAAGGTCAGCACGCCCTTGGAGAAATCCCAGAACGGGGCGAACACGGTGAGCACCTCCGCCGCGCGGCCGGCGTCCACACTCAAGGAACCGAGAATGGAGTCGACGAAAATAACGACGCCACAGAACACGGTACCCAGGATGAACGCGACGGTCGCATTGATCGTGAGCAGTGACGCAAGCATGCCTACCGGGATCAATGCGGCACCGACGAGCCAGAAGCCGACATAGTTGCCGAACATCAACCCGAGGTCCGGGCTCCCCAGAAAGAAGAGCACGAGGACGTGGCTGAGCGAGAGCACCAACGACGCGGTGTAGATGCCGAGGGTGGCGGCGTACTTTCCCAGCACCAATTCGAAATCGGTGGCCGGCAGCGTGAACAACAGCTCGGCCGTGCCGAGCCGACGCTCCTCGGACCACACGGACATGGTCAGGGCCGGGATGAACAACAACAGGAGAAATGGGAACACCCCATTGAGCTGGTCAAGGTTGGCCAGGTTGTCGAGAAAAAATCGGTCCTGCCAGAAAGCCGCGGCCGCGCTCAGAAAGATGAACAGCGTGATGAACACATAGCCGGCGGCGCTGCTGAAATACAGTCTGAGGTCGCGCTTGGCTAGCGCTCGGACGATGGCGTAATTGACCCTGGTGCGCATGATGTCGTGTCTCGAAACGCGTCAAACGGCCGGTGGTGGCGTGCTGGACCCTCCAGCAGGCGTCTCTCGTGTCAATCGATAGAAGGGCTCCTCGAGTGAGCCGTTTTCTTCAAGCTCGGTACGGGGCCCGTCGAACAACAGCCGGCCGTTGTTGATCAGCAGCACCCGGTCCGCCACTGCTTCGACTTCTTGCAGAATGTGCGTCGAGATGAGCAACGTCTTGGTGCGACCCAACCGCTGAATATTGTCCCGGAACTGCTTGATCTGGTTCGGGTCGAGCCCGGCGGTCGGCTCGTCCATAATGAGCACCGCGGGGTCATGCAGTAGCGCCTGCGCCAGGCCGACCCGCTGCTTGTACCCTTTTGACAGTTTGCCGATCGACTTCTCGAGCACCAGTTCCAGGGCGCAAATCTCGACAACTTCTTCGATCCGTCGCTTCAGGACCGGAGCCGCCAGCTCACGCGCTTCGCCGAAGAACTGCAGGAGCTCAAGCGGCGTCATGTCGGGATACAGCGGTCCGCTCTCGGGCAGATAGCCGAGCCGCCGAGAGGCCTCAATTCGCTGCTCCTGAACATCGAATCCGGCAATCGCCGCGTGACCGGCGCTTGGCGCCAGAAACCCGGTGAGCATACGCATCAGTGTGCTCTTACCGGCCCCGTTCGGGCCAAGGAATGCGACGACCTGCCCCTCGGGAATCGAGAACGACGCGTCGTGCACGGCGACGAACGGCCCGTAGTACTTGCTGAGCCCGTGCGCTTCGATCATCATGGCCGACGGTGCCACCTGCTCCGAGTCGCGGCTCGATGGCGCCGGGATCGGCTCGACAGGCTGCTCAGACGGAACCTCGGTTTCCTGCTCCACGTTGTTTCCTTTATCCAAGACGACCCCACGGGTCGACAGCCCACCCCGACAGCCCTGAGAGCGCGACCACTGGTGTGGCCCTCTCGGTCGGCGCACCCTCCGCCGCGCGCAGGCGAGGGCTAGAGATCAGACGCACCAGAGGCACAAAAAGCCGGAGAACCCGAGGGACCCGGCTTCGAACACATCCAGGCTGAAGCTGGGGGCCTCACGCGTGGATCGTGCGCGCTCCGCACAACGGACAACGTCAGAGCATAGCCAATCGTTCGGAGTTTCAGCAAGTCTCCAGCGGGTGAACGGGCGCCGCTCGTGGTACCATCCGGCCCCTTCATCTGAGACGAGACGAGCGATGGCACAGATCCTCTTTGTCGGCATGGGCGGCTTTCTTGGGTCCATCGCACGATACCTCTTGGTCGGGCTCGTGCAGACCCCAACCGCCGGCACGTTCCCATTCGGCACGCTCGCGGTCAACGTGGCCGGGTGCACACTCATCGGGGGACTCTCCGCACTGATCGAGGCGCGGCCATTCCTGACCGGTGACGGGCGGGCGTTTCTGGTCATCGGCGTACTGGGCGGGTTCACCACCTTCTCCGCATTTGGCAATGAGACCGTCAACCTGCTTCGCCACGCCGGCCCGACGCTGGCTGGTGCGAACGTGCTGGCCAATGTGGCGCTAGCCTTGGGCGGTGTCTGGGTCGGGCGATCCGTGGCCCAACTCTTCTGACCGAGGACAGACGAGAGATGTCAGACACAGCCCTGGCGGATCAATTCGGACAGGTCGACATCTATCTGTTCGACCAGTTGCTGCGGCAGCGCATCACCACCGACATGACCGTGCTGGACGCTGGGTGCGGCAATGGCCGTAATCTGACGTATCTCCTGCAGCGCGGGTGCCGCACATACGGGGTCGACGCGTCGGTGCGGGCGGTCGCCACCACCCGGGAATTGGCGTCGCGTTTGTCCCCCGGCACGCCGCCAGACCACTTTCGGACAGAGTCGTTAGATGCCATCTCGTTCGACAACGACGTCTTCGACGCGGTGATCTGTTCCGCCGTGTTGCATTTCGCCGACGGACGCGACCACTTCGATCGAATGGTTGACGAGGTGTGGCGGGTGCTGGCGCCCGGCGGGTTTCTCTTCACGCGTCTCGCCTCGTCGATAGGTATCGAGGACGCAATCGTCCCCCTTGGATCTGGACGATACCGGCTACCCGACGGCAGCGACCGGTATCTGGTGGATGAGGCGCAACTCCTGGAAAAGACCGTCCATCTGAACGGCCGACTCGCCGACCCCCTGAAAACCACCAACGTGCAAGGCCTGCGGTGCATGACCACCTGGTGCGTATGGAAACCAGGGTCAGACGCGACCCAGCAACCATCCGGCTCTTAATGTGATGCAGTCTCAGCACTTTCTCGTGGCCGTTGTCGCGGCAACCATCGTCACGGAGACGGCCGGGCCGACAGCGCGACCACCGCAAGAACAGATGCCATCGAACATCGCCAAGAACGATCTCGCCGAACAGTATGTACACCTGGTGCTGTCCATGGGGCAGCACGATCCCGACTACGTGGACGCGTACTACGGCCCGGACGCCTGGCGCGAGCAGGCCGTCCGCGACGCGCTCAGCCTCCCGCAGATCGGCGACGCCGCCGCAGCGCTCATAGCAGAACTGGAGCAGATCGCTCCCGAGGACGACCGGGGTGGAGTCAGTGACTCGGACAACCTGCCGCAGCTACGACAGCAGTACCTCCAGCGGCAATTGGAGGCGTTGCGGACGCGTGTGCTCATGCTCGGGGGCCAGGCACTGGCGTTCGACGACGAGTCTGATGCTCTGTATGACGCGGTCGCTCCACGCCACCCCGAGGCCTACTTTCAGGAGACGCTGACGGCACTCGATGCGCGGTTACCCGGGCCGGGTCCGCTGGTGGATCGGTACGGGGCGTTCCGGAGCGCCTTCACCATACCGCCGGACCGCCTCGACCAGGTGTTCGAGGCAGCGATCGCCGAATGCCGCCGGCGGACCCTGGAGCACATTGACCTGCCAGCGGGTGAACGTTTCACCGTGGAGTACGTCACCGACAAGTCGTGGAGCGGCTACAACTGGTATCAGGGCGACTTTCGCAGCCTGATTCAGGTCAACACCGACCTACCCATCTACATCGACCGCGCCATTGACCTGGCGTGTCACGAGGGGTACCCCGGACATCACGTCTACAACGTGCTGCTCGAGCAGCACCTTGTGCGCGACCGCGGCTGGCCAGAATTTTCCGTCTACGCGCTGTTCTCGCCCCAATCGCTGATCGCCGAAGGTACCGCGAACTACGGCATCGAGGTGGCGTTCTCGCCAGATGAACGGTTGCGTTTCGAGCGAGAGGTCCTGTTCCCGGCCGCGGGTCTGGACCCATCACGCACGGCGGAGTACTACGAAGTGCATGCGCTCGTGGGCCAGCTCGACTACGCGGGAAACGAAGCGGCGCGGCGGTACCTGAACGGGGAGCTCGACCGCGCGGCGGCGGTCGAGTGGATGACCCGCTACGCCATGATGGCTCCGGAACGCGCCACACAGCGGACCAGGTTTTTTGACCAGTACCGGAGCTATGTCATCAACTACAACCTTGGCAAGGATCTCGTCGCCGAGTATATCGAGGCGCGCAGCGGTGGGGACACCACGACTCGCTGGGACACGTTCGCAGCGCTCCTGGCGTCGCCGAGGCTGCCATCCGGATTGCGAGATTGGGGACGTGACGGTCAGCGGTGAGGGGCCTTACCGCGACGCGAAAAAAGTGGGAGGGGGAAGCGTGAAGAGAACATTGATCACGGCTATGGGTGCTATCGTCCTGTCGGGCGCGCTGGTCTGCGTCTCGCCCGCGGAGGCCCAGAGCGACACGTCACAGCCAGCGCCGCTGGTCATGAACTGGAAGACCGTGACGTGGGATCCACCGGCGCCTGATCGGCCCAGATTTCCCGCCGGCTTGCAGAACGCGCAGATTACGATCGACCCGGGCACCGGGGGCCCGACCTACCTCGCCCGATTCCCAGCCGGGAGCCGGTTCGAGATGCACTGGCACACCTACACCGAGACGGCGGTGGTCATGGAAGGCACCGTCGACATTGTGCTCGACGGCACGCGTCACACCGCTAGCGCGGGCAGTTACATCATCATTCCAGGCAAGGCGCACCACACCTGGATCGTGCCGGAGGACGGCGATGTCGTTCTGCTCGCGCGTCGGGATGGGCCCGCAGATTTCCATTTCGTCGAACCGTAGCGCACGCAATGTCGGTGCCAAACAGGCCGTCTTCGAGATAGTCTAGGCGGCAGGCCCGACCACCGTGAGCGCACCTCTGATGAAGTCACCCACCATCCTCGCGCTCCTGCTTCCCGCGGTAGCGGCGGCAACGATCGTCGCGCCCGCCGGTGCCCGGCTGCAGGCGCCAGACAGCGAGGCGCGCACCATCGTCGCCCGAGCGGTCGAGCGGGCCGCATGGGGGCAGGAGCAGAATTTCGGGGCTCGCTTTCGCCGGTCGATGACACGCCGCGCCCAGCGGTTCGACGGTGAGGGCGAGGTGACCAAAGACGAGCGCCGAGGGTACGTCGTCGAGCCGTATCGCGGTGTGCCCTACGCCAAACTGGTGACACTGGACGGCGAGCCCATTGCGGGAGACGACCTGAAAAACGAACGGGAACAGTGGGAGGAGTTTCTCGCTACGATTGATGACCCGTCAGAGCCGGACGAGGAGACCACGGTGGTCTTCGACAAGAACTTGCTTGAACGGTATAGGGCGGAACTGGTCGGCATTCGAGACCTTCGCGGGCGACCAACCTACGTGCTCGACTTTGAACCCAGGCAGGGCAAGCTGCCAACGCCCCGCCGGGTCGATCACGCCTTGAACAAGTCACGCGGCCAGATTTGGATCGATCGAGACACGTACGAGATCGCGCGCGTGAGCTTCGAGCTCACCGAACGCGTGCGGTTCTGGTGGGGCATTCTCGGCAGCGTGTCGGACGCAAATGGACAGTTCGAACGCGTTCCGGTCGCCGAGAATACCTGGCTTGCCTCTGAGTTCGACGTCTACTTCCACGTGCGCGCGCTCTTCAGTACCTCGAGGCGGCGCGAAACGACCGTGTGGAACGTGTTTGAACCGATCACTGATTGAGGGTGACGTGGTTGCGGGCGGCCGGTACCCGATGCGTCTGAATGCGGCCGGGGGGGGCCGAGCCACGGAACCAGTCGGGCAGACAACGCGCGGCTAGGTACCGCGGGGTGGCACCCCTTCCGGCGGGCCGCCGCCAGGCGCAACCGGCTCGGTTGAGCCGCCCCGGTCGAGTCCTCAGCGCCGCGCGCCGCTGACCCGCCGCGGGCGAATATCGTGGCGTTTGATCATTTCGTTCAGCGTGGTCGGCTTGATATTCAACATCTCAGCGGCACGTTTCTGGACGCCGCCGGCCGCAACCAAGGTGCGTTCGATCAGCTGTGTCTCGAATGCGGCCACGATCTCCTTGAACGAGACACCCTCCGCGGGCATGACGAACTCCGGGATCTCGAAACGGCGCGACGTACGGACCGCGTCCGGAATCAACTCCGGACCGATCCGGGTTGTCGTGGCCAGCACCACGGCACGCTCAATCACGTTCTCGAGTTCACGCACGTTCCCCGGCCAGTCGTAGTCCTCCATCAGGTCGAGGGCCTCGGCGGTGAGCTCCAGGTCCTCTTTGTCGTTTTCTTTTCCGTACTTGTCCAGGAAGTGCTGCACGAGCAACCGAACGTCGTCGCGCCGATCGCGCAAGGGTGGAAGTTCGACCTTGATGACGTGCAATCGGTAGTACAGATCCGCCCGGAAACGGCCCGTGTCCACCATGCTCTTCAGATCGACGTTCGTCGCCGCGATGATCCGAACGTCAACCTTGATGGTATCGACACCGCCCAGACGCATGAACTCTCGCTCTTGTATCACCCGCAGGAGCTTCGCCTGCGTCTCGAGGGGCACGCTCCCGATTTCGTCGAAGAAGATGGTGCCATTGTCGGCTAGCTCGAACAGCCCCTTCTTGGGAGCCACCGCGCCAGTGAACGCACCCTTGAGGTGACCGAACAGGTTGGACTCGAGCAGATCCGCCGGAAGACTCCCGGAATTCACGGTGATGCAGGGGCGATCGGACCGGTTCGAGTGCGCGTGGAGAGCACGCGCGACCAGCTCTTTTCCGGTGCCGCTCTCACCCTCGATGAGGATCGTCGTGCGACTTGGCGCAGCCTGGGCTACCAGGTCGAAGACCTGCCGCATCGGTCCGCTGCGTCCGATGATTTCGCTGAACTTGTGCGTCTGCGCGTGGAGGGTTTCGCGAAGCGTGCGGTTCTCGTTGACCAGCCGTCGCCGCTCCACCGCGTTGCGTACGACGACCAGAAATTTGTCGTTCTTGAACGGCTTTGTTATGTAGTCGAACGCTCCACGCTTCATCGCGGCGATCGCGTTTTCGACCGAAGCGAAGGCCGTAATCAGGATGACTGGCAACTCCGCGGCAAGTTTCGCCAGCTCGTCCAGCGTCTCAATCCCGCTGATCCCGGGCATCATGACGTCCACGACGGCGACATCGAAGGTCTGCGAACGGGCGAGCGCCAGTCCGGCTTCGCCGGACTCCGCCAGGGAGACGGTGGCCCCCTCTCGCTCGAGCAGCGTCTGCAGGATGTCCCGCATGATCTCCTCGTCATCGATGACCAGAACGGAGGCGTTACGAAGCATCAGTAGTTCTCATACCTGTGCGCGCTCGCGCGCCGAGCTTCGTGACGGCGGCAGCGGCAACGTCACTGTGAACCGCGTTCCCTGTTCTGCCTCGCTCTTGCACTCGATAGACCCGTGGTGTTCCTGGATGACTCCGTAGGTGATCGACAGACCCAGTCCGGTCCCCTGCCCCACCGCCTTGGTAGTGAAGAAGGGATCGTAGATTCGCGTCAAGGCGTCACCCGCAATACCGGTGCCCGTGTCGGCCACCTCGATCACGGCCTGCCCGCCCTCGACATGCGACGTCACCGAGAGGGACCCACCAGCAGGCATCGCGTCTCGAGCGTTCAGGAACAGGTTGAGAAACACCTGTTGGAGCTTGAACTCCACCCCCTGCACGACGGTCGGACTCGACGAGAGCGCTCGCCGAATCTGGATGTTGCCAGTCTGGAGCTGATGCTCAAGCAGCACCATGACGTCGTTGATGACGACGTTGATGTCCACCGGACCGGCGGCGTCCGAGCCACCGGGCCTAGCGAGATTGAGCAGTCCGTTGACGATCTTCGCGGCGCGAAATGTCTGGCGCTCGATCTTCTCGAGCAGCGGCGTGCGCGGGTCGTCCGCCTCGGTGCTTTCAAGCAGCATCTGCGTGAAGCTCGAGATACCGGTGAGCGGCGTGTTCACCTCGTGGGCCACACCGGCGGCCAAGAGCCCGATCGACGCCATCTTGTCTGATAGCTGCAACTGCTCTTCCAGCTGCACACGCGCCGTGATGTCCTCGAGGATGATCATGGTGCCGGCCGTGTCGCCCTCCGGAGTACGCAGCGGGGCCAGGGCGGCATTGAGCAGCAACCGTTGTGGCTCGTCATCGTGACGCGAGATCAGCGGCACCCGGTACAACGCGGTCCCGTCGGGCTGGTCCCCACGAGCCTGCCATAGTCGATCCGTGAACGTGACATCAAAGAGGTCGGTCAGCAGCTCACCGACGGCCGTCTCATGCGTCACGCCATACAAGCGTTCCAGGGCGGCGTTCCAGCGCAGCACGCGGTCGTCGAGGTCGAGCACCACCAGACCGTCGTTCAGCGACTCGACAATGTTCTCGTTGAACTCGCGGATGCGGTCGACTTCTGCCGCCTTCACTTGCAACTGTGTGAAGAGTCGGCCGTTCTCGATCGCCGTCGCGACCTGGCCGGCCACCGCCGCCAGCAGCGCGACATCCTCGCTGCTCAGCGGTTCGCCACTCGGCTTGCCGCCGAGCGCCAATACCGCGATCGTGCCCTCTTCCGAGACGCAGGGCACAAAGTAGTGGAGTCCCCGGTTCCGCCAGAATGCCACCTCGTTCTCGGGATGGCGACGCGCGGAGGCCGGCTCGTCGAGCATCACGGTGTGGTGCGCCACCATGCGGGCGCCGATGCTCGACGTCCGCTCCAACGACGGCCAGTCGGCGGCGTCAACGAGCCCGCTGGCATGGAACGGCGCGAAGGCGCCGGCCCGGTCAGGCGGTGCAAGCAGCAGCACGGTGTGCTCTATGGCCAGCGTCTCGGTCACGCGATTGACGAGCCGCTCAGCCAAGCGGTTCAGATCAAGATCGGAATTGAGGTCGCGGGCAAAACCAACCAACGCACGGCGATAGTCGTACCGATCGCGGTAGTAAGCCCGATCGAGCATCGACTGAATGGCGTTCTTGACCGGACTCGCCACCAGGACCACCACCGCGGTCGCGAGCAATGCGATCACCGAGTCGTGCTCATCGCCTTCGTGCAAGAACATCGCGCTGGCCAAACTCGCCAACACGAGATATAGCGCCACCATGGCGGACACCGCGGCCGTATAGACCAGCCCGCGTTTGATGATCACCTCGACGTCTCGCAGGCGATACTGGACGATGGCAGAGGCAAACGCCAGGGGTATAAGACTCAGCGGAATCGCGGTCAAGTCGAGCGGAGCCGAATTGAAACCGAACGCCCACGGAAAGGCATAGCCCACCGCGAACGGAAGCCCGCCAAGGACCGCACCCCACACAATCCAGCGCAGCTGGCGCTTTGAGGTGACCGACGGCACTCGCCGCAGCGTCAGAATCATCAACGCCAGCCCGACGACCACGCAGGCGGCCAGATACCCGAATTCAAGTCGCTCAACCGCTTCGACGCGGGTGGTGAATACGCCACCAGACGCATCACCGGAGACGATGACCGCCTGGGTCAGCCCGAGCACGACCGCGGGCGCATAGACAATCGGCAGCATCAGCCGGCCCAGCCGCTCCTGAATCCAACCCGGCGCACGCTCGGGGAACACCAAGGCGAAATGCACAAACATCGGGGCGAGCACCAGGATCGAGATCGCGTCCGCGGTATAGAACACCCAGTCGAGCCGATCCAGACGACCGCTGAACGAGAACGCGAACACGCCGAAGAACGCCACGCTCAGCCAGAAGAAATGCAGCGTCGCCTGCTTCCCTGGTCGGCGCAGCCGCACCGACGCGCCGACCAGCAGGGTAAAGACGCCGATACCGACCAGCACGAAGTAGATCTGCGTCTGGCCGGTCGGTACCGGCTGCAGCGAGACCTCCAACAGTTGCTGTTCGCCAAGCCGTAACAGCGTGTACGCCAGTGAGGCATCGACGCGGCCGGCATGCAGGTGAGCCACGACGTCGGCGGCAGCATCGACGGGGCTACCATCAATGGCTAGGAGCAGGTCGCCGGGTTGCACACCGGCCGCCTCACCAGCCTCACCGGGTCCGATCTCCAGGGCGGTGACGCCCCCGGCCCGATCGACCCACAGCACGCCGTCGACCACATCGTTCCAATTGGCCCGCACCACCACATTCGCCGCCGCAAGGCAGATCAGCGCCGCCACGAGCGCCACCGCGAGTGAGGGCGGCCCCCAGGTCCTCCAGCGGCTACGTTCGAGCAGGGCGGCAGGCGTGCGAATCATCGGGGGCAATGTTGCAAAGACTGTTCCGTCACGCGATGCCTCGGAACGTCAAGTTAGTGAACGCGGTTGTGTGGCGCCGGACACGAGGGCCCTGCACTAGAAGTGCACGACGAGGCCGCCGACAACCTGTTTTGGTGAGCGAGCCACCAGCAACTCGTCAAACATGGACGCGACATCGCGCGGTTCAAAAAAGAGGCTGCGCACCGCGAACAACAGCTCCCAGCGACTGCCGTCGAAGGGGGAAAACGGCAACGCCTGGTTCACCCGAACGTCGAACCTGGCATCAGCCCCGATCGGCTGGTCGACATCGGCGCGCGCAAAGGCTGTGCTCACACGGCAGCGCACGGACACACGAGTGGCCGTTTCGGGAATCTCCGTCTCGATGGCTCCACTGATGTCGTGGAAGTGTTCGTGGGCGGGCCGAACCGCTCCGGGCGCAGCGGCCCGAAGTCCTGCATCCGCGCCGACCTGTGACCAATCAGCCTCAGCCACCGTGTAATCGACCCACCCGGTAACGCGGTCGCCCAGGTCACGCCTCAGTGTCAGCACCCACCCGCGGCTCGACACGGCACCAACTCGGGCCACATCGTAGTGCCCCAACGGAGCAAGCCCAATCGCGTCCACCCCAAACAGCGTCGACATCTGGTCGCTCACATCCTGATAGAACCGACGCACCCCGACGACGTAGTGCTCCGTGAGGTCGAATTCCAGCGCGACGTCAAGATGGCGTGTGCGCTCGGGGTGCAGCCCGCCGCCCGGAGAAAGCGCCGCGAACGTCCGCTCGGGCGGCAGCCACAGCCCAGGCTGGGACGGTGGAAGGAACTCCTCGGCACCTGGAGCCACGTGCTCTTGCGAAGCGACGACGATGACGCGTGTGCCAGACATCGGCGTCAGGGTGAACCCCAGGCGGGGGTTGAACAGCGCGTTCTCCTCGATGTAGCCGTAGGTGGCGTACTGACCGCCCAGTGCCAGCGACAGCTGGGGCGAGACCGTCCAGTCATCCGTCACCCCGAAACCCGCGGCATACCGCGTCTCGGAGGCCAGGCTCAAGGCCGATGGGTGTCCGCCCTCGTATTGCTGGCGACCATAGGAGACGGTCAGACCAAGCTGGTGGGGACCGCCGTTATCCGACACGTAGGCGCCAGACGCGATCCAGGACGAGACCACCCCCGTGGTCATGGCGCCTTTGGCGAACCAGTCGCCGTTCCACGCCGGAGCGCCGACCGCCAGGTTCGCGATGTTGGCTGGTCGAGACTCCCCGGTGAGGAGGTTCAGCCCGCGAGTGAGCAGGTTGACCTCCCCGGACAGCGGCAAGTCAGCCAGCCCGGGCGTATAGCGAACGGCCGACAGGCCACGCCGCGCCGCCAGAGCGACCGCGTCGACGCCGCCGGCACCGATGGTCCCCGTCTTGGCGGCCCCGATCCAGGCGTCGGTCGTCTTCAAGACGCTCCGGCGGGCCCGGCGGAGTCGCCACGCTTTTTCGCTGTGATCGTGCGGTGCTGAACTCGCCGCGTGGTCGGCGTCGTGGTCGGTCGCAGTGTCGTCCTGCGACTCTCCCCGTTGACCGCGACGCGGACGGGACACACCAACGGTGGACTGAACCGCTTCCACGGCGGCCTCCGGCCCCACCCGGTTCAACGTAATCGAATGCCGGGCCGGCGTCCGGGCAGCCACCGCGATCAGCGCCCGGGGTGAGGCCACGAAACCGGGAAGGTGCGCTTGCACCATATAGTCGCCCGGCGCCAACGCGCTCAAAAGAAAACGCCCGGTCCGATCCGATAAGGCCAGCTCGGACCCGGAGGGTCCGAATGCGGAGACCATCACGCCCTCCAATGGTCTTCCCGCTCCGTCGGCCACGGCCCCCACGATCCGACCAGCCGCCATGGCCTCCGTCAGCGGGGTCACGACCCCATCCGCGGCCACGCGCAAAGTTCGTTGTCCGGCGGTCGCCGCGGACGCGCCGCCCCCAAGGGTAGCGACCACAGCGACGACGATCATCTGGGGAGACCGAAACATAGTGCCTCTCTTCGATGTGTCGTGACGATAGGTCAGTATTGACGCCTGTTCAGGACGCCGACACCGTGAAATCCACGTTGTGAATCAGTGACGCGCCGTTCGTGTTGTCAGTGACCGTGACCTCCAGTCGATAGTCGGCGACTGGGAACTCGCTCAACGGGACCGCCTGGCCCCCGATCAGTTGGTGCCCGCCGGCAAAGTCGAAACCCGTCGGGAGGGTTTCAGCGTTGAACGTCTGCGGACTGGTGACATTGAAAAACTCGTCGCCCGCAACACCTCGCGTGCTGAAGCTGTACTCGATGTTGACGTCAGGCATCCCGGTCACTGTGAGTCCCACGTTGTACACAAGAAACACAATCGAGAGGTCGTCGCTGGTGAGATAGTCGACGGTGCGCTTGGGAACGACCCGCAGCGTGCCAAGCGTGTATGGGTTCGCCAACTGCTGCTCGGGGGGGAGGGGCTCGGAGAGCGGCTCAACCCGCTCGGCCAGCATCACGGTACTCGTCGTGAGCTGGTCGGACCACATGTCCGGAACCGACAGGAGCTTCTTCAACATCATCGGGTTCTGGGCTTCGTCCCCCTCAGCCACGGCGCTCTCGCTCAGCGCGATGTACACGTCGTAATCGCCGGCCGGCGCCCAGAATCCGCGGCGGACCTGGTAGAACCCGTCCGCATTCGGGGCCCCGAGATCCACGTGGTACGCGTCCTCAAACACCGGCATGGGGGGCTGAGTCGCTCCCCCGGACCCGGCAGTCGCCGTCGCGCCGCGTTCAGACACGAAGATGTACAGCGCGGCGCGGGGCGTGGAGACTTTCGTACGTTCGATGGACAACGTGAACGGTACGAATGTGGTCTGGTCGCTACTCTTCAGGAAGTCATTCGCCCAACCGAACGGCTCACCGGTTGGCACGATTTGGCCTTGCAGGGCGGCACCCACGATCGTCGCGAGCGCCACATACTCCTCCTGCTGCGCCTCAGTGGGCACCTCTTGGGCATGTCCGACGGCAGCTATGAGGGTGAGACCGGCCAGCGCGCCACAGAGGGCATTCCACGCAGGACGGCGGCGACCAATCGACGTCATGGTGCTGGTATCTCCTCTGAACGTGGTGGTCGGCGACGAGAACAACGAGTCATTCTGGATCATAGGTGCCCCCCAGGGAACAAGTCAATCGCACGAACTCTCCCTAATTAGTTGTAAAAACAGAACTTCCGACCCGCACGGCGTTGCGTGCGACTTGCAAGCACGTGGTATCATCCGCAGCCCTGTGCGCCGCTGCCGATAGCTAGGCCACAGCATCTGGTGTTGCGTGGTCCGCGCCGTACCGCGAACCACGCGTCCGTGCCACCGCCGCGCCACCGCGGATGAAGCGCGCGAGACTCGAGCAACGCCGAACAGCAGACGCACCACACTGAACGGAGCGCAGAAACGGTCATGTCCAACGCCAACAGCCAGTCGGAGCCACCTCTCGTGCTCATCGTCCTCGACGGCTGGGGCGAAAGCACCGAGCGAGACGGAAACGCGATTCTGCAAGCCGACACACCGGTCTATCGTGAGCTGCGTGAGCGGTACCCTTCGTCGCTCCTCACCACCTGCGGCGAGGCGGTCGGACTTCCACCGGGCCAAATGGGCAACTCCGAAGTGGGTCATATGAACCTAGGCGCCGGGCGAGTGGTCTTCCAAGACCTGACCCGTATCGACCAGGCGATTGCGGGAGGCGACCTCGCACGGAATGAGACGTTGAATCGCCTCTTCGATTCCTGCACGAACGGCGGTCGGGCCTTGCACCTGGTCGGACTCCTGTCGGACGGTGGCGTACACGCCCACCAGCGCCACCTACATGCGCTGATCCGGATGGCAGCCGACCGCGGTGTCGCGCGTGTCTATATTCACGCCATCACAGACGGGCGCGACACGGCCCCTACCGGCGGCGCGGGCTATTTGGGCACGCTACAGGATGTGTGCGCCGACGCCGGGGTTGGCCGCATCGCGACGATCTGCGGACGCTACCACGCGATGGATCGTGACAAACGGTGGGACCGCACGCGGCGAGGCTACGACGTCATGACTCGAGGTGTCGGCGAACATGGCCGGGACCCCGTGGCCATGGTCGAACAGGCCTATGCCAACGGAACGACCGATGAGTTCATTGAGCCCTGCGTCGTGACCGATGCGGACGATCAGCCGGTCGGCCTGCTGCGGGACGACGATGCGGTGCTGTTCTTCAACTATCGCGCTGACCGTGCGCGCCAGCTGACGCGAGCCTTGGCCTTTGCGGACTTCAACGGATTCGACCGTGTCGAACCGCCCGCGCTGCGGGTGGCGACACTGACCGAGTATGACGCCACGTTCGATCTCCCGGTCGTCTTTGAGCCGGCCACGTTCTCCGCCAGCCTGGCTGATGTCCTGACGACCCACGGCCGCACCAATCTACGACTGGCCGAAACGGAGAAGTACGCGCACGTGACCTACTTCTTCAACTGTGGAGAAGAACGCCCCGCGAGCGGGGAGGAACGAATATTGGTGCCCTCGCCCACCGTGCCAACCTACGACCTACAGCCTGAAATGAGCGCCGCTGGCATCACCGACCACCTCGTGGCGGATCTGAACGAGCGGCGTCACGATGTGGTGATCTGCAACTTCGCGAACGCGGATATGGTGGGACACACGGGCAACGTCGAGGCGACCGTCGCCGCCGTCCAGACGCTAGACCGGTGCCTGGCCCGCATCATGACCGCGGCCAAAAGCGCACGCGCCACGGTGATCATTACGGCTGACCATGGGAACGCTGAGCAGATGTGGGACCCCGCGCGCAACGGTCCGCACACTGCGCACACAACCAACCCGGTTCCGGTCGTACTCATGGGGCCAGACGTCAGGGCTGACATGCCCATGCGCGATGGGTCTCTCCGCGACGTCGCGCCCACAATGCTGGCGATACTGGGATTGGAGCAGCCGACGGAGATGACCGGCCGCGACCTCCGCCTCGTGCCCTAGTCGGCCGGCTGCCCGGCCTCGTCGGCGGCGATGCGAAGCGACCGCAGAAATCGCCGATCGTTCGAGTTCATGCCCATCTCTTTGGGGACCGATGCGGCGTGCTCCACGGCGACGCCGACCTTGGCCAACTCCGGCTCGCTCGTCCGATTCGCGAACCCGATGAGGGCCTCGAGCGACACCCTCATCTCGTAACCCGACGCCTTCGCCTTCTCATGACACGCTTCCACCCGCGGGTCACCCGCGACAGCGGCTGCCATGGCGTGCGCGAGCTCACGGGACAATTGGCTTACGACATCGTCCATCCTGGGACCTCCTCACCGGCGCCAACGAACCCTCTGGCGCGGTCACCTGAGTGGAACTGCAGATTTCCCCAGGCCGAGCGGGGCCGCGCCGGGCGCGGTGATTCTGGAGACCGGACCAGAGCCATGTCCAAATAGGGAGTGTTGATGGGAGATACAACTAAATATAGTAGCAGGGGGCAATACTAAGCGCTACATATTGTTGTGTCAAGGAGATGACGGTCGCTGGGCCCATGGCCCGACGTAGGAGCTGGGACCATGGGGTCGCTGATCCACTAAAATAGCTCTGCCATGGCCTCCAAGACCCCGACCCCTGAACACCTGCTCGACTGGAAACCGGCGGAGGCGCTCGGCGCTCCCGGAGAGTTTCCCTTCACCCGGGGCATCTACCCCACGATGTATCGAGGTCGGCTCTGGTCAATGCGCCAGTACGCGGGCTTTGGGACGGCCGCGGAATCGAACCGGCGGTATCGATATCTGCTGGATCAAGGGGTCAGTGGGCTGAGCGTGGCGTTCGACCTCCCCACGCAGATCGGCCACGACTCGGACCACACCCTCGCCGCCGGCGAGGTAGGTCGAGTCGGCGTCGCCATCGATTCCATCGAGGACATGGCGCAGTTGTTCGACGAGATTCCGCTCGACCGCGTGTCGACATCGATGACGATCAACGCGACCGCCATCATCCTCCTCGCGTTGTACATCGCGACGGCGCGCCGACAAGGTGTAGAACCGCGCACCATCGCGGGCACCGTGCAGAACGACATCTTGAAGGAGTACGTGGCGCGGGGCACGTATATCTTCCCGCCGCAACCATCCCTGCGAATCGTGACAGACGTCGTGGCGTATTGCGGTGCTGAACTGCCGGGATGGCATCCGATCTCCATCAGCGGGTATCACATTCGTGAGGCAGGCGCGACGGCGGTGCAGGAAGTGGCGTTCACGTTTGCCAACGCCATCGCCTATGTCGAGGCGGCCATTGACGCCGGGCTCGACGTCAATCATGTCGGGCGTCGCCTGTCGTTCTTCTTCTCGGCCGACAATGACTTCCTGGAAGAAGTGGCGAAGTTCCGCGCCGCGCGGCGACTATGGGCGCACCTGATGCGAGACCGGTTTGGCGCCACCGAACCACGCGCGCAGCAGCTCCGCTTTCATACGCAGACGGCCGGGAGCACCCTCACCGCGCAGCAGCCGGATACCAACATCGTGCGCGTGGCACTGCAGGCGATGGCGGCGGTTCTCGGCGGGACACAGTCGCTCCACTGCAATGGACGCGACGAAGCGCTGGGGCTCCCCACCGAAGCGTCAGCGCAGATTGCGCTGCGCACGCAGCAGGTGATCGCGTCGGAAACCGGTGTCGTCAACACCGTTGACCCACTAGCTGGTTCCTACGCGATCGAATCGCTGACCGATGGGATCGAGCAAGGCGCGACGGCCCTGCTGCAGCGAATCGAGGCGGATGGCGGCACACTGAGAGCCATCGAACGCGGCCTGATTCAGCGTGACATTCAAGACTCAGCGTACCGACATCAACAGGAGATCGATCGCGGTGAACGTGTGGTCGTCGGTGTGAATCGTTTCGCTGACGAGACGCCTCCCGGCATCGACGTGCTACGCATCGACCCGGCGGTGGAGCAAGACCAGCGTGCACGCGTCGCGGCGCTCCGCGCATCACGGGACGGGGTCCGGTCGCGCGAGACGCTGGAGGCGGTCAGCAGAGCTGCCCGAGACGGCACGAATCTGATGCCACCGATCATTGCCGCGGTCGAAGCGCGAGCAACGGTAGGCGAAATCGCCGACACACTTCGGGCGGTCTTCGGCGAGCACAGCGAAGACGGGTTCTAGTGCCTGCGCCCGATTTGCTCCGCGTCGAAGGACTGACGACGGCATTCACGGTCGGCGGGCGGAGCGTTCCGGTTGTGCGAGGGGTCAGCTTCCAGGTGCGAGCGGGCGAAACCGTGGCCCTAGTCGGCGAGTCTGGCAGTGGCAAGTCGGTCACCGCCCTGTCGCTCCTGCGGCTCCTGCCAACGTCTGGCCGGATCACGGGTGGTTCGGTCCAGTGGCGGGCGCGCGACCTGGCCGGACTGAAGAACGCAGCGTTGGAGCAGATTCGTGGCGGGGAGATCGCACTGGTGCCGCAAGACCCCGCCACGGCGCTCAATCCCGTCTTCACGGTTGGCGATCAGATCATCGAAACGCTGCTGGCGCACGCGGTGACGACGCCGCGCGATGTCCACAGCCATATGCTCGACCTGCTGGACACGGTGCACATTCCACACCCGGCGCAGCGGGCCCGTGACTACCCGCACCAGCTGTCGGGCGGCCTGCGACAACGGGTGATGCTCGCGTTGGGCCTCGCCGGCGACCCGGCGCTCCTCATCGCTGATGAGCCAACGACCGGCCTCGATGCGCCGACCCAGGCGCGAATCGTGGACCTGCTCCGCGAGTTGGTCGTGCAACGGGGCCTCGCCATACTCATCATCAGCCACGACCTGGACGTCGTCGCCAGCTGCGCCAATCGAGTGGCCGTGATGTATGCCGGCGAGATCGTCGAGCAGGGCCCAGCCAGGCAGGTACTCGACACCCCGGCACACCCCTACACCCTAGGCTTGCTGGCGTCGGTTCCGGGCGCCGAGCCTGGCACGACGTTGCCGACGATCGACGGGGTTCCACCCGCACCGGGGTTACTCGCGCCCGGCTGTGCGTTCGCGCCACGATGCCCCCAACGGTTTGACCCGTGTGAGCGCTTGCCGCCAACGCAGTGGGTGCCAGCGGCCGACGTGTCCACTCTCTGCCATCTGTATGACCCCGCCGCGGGGGCGCCCGCCACGGACACACCCGATGCCTAGGGACAGCGACGTGGCGCTGCGCCCGCTCCTCGACGTCCGGCGGCTGTGAAAACAGTTCGTTCGTCGACGATTTTGGCGCGCACCGGTGGTGACTCGCGCGGTCGACGACGTCAGCTTCGACATCGCCCAGGGAGAGAGCGTTGGGCTCGTCGGAGAATCCGGGAGCGGTAAGACCACCGCCGCCCGATGCATCTTGGGACTCACACGTCCCACGTCCGGTGACGTGTCCTTCGCAGGGGAATCGATCTACGCGATGTCGCGTCCTCGGCTACGAGCCATGCGCCGCGCTATGCAACCGGTGTTTCAGGACCCATACTCGTCACTCAATCCACGCCGCACCGTTGGTCAGAGCGTCGCCGAACCGTTGGTGGTGCATGGCGTGGGGACCGCCACGACCCGGGACGCGCGTGTCGCGGAGCTTCTTGACCTCGTGGGATTGGACCCGGCGTACGGGAGGAGAAGACCGAACGAGTTGAGCGGGGGTCAGAGACAGCGAATTGCCCTGGCCCGAGCCCTCGCGCTCAATCCTCAGCTCCTCGTGCTCGACGAACCGGTATCCGCTCTCGACACGTCGGTGGCAGCCCAGATCGTCAACCTCCTCCTACGCCTGAGGAAGGACCTGAACCTGGCGCTGCTTCTTATCACGCACGATCTCCGCCTGGTCCGGCACCTGACGACCCGCGCGGCGGTCATGCACGTCGGCCGAATCGTCGAATTGGCTCCGACGGACGCGCTGTTCTCCGCGCCACGTCACCCGTACACGCAAGAGCTGTTAGCGGTCGGGGGTGGCCGTGCTCAGAGAAGCGCTGAGCACGGCCAGGACCAAGGGCAGGGTGGCCAGGACGCCGAAGACAGTCGGGTGCTTCCGATGCGCGAAGTGAACCCGGCGCACTGGGCACGGGTATAGCGGCACCGATCAGCGGGGCGTCACGGGCCAGATGCCTTGCGCAACGAGCAATAGCGGGGTGTGTCCGCGCTCAGGACGGAACGCCCATGGCCGGCGAGCGGTGCGACTGACGAACGTCCTCTGCGATCTGGCCGTCTCGCAGATGGATCACCCGGTGCGCATATTCCGCCACCTCCGGCTCGTGGGTGATCAGGATGATGGTGTTGCCCATGCCGTGGAGCCGCTCGAACAGGGCCAGGATCTCCAGGCTGGTCTTCGAATCAAGGTTGCCCGTCGGCTCATCGGCCAGCAGAATGGATGGGTTGTTCACCAGCGCCCGAGCCACTGCGACCCGCTGCCGCTGCCCGCCAGACAACTGATTCGGCCGATGCGTCACCCGATCACCGAGCTCGACGTGTGCCAATGCCTCAAGGGCGCGGGCCCGCCGCAAAGGGCCGGGGACCCCCGCGTACACGAGCGGCAACTCCACATTGTGGAGCGCAGTCGCACGTGGAAGCAGGTTGAATGTCTGGAAGACGAAACCGATCTCTTCGTTGCGGATCCGCGCTAACTCGTCATCGTCCATCTCCCGCACTTCGTGACCGTTCAGCAAGTAGCTGCCCTTGCTCGGGGTATCGAGGCATCCGACAAGATTCATGAAGGTCGACTTGCCAGATCCGGACGGCCCCATGATGGCCACATACTCGCCCCGCTCGATCTCCATGGACACACCGTGTAGCGCGTGAATTTGCTCTCCCCCCATGGTGTATGTCTTCCACAGGTCGCGAGTTTCGATGAGTGCCATCTCGTGTGTTCCGTCCGGGTGACCGCAGCAATGCGTTAAAACGACTGACGGGCCACCCACGTGAGCCCCCCCCAGTTCAGACGACGCCCAGTGACAATAGGTTCACATCGAGAGTAGATCAGCAGAGGCGCGCGGGTGTTATGTCTGGGGCTGGGGCGGCGGGAGCGGCGGAGCTGGTGGCGCGGCGGGCTGGGTCGGGCGGAACACCAACGCGCCGAGCAGACCACCCACCGTCGTGAAGATCATGCCGACCATCAGCATGAAAAAAAACCCGACAAGTACGCCGGCGACGCCACTGCTGTCCCCAAAACGCTCAAGCATCTCGCGCGCCTCGGGCGGCACGTCCGCGGCCGAATTCAGCCACCCCTCCAGCAGGCCTCGCTGAATCGGCGCCGTCACCAGTTGCACCGGTACGGACACGACAGCGTAGATGACCGCCCCCAACACACCGGCCAGGAAGCCGCCAAGTGCCCCCTCGCCGAGCTGCAACGGCTCGGTTCTGCCGTGTTGCGTGAGATAGGAGGTCACCATGCCGCCGCCCATGTTCCAGAGGCAGCAGCAATTACCCAGCGAAATAATCGGCAGCGCGGAGAGCACCCCCATGAACAGGCCGCCGAACAGCACAGGCTGGAGCAGCGTCGGAGACATGGCGGTTGGAGGGGGGATCAGTCGTAGTATTCGAGGCCGAGGTGGGTAATCAACTCCTCACCACGCATGAATCGGAGCGTGTTCTTCAGCTTCATGAGCTGAATGAAGAGATCGTGCTCGGGGTAGACGTCGGGCGCGTGGACGGGACTTTTGAAGTAGAACGACAGCCACTCCTGTATCCCACTCATGCCGGCCCGTTTTGCCAAATCCAAGAACAGCACGAGATCCAACACGATTGGCGCGGCGAGAATACTGTCGCGACACAGGAAGTTGATCTTCAGCTGCATTGGATATCCGAGCCAGCCGACGAGATCGATGTTGTCCCAGCCTTCTTTGTTGTCGCCCCGCGGCGGGTAGTAATTGATGCGGACCACGTGACACAGGTCCTTGTAGAGCGTGGGGTAGAGATCCGGCTGGAGGATGTAATCCAGCACCGACTTCTTGCTCTCTTCCTTGGTCTTGAACGACTCGGGGTCGTCCAGCACCTCGCCGTCGCGATTCCCCAGAATGTTGGTCGAGTACCACCCCGCTACGCCGATGAGACGCGCCTTGAGACCGGGCGCGATGATCGTCTTGATCAACGTCTGACCGGTCTTCAGGTCTTTGCCGCACACCGGCGAGCCGTTGTCTATCGCCAACTGGTCCAGCGCCGGGAAATCTGCGCTCAGGTTGGGCGCCGCGTTCGCATACGGGATGCCCTCCTTCAGCGCGGCGTAGGCGTACACCATGCTGGACGAGATCTCGTCGGCGTTCGCCGCCATCGCCGCCTCAAACGCCTCGATAGACTGGTGCGCCTCACTCGGCGTCAGGAAGATCTCGGTGCTGCCGCACCAGATCATCACAAGGCGATCAAGCTGGTTCGTCTCTTTGAACCGACGCATATCCTCGCGGATCTGCTCGGCAAGAACGAGCTTGTTGGCACCGGTCTTGATGTTGGTGCCCATGAGGCGCTTCACGTAGCGCTGGTCGAAAACCGCCGGCCACGGCTTGATCGCCTCGAGTTCTGGGCGAATCTGCTCCAGCAGCGCAGGCTCGATCACGCCAGCGGTCGTGGCCGCTTCAAAGCCGTTGTCCTCAAAAATATCCCAGGCACCGAACACCAGATCGTCGAGCCCGGCCAACGGCACGAAGTCCTTGATGAGGGGCGACCGGCCCTCGGTTCGTTTGCCAAGGCGGACGGTGCCCATCTCGGCGAGCGAACCAATCGGCGGCGCGAGCCCCTTCTTGATGAGCAGCGTGCCGGCAATGAATGTGGTGCTGACGGCGCCCATGCCAACCAGCATGACTCCAAGCTTCCCTGTAGCGGGGGCAATTTCAACTGGGTGTTTCACGGCGCGTCACTATATCATGGCGACCGATCGGGGTTCGACGCACCGAACGGACGCCGGAGTCGAACCTCGACGTATCCGCCAGCCAACGCTCGTCGCCGCACACCATGCCGATCTTCAAGAAACTCAAGGGTGAATCGGATCTTCGGATGGCCATGATCGGGCCGCGGCGCGACAACCGCGTGCTGCAGATCGGGGCGGGAGACCCCGACCTCATCGCGCGCCTGGCCAGCGCGGTGGGACTGAACGGGCAGGCCTCAGCGCTGGTACCCGACGAACGGGCGCAGGAGACCCTGGCCCGAGCGGCGACATCCAGAGGGGTGCTCGTTGACGTGAAGGTCGCGCCACTCAGGGAGCCGCCGTTCGCGGAGGGTTGGTTCGACATTGTGATCATCCCGGACCTGATCGGAGGTATGCGGCCACACGAACGGGTCGGTACGCTCCAGGGCGCGCGACAAGTGCTCCGCGTCGGCGGGCGGTGCCTGGTCATCGAACCCGCACCGCGCGGCGGACTCGGCGCGCTGTTCTCGGCCCGCCAACTCGATCCCCACTACCGGACGCACGGCGGCGCGGAAGCAGCGCTACAGGCCGAGGGTTTTCAACCGGTACGCACCCTCGCCGAGCAGGGCGGGCTGACGTTCACCGAGGGGTTGAAGCCAGACACGGCCTAATGGCAGGTCCGGCGGTGGCAGTGACCTCCTGGGAGCACACCATGTCTTGCTAGGCGGCCAGTAGCCCAGAAAGACGGCCGATTTCAGCGGCTGGACGGTCTGGACAACGGCAAGCCTCTTGCTTCCCAATGGGGTGGGTCACGTTTGCCTGAGCTGACCCCCAACTGTCATGCCCCCAGACACCGCACCCCTGCCAGACGTGTACTCGGCGAATGAGCTCGCACGGGCGGCTGGAGTGCCGGCGCCTCAGGTGCGCACGCTGATCCGGCAGGCGACGATCTCCACCATTGACGGCGCACTCGTCACGCTCGGCGACGCGGTGCACGCGTGCCGCGCCTTGCGTCAAGGGCGGCTGACCGCGTCCCCGAGTGCGGCGGGCATCGGCTTGCTGTCGCCGACCCAGAATGGGTCGGCTCGCAGCGGCCAGACAACGGGGGTCTCCCTGCTCGTCTCCGGCTCTGCGCACGGCGCGGTTCTCGCGGTGCTGCTCGTAATGGCGACCGCATCCGGCCCGAGCGCTGGCCTGGAGGCCCCCCCGGATCCGTCCTCTGACCTTGTGCAGCTCGTGTTCGTGGCAGAACCCGGCCCCGGCGGCGGTGGCGGCGGCGGCGGACAGGGCGATGTCGCGGCTCCGCC